>NZ_CEEDBP010000028.1:0-83663 GCF_979252845.1 Belnapia sp. AC561
GGTCATGCGGGCCGCCACCCCCCAGGCGCCGAAGCCGCCGCGGGAGGCGCTGCCGCTCGACGCCGCCGTGCTCAGCCTGGCCGATGCCGTGCTGGCCCGGGCCGAGATCGCCCGCGGCGGCCCGCATGACCTGGTCATCGACCCGCTGATCGACCGCGCCAGCGGTACCGAGACCACGACCACCCGCGCCATGTCGCGCCGCATCGCCACGGTGGTGCGGGAGCGCCATCCGGCCTTTCGGGTGCAGCCCTTCACCCTGGCCGCGCTCGAGGCCAAGCCGCTGGTCCTGCTCGGCGCCATCACCGGCGTGGTCGAGGCCGGCAGCCTGACCAACAGCACCGACAAGGCCCCCGCGGCCTATCGCATCTGGGCGGTGCTGGCCGATCTCTCGACCGGCAAGGTGGTGGCGCACGAGACCGCCTGGGTCCGCCCGGATGAGGTCGACACCACCCCGACCGCCTTCACCCGCGACAGCCCCACCTGGCTCGCCGACCCCGCCGCTGCCGCCTATCTCAAGGTCTGCGCCGGCAATCCGGGCGATGCCATCGACGCCGCCTGGCTGGATGGGCTGAAGGCGGAGGCGCTGATCACCCAGGCGACCACCGCCTACGAGGCCGGCCGCTTCGCCCAGGCCAAGACGCTCTATGCCGATGCCAAGGCCGCGCCGAAGGGCAACCAGCTCCGCACCCTGAACGGCCAGTACCTGACCGCCACGGCGCTGGGCCAGCCGCAGGAGGCCGAGCGCGCCTTCGGCCAGCTGGTGGACTACGGGCTGGAGCGGAAGCGCCTGGCGGTGAAGTTCCTGTTCCGCCCCGGCGCCACGGAGTTCTGGCCCGACCCGGCGATCAGCGGCCCCTACGACATGTGGCTGCGGCAGATCGCCAACCGCACCCGCGCCGATGAGGCCTGCCTCGATGTCTCAGGCCATGCCAGCACCACCGGCACGGCATCCTGGAACGAGCGGCTGTCGCTGATGCGGGCCCAGACCATCCGCAGCAAGCTGATCGCGGACCAGCCCGGCCTCGGCCCGCGCCTCCGGACCGAGGGCTTCGGCGCCGCCCGGCCGCTGGTCGGCACCGGCCGGGACGATGCGACCGATGCGCTCGACCGCCGCGTCGAGTTCGAGCCGCGGGAATGCCGCACCGGCTGATCGGCCCCGCCGCTCAGTCCCGTTGCTCAGCCGGGCGGCGGCAGGAACTCCACGCCGTATTCGGCGGCGATCCGGACGACTTCCCCCGGATCGCCGACACCGTGGATGCGGCTGAAGAGCTCGTAGAGCCCCTTGCTCGGCGCCACCCAGAACAGCGCCCGCACCGGCTTCCCCGACTTGTTGAAGATGCCATGCGGGCTGCCCATCGGCATCTTGATCAGGTCGCCGGTCGAGGCGTGCTTCGTCTCCCCCGCCAGGAAGAGCTCGAAGGTGCCGTCGAGCATGTAGATGAACTCATCCTGGTCGGCATGGATATGTGGCGGCACGAAGGTGCCGTCCGGGAACAGCGTCTCGAAGGCGAAGGATGCGGCGGAATGCTGCATCGGCTTGTAGGTCTGGCCGAGGATGTTCCAGACCACCCCGCCTTCGCCCGTCCCGGCCGGGGTGATCCCTGCGGTCATCGCTGGCAGCTCCATATTCGCCTCCTGTTTGTTTCAGACGTGCAGGTAAGTTTCGCGCAAGCCCGGCGCCGCGGCCAGTGCTTCGCTGCTGCCGGTCCAGACCGTGCGGCCCTTTTCCATCACCACATGCCGGTCCGCCAGCCGCAGCACCGCGCCGAGGTTCTTGTCGATCAGCAGGATCGCCTGGCCCTCCGCCTTGAGCCGCGCCAGCACCGCCCAGATCTCGGCCCGCACCAGCGGCGCGAGGCCCTCCGTCGCCTCATCGAGCAGCAGCAGGCGCGGGTTGGTCATCAGCGCCCGGCCGATCGCCAGCATCTGCTGCTCGCCGCCCGAGAGCTGCGCGCCGGGCTGGCGCCGCCGCTCCTCCAGCCGGGGAAACAGCCCGAAGACCTCCCGCAGCCCCCAGCGCGGCGCGCCGAAGCGGCTGGCCGCCGTCGCCGTCAGGTTCTCCTCGACGCTGAGGGTCGGGAAGACCTGCCGCCCCTCCGGCACCAGCCCGAGGCCGAGCTGCGCGATCCGGTGCGGCGCCCGCCCGACAAGCGCGGTGCCGCCGAATGCGGCCCGCCCGCCCAGCACCCGGCCGCCGAGCCCCGGCAGCAGCCCCATGATCGCCCGGATGGTCGTGGTCTTGCCCATGCCGTTGCGGCCGAGCAGGGTCACCACCTCCCCGGGACCGACCGCCAGCGAGACGCCGGCGAGCACCTGGCTGCCGCCATAGCCGGCGGCGAGATCCTCCACGACCAGCATCAGGCGACCGCGTCCTCGCCGAGATAGGCCGCCCGCACCGCCGGGTCGGCGCGGGTCGCCGCCGGCGCATCGGTGGCGATGACCCGGCCATAGACCAGCACCGAGATCCGGTCGGCCAGCGCGAAGACCGCCTGCATGTCGTGCTCGACCAGCAGGATCGCGTAGCGCCGCTTCAGCCCCAGGAGAATATCGATCAGCCGCTCCGTCTCCTCCGGCCCGGCGCCGGCCAGCGGCTCGTCCAGCAGCAGCAGGCGCGGCTCGCCCGCCAGGGCGATCGCCAATTCCAACTGCCGCTTCTCGCCATGCGAGAGCGCCCCGGCCGGCGCCGCGGCACGGCCCGCCAGCCCCACCTGGTCCAGCGCCGCCAGCGCCGCCGCATTGAGCTTCGCCTCGCCCGCCGCCCGCCGCAGGAAGCGGAAGGAGGAGCCGCTGCGCGCCTGCACCGCCAGCGCCGCATTCTCCAGCGCCGAGAAGCCGGGGATGACCGAGGTGATCTGGAAGCTCCGCGCCAGCCCGAGCCGCGCCCGGCGGTGCAGGGGGAGGGCGGTCACGTCGCGCCCGGCGAAGCGGACTACCCCCGCATCCGGCCGCAAGGTGCCCGAGAGCTGGTGGATCAGCGTGGTCTTGCCCGCGCCGTTCGGGCCGATCACCGCATGGATGCCGCCCGGCGCCACGGCGAAGGAGACGTTGTCGGTCACCGCCAGCCCGCCGAAGCGCTTGCGGAGGCCGATCACCTCGAGGATCGGCTCAGCCACGCCGCAGCATCCGGCCGATCTGCCCCGGCACCCCCGCCAGCCCGCCCCGCAGATGCAGCACCGCCAGCACCAGCAGCGGCCCGAAGACCAGCCGCCAATGCTGGGTCCAGTGGCTCAGCCCCTCCTCCAGCAGCACGAAGGCCAGCGCCCCCAGCACCGCCCCATGCAGCGAGCCGAGCCCGCCCAGGATCACCATGAACAGCAGGTCGCCCGAGCGCTGCCAGGCGAGGAAGGAGGGCGCCACGAATTCCGTCGCATTGGCCAGCAGCATCCCCGCCAGCCCCGCCACCGCGCCGGCGATGGCATAGGCGACCAGCCGGTAGGGCGTGGGGGAGAAGCCCACCGCCCGCACCCGCTCGGGGTTCTCCCGCACCGCCCGCAGTACCCGGCCGAAGCGGGAGGCGAGCAGCACCCGCCCGCCCAGCAGACTGGCGGCCAGCAGGCCGAGGCAGAGGTAGTGGAAGACCACCCGATCCTCCAGCCAGCGCCCCCCCGCCAGCGTGCTGCGGCCATACAGCGTATAGCCGTCGTCGCCGCCATAGCCCGCCAGCGAGGCCGCGGTGAAGAAGGCCATCTGCCCGAAGGCCAGGGTGATCATGATGAAATGCACGCCGCTGGTCCGCACCGCGACCGCGCCCGTCAGCAGCGCGAACAGCGCCGCCGCGGCCATGGCGATGGGCGCCACCACCAGCGCCTCCGTCACCCGCGCATCGTTCAGCGCCACCACCGCATAGGCGCCGACGCCCAGCATCGCCGCATGGCCGAGGCTGACCAAGCCGGCACCGCCGACCAGCAGCCAGAGGCTGACCGCCGCCAGCCCCATGATCATCGCCCGCGCCAGGATGGTCAGCACATAGCCCTCGCCGAGCCCGACGACGGGCGCCGCCGCCAGCAGGGCGAAGACCAGCAGCGGCAGCCAGGATCGCTTGATCACCCGCGCACCGGAAACAGCCCGCGCGGCCGCACCGCCAGGATCAGCGCCATCACCGCATAGACCAGCATGGAGCCGATCGCCGCGCCCGCCTGCCGCGCCGGCGAGGCCGCCATGAAAAGGCGCAGCAGGTCGGGCATCAGCGACCGTCCCAGGGTCTCCACCAGCCCGACCAGCAGCGCCGCAATGAAGGCCCCGCGCACGCTGCCGATGCCGCCGATGACGATGACGACGAAGGCGAGGATCAGCACCCCATCCCCCATCCCCGGCTCGACCGAGAGGACCGGCGCCGCCATCACCCCGGCGAAGCCCGCCAGCATCGCGCCGAAGCCGAAGACCAGCATGAACAGCCGGCGGATATCGACGCCGAGCGCCGCCACCATCGCCGCATTCGTGGCCCCGGCCCGCACCAGCGCGCCGGCCTTCGTGCGCTCCACCAGCAGCCAGAGCAGCCCCGCCGTCGCCAGCCCGGCGCCGAGAATCGCCAGCCGGTAGACCGGATACTGCAGCCCCGGCAGCAGGGTGATGCCGCCGGCGAGGAGCGCCGGGCCCGCCATCTGCAAGGGCGCGGTGCCCCAGACGATCTTCACCGCCTCGTTCAGGAAGAGGATGACGCCGAAGCTCGCCAGCACCTGCGACAGGTGGTCGCGGTCGTACAGGTGCCGGAAGACCAGCCATTCCAGCACCAGCCCACAGGCCAGCGTCGCCGGCAGCGCCAGCAGCAGCCCGCCCCAGAAGCTGCCCGTCACGGCGGCCAGGCTTGCGCCGAGATAGGCGCCCAGCATGTACTGCACCCCATGCGCTAGGTTGATGAAATCCATCACCCCGAAGACCAGCGTCAGCCCCGCCGCGACCAGGAACAGCAGCACCCCGAATTGCAGGCCGTTCAGCCCCTGCACCAGGAACAGCCCGAGACTCATCGGCGGCTCAACGCATCCGGCATTCGGCCGCCCAAGGGTCCACGTCGCTGGTCAGCACCTTGCGTACCGTCTCGGTCTGGAACTTGCCGTCCGCCCGCTTCGCCACCTGGCACAACCAGAAATCCTGCACCGGGTAGTGGTTGACGCCGAACTTGAAGTCGCCCCGCACCGACTGGAACTCCGCCGCCCGCAGCGCCGCGCGCAGCGCATCCTTCGCGCCGAGATTGCCGCCCACCTTGCGGATGGCGCTGTTCAGCAGCATCGCCGCGTCGTAGCTCTGCGCCGCGTAGCTCGCCGGCACGTAGCCGAAGCCCGCCTCGAAATCCCGCACGAAGCGGGTATTCGCCGCATTGTCCATGTTGGGCGCCCAGGGCGCCGCCGAGAAGAAGCCGAGCGCCGCATCCTGCTGCGCCGGCAGGGTCGCCTCGTCCACCGTGAAGGTGGACAGGAAGGGAATGGTCGCCAGCCCCGCCTGCCGGTACTGCCGCACCAGGTTGATGCCGAGCCCGCCCGGCATGAAGGTGAAGAGCGCATCCGGCTTCGCCGCCGCGATCTTCGCCAGCTCGGCCGAGAAGTCGAGCTGGGTCAGCGGCACATAGACCTCGTCCACCACCTCGCCCTTGAAGCGGGACTTGAAGCCGGCGACGGCATCCCGCCCGGCCTGGTAGTTCGGCACCAGCACGAAGACCCGCTTGTGCCCGGCATCCTGCGCCGCCTGGCCCATCACCGAATGGACCTGGTCGTTGTTGTAGCTGGTCGTGAAGAAATTCGGGTTGCACCCCCGCCCGGCGAAGGTCGAGGGCCCGGCATTGGTCGAGATCAGGAAGGTGCCGCTTTCCGTCACCGGCCGCATCACCGCCGCGAGGATGTTCGAGAAGAGCACGCCGACGACGAAATCCACCTTGTCCCGCTCGATCGCGGTGCGGACCTTGGTGACCGCGACCTCCGGCCGCAGCTCGTCGTCGATCGGCACCACCTCCACCGCCAGCCCGCCGAGCTTGTTGTCGAGGTGCTTCAGCCCCTGCAGGAAGCCGTCGCGCAGCTGGGTGCCGAGCGCGGCCTGCGGCCCGGTCTGGATCGCCACCAGCCCAATCTTCACCCCGGCCGCCTGGGCCCGTGCCGGCCCCAGCAGCGCCGGCACGGCCAAGGCCCCCGCCGCACCCAGTGCACCCCGCCTGCCGATGGCCGTCATCCCTGCCGCTCCCGAAGCTGATCCGCCGCTGGTTTGCCGGATTTCGGCGCATTGCCAAAGGGTCTTTCCGGCACCGCGGCGCGGCGGGAACCGGTTCGGCAGCAGGCCTGATTCGCCCGAATTATATAAAACGAAGTATTCGTGTTGATGAAATGAACGAAGTGCCGCTTCCGCTGTTCCTTAGATAGTCAATTCCGGCCTGCCTTATGGGAATCCAAACAAGTGCCACAGCATAACGATGGCAGTCCGGAATCGGGTACAGAGTCGATACAAGTCATCGAGGAATCAGCCAGGATTTCGACCGAGCAGGTCGAGACCGGCCGGGTCCGCGTCGAACTTCGCAGCGAGGTCGAGCAGCATCAGCTGCAGGCCACCCTGCGGAGCGAGGCGGTGACCTTCGAACGCCGCGCCATCGGCCGCCAATTGGCCGAAGGCGAGCCGCTTCCCGTCCCGCATGAGGAGGAGGACGGCCGGGTCACGGTGATCCCGGTGCTCGAGGAAATCCTCGTCGTGGAGAAGCGGCTGGTGCTGCGGGAGGAATTGCGCCTCCGCCGCAGCATCCGCCTCGAGGAGGTCGAGCAATCCATCGACGTCCTGCGCCAGCACGCGGAGGTCACCCGGCAGCCGCCGGCCGCCCATCGCGATCCCGCAACCGAATCCGCAGCCATGAGGTCCACCATGAGCACCCATACGAACAGCCAGACCATCACCGCCGTCTTCGACAGCATGAGCGAGGCCGAGACCGCCGCGCAGACCCTCGCCATGCAGGTCGGCGGCGTCCGCGCCGCGCTCTACGGCTCCGAGGCCGATGCCACCCGCCTGCGGGATCTCGGCGTCAGCGCCCCCGACCGCGACGTGCTGGAGGAAGCGATCCGCCGCGGCGGCGCCGTCCTCTCTGCCACCGTCCCCGAGGACCGCATCACCAGCGTCACCGAAGTCCTCGAGTCCTCCGGCGCGGTCGACCTCGACCAGCGCGAGGCGAGCTGGCGCCAGTCCGGCTGGCAGGGCAGCGGCGCGACCGCGACCAAGGTGAATGCCATGGACACCGGCACCGCGGGCGCGGCCACGGGCATGGGCAGCGGCGTCGGCACCACCGCCTCGCTGCCGGCCGGCATGCCGACCCGGTCCGCGGCCACCGGAAGCACCGCCACCGGCGGGACGGTCCGCGACGGCCAGGACGAGGTCATCCCCGTCGTCGAGGAGCATCTCCGCGTCGGCAAGCGCGAGGCCGCCACCGGCCGCATCCGGGTGCATTCCCACATCGTGGAGACTCCGGTCGAGGAGCAGGTGACCCTGCACCAGGAGCATGTCCAGGTGGAGCGCCGCCCGGTCGACCGCCCGGTCGATGCGACGGCCGCCGCCTTCCAGGACCGCACCATCGAGGCGACCGAGACCACCGAGGAAGCCGTGGTCGCCAAGGAGGCCCGGGTGGTGGAGGAAGTCGTCCTGCGCAAGACCAGCGACGACGAGACCCGCACCATCCGCGACAGCGTGCGCCACACCGAGGTCTCGGTCGATGACGACCGTGCCGCCGGCACCACCCGCGCGACCGGCACCACGGCGCAGCCGCAGAACCCGAAGCGCTGAGGCCGCGGGGGCCGGCGGCATCGCCCGCCGGCCCCATCTTGGTCAGGCGCGGCCGGCCTCCCCGGCCAGCCGCGCCGCGCGCCGCACCAGCGGGCTTTCCGCATCGCTCAGCGGCGCCAGGACGGTAAAGTGGTTGGCGCCCGGCAGCGCCTCCCAGCTGCCGCCCCAATGCGCGGCGAAGTCGCGGGTCTGGCGGATGAACTCGTCGCTCTCGCTGCCGCCCACCACCGCATGCAGCGCCAGCCCGGCGGGCGCCGGCAGCAGGGCAGGGGACTGCGCCCGCGCCGCCGCCACATCCAGGCCGAGCGCCGCATTGATGCTGGTCCCGACCAGCGGTTCCAATTCGAAGACGCCGGAGATCGGCAGCCCGGCCGCCACCAGCCCCGCCGGCAGGCCGCGCGCCGCCCAATCCGTCGCCATCAGCATCGCACTCGCGTGGCCACCGGCCGAATGCCCCATCGCCAGCAGCCGCCGGCCGCAGCGCCGGTGCACCAGCGCCGCCGCCACCCGCAGCTGCTCGGTGATCTGTGCCAGCGTCACGCCTGGGCAGAGGTCGTAGGAGGGCACCGCGACGGCCACGCCCCGGGCCAGCAGGCCCCGCGCGCAATGGCTGAAGACGCTCCGGTCCAATGACTGCCAATAGCCGCCGTGGACGAAGAGGGCGGTCGGCCAATCCTCGCCCGGTCCCGGCCGGAACAGGTCCAGCCTTTCGCGCTCGCCCGGCCCATAGGCCAGTCCCAGCTCGGCCTCGGCCCAGCCCGCGCGGAAGGCCGCCGCATCCCGCACCCAGCCGGCGATGATGCCGGGATGTTCAGGAACCAGGGCCCGGTTGTTGTATTGCGCTTCATAATCCATGGGCAGCATTGCAGCCCGCCCCGGCGTCCGCGGCAAGCCAGGCCGCCCGATGGGATGGATCGAGCCGCCGCCCGCGCCCGGGCATGAGGACAGCATGCGCATCTACCTCGCCGGCCCCGAACTCTTCTTCGCCGATGCCGATCGCATCGCCGCCGCCAAGCGCGCCATCTGCGCGGCGGAGGGCCATGTCGGCGTCTTCCCGACCGAGCCGCCGCCCGTCCCGCCCCCGGCGGGGGAGCCCGAGTGGTTCCGCCTCTACCTGGCGAACGAGGCGCATATCCGGAGCTGCGACGCGTTGATCGCCAACCTCACCCCCTTCCGCGGCCCCTCGGCCGACCCCGGCACGGTCTACGAGCTCGGCTTCATGCGGGCGCTGGGCCGCCCCATCGCCGGCTTCATGAATACCGATGCCCGCTTCGGCAGCCGGACCCTGGCCGCCCTCGGCCCCGCCGCCCGCCGCCGGGGGGAGGGCTGGGAGGATGCCGAGGGCATGGCGGTGGAGGAATTCGACCTGCACGACAACCTGATGATCGAGGGCGGCATCCGCGCCGCCGGCGGCCACTTCACCACCGCGGCGGTCGCCCCGGCCGCGCGCTGGACCGACCTGGCCGCCTTCGCCCGCTGCGTCGCTTGCATCGGCCGGCCCAGAAGTTTATAGGAATACTGTCACAGGCACCGCTGCGTCCAATGCGCGGGTCGAAGGCCGGAAAACCCGCCGGCCGACACACGAAATTCAGCCGAATCAATGGTTTGGCCGGAAAAATTGTGAAAAATTTTAGCGAATTTTACCGAATTGAGCCGAATTTCAGCGAATTGAGCAGGCTTTAGCAGAATTTATCCGAAGCGCCGCGGCCGCAGACCCGCCTGGAACCAGGTGATCATCGAGTAGATGTCATAGACGGGCAGCCCCACCGCCTCCCTCAGGGCAGCGGCATAGGGCGGCATGTTGGTGCATTCCAGCACGATCGCGCCCACCTCCGGATGCGCCGCCACCAGCGCCCGCCCGGCCTCCAGGATGTCCTGCTCCGCCAGATCGACGTCCATGTCCACCGCCTGGGCCTGGATCAGCACCCGGAAGAACTCGCGCCCGCCCTCGGTCCCGACCACGGGGACATCCAGCGGCACCCCCGCCGCCTCCAGATGCGCCGGGGTCAGCGACCCGCCGCTCACCGTCACCACGCCGACCCGCTGGCCCGGCGGCAGGGTCGCCTGCACCCAGGGCACCTGCATGAGGGAGGAGGTGGCGACCGGCACCCCGACGGCGGCGGCGATCTCCCGCTGGAACAGCGACAGGAAGCCGCAGTTGGTGGTGATGGCCTCGGCCCCGAGGTCCACCAGCTCCCGCGCCGCGGCGATGAAATCGGGCAGCAGCCCGCGCGCGCCTTCCAGCACCACGCGTTCCGGCGTCGCGCCGCGCACCACCTTGAACAGCACCGGGAAGGGCCAGGTCTCGCCATTGCCCATGTCGCCGGGAATGCGCGGAAAACGGGCTTCCAGCATCAGGATGCCGAGCGGCGCGCCATAGATGGATTTTCCGCCGCGCGCGATGCGCCGGGGGGCCTTGGTTTGGCTGGTCATGCGCCCAGCCTATCCCACACCATGCGGCGCCGAAACCTGCCCCCCTGGAAACAGAGAAGGACGCCCCGGGATGCTCCGCCGCCTGATCCTCGCCACGATGCTCCTCGCCGGCCCCGCCCTGGCCCCCGCCTGGGCACAGGACCAATGGCCCAGCCGCCCCATCACCATCCTCGGCGGCTTCCCCAATGGCGCCGGCACCGACATCTATGCCCGCAAGCTGGCCGAGCCGCTCTCCCGCGCGCTCGGCCAGCCGGTGGTCGTCGACAACCGCACCGGCGCCGGCGGCAACATCGCCTCCGACGCGGTCGCCAAGGCGCGGCCGGATGGCTACCTGTTCCTGCTCGGCACCGCCGGCACCCATGCCATCAATGCCGGGCTCTACCGCAACCTGCCCTTCCACCCGCTGCGCGACGTCACCCATGTCATCCTGCTCGGCGACGTGCCGAACGTGCTGCTGGTCAACCCGGAGAAGCGGCCGCAATACGCCACCTGCGCCGACGTGCTGGCCGCCGCCCGCGCCCGGCCCGGCGCGCTGAACTATGCCTCGACCGGCAACGGCGCCTCCACCCATCTCGCCGGCGCGCAATTCGCCAATGCCAACGGCATCGCGCTGACGCATGTGCCCTATCGCGGCCAGCCCGGCGCCATGGGGGCGCTGCTGGCCGGCGACGTGGACCTCTTCTTCAACCAGACCGGACCCAGCATCGGCGCGGTGCAGCAGGGCCAGGTGAAGGCCCTGGCGGTCACCACGCTGGAGCCGGTCCGGGCGCTGCCGGGCGTCCCCACCATGGCCGAGGCCTGCGCCATGCCCGGCTTCGAGACCAGCACCTGGTACGGGCTGCTCGCCCCGCCCGGCCTGCCGGCGGCGATCCAGACCCGGATGAATGCCGAGATCGCCCGCATCATCGGCGCCCCCGAGTTCCAGGCCTGGCTGGTCGAGACCCAGGGCATCACCCCGCCGAGCGATACCAGCCCGGCCGGCTTCCGCGCGGTGCATGAGCGCGACATCGCCCGCTGGGGCGAGACCATCCGCCGCTCCGGCGCCAGCGTCGACTGAGCCGCGCCGGATACAACGATTCCGTGTCGTGGGTCGGTTTGCAACCGCATCCGCTGGCGTGTTAACCCGGGTCATGTCCCAAGTTCAGGGCGGCCCGATGTCCTTTCTCGCACCCATCACCCTGCCGGCCTCGCTCACCACCCGGGCGCTGGTGGCGCTGCGGCGCGATATCGTCACCACCCGCCTGGCCCCGGGCGAGACCCTGTCCGAGGCGGCCACCGCCGGGCGCCTCGGCCTCGGCAAGGCGCCGATCCGCGCCGCCCTGGCCCGCCTCGCCGAGGAAGGGCTGGTGCAGCCGGTGCCGCGCCGCGGCTGGATCGTCTCCCTGGTGACGATCCGGGACATCCACGAGGTCTTCGACCTTCGCCTGCTGCTGGAGCCCGAGGCGGCGCGGCGTGCCGCCGGACGGCCGCGGGGCAGCATCGATGCCGCCGCGCTCGGCCAGCTCGACGCGGTCTGCGAGGCCGGCTACCGGCCGGAGGATCCCACCAGCGCGCTCGGCTTCCTCGAGGCCAACCGGGCTTTCCACGTCGCCATCGCGGGGCTCTCCGGCAATGCCCGGCTGGCCCGGCAGATCGGCCGGCTGCTGGACGAGAGCACGCGGATGCTGGTGCTCGGCCTCAGGCGGCGCGACCGCAGCGGCGAGATGGCGCATGAGCACCGGGCGCTGACCGCGGCCCTGGCCTGCGGCGATGCCGAGGCCGCCGCCGCGCTGATGCGGGACCAGGTGGCGGCCAGCCGCGCCATGGTGCTGGCGGCGCTGACCGCACCGGATGCCGCCACCGGCGTGTGACGCCGGCGCGGCCCGGGAAACGCCATCGCCGCATCGCGCGCGACGCGCTACCACTCTCCGGCAGACCGGAGTGCCGTGGATGAGTGGGACCGTTGCCGCCATGCCGAAGAGCCTTTGGGCCGCGACGGCGCCGCCGCCGCCGGCCACGGTGGCGCTGGCCGGCGGAGCGCATTGCGACGTGGCGGTGGTGGGCGCCGGCTTCACCGGCCTTTCCGCCGCGCTGCACCTGGCCGAGGCGGGCATCGCCTGCACGGTGCTGGAAGCCGCCGAGATCGGCTTCGGCGCCTCCGGCCGCAACAACGGCCAGGTCATCCCCAACCTGTCCCGCATGGACCCGGATGCGATCGTCGCGGCGACCCCGCGCGAGCTGGGCGGGGCGGAGAAGGGGGAGGCCTTCGTGGCCCTGGTCCGCGACAGCGCCAGCCTGGTCTTCGACCTGATCCGCCGGCATGGCATCGCGGCGGAGGCGGTGCAGAACGGCTGGATCCAGCCGGCGCACCGGCCTTCCCGCATGAAGCTGGTCGAATCGCGCGTCCGGCAATGGGGCAGCCGCGGCGCGCCGGTGCGGGTGCTGTCCAAGGCCGAGGTCGCCGGGCTGGCCGGCAGCGAGTCCTGGGAGGGCGGCTGGGAGAATCGCAGCGGCGGGCGGATCAACCCGCTGGGCTATGCGCGCGGGCTGGCGGCGGCGGCGATCAAGGCCGGCGCCACCATCCATACCCGCAGCCCGGTGACGCGCATCACGCGGGAGCCGAGCGGCTGGGTGATGGAGACGCCGGGCGGCAGGCTGGGCGCCGACCGCATCATCCTGGCGACCAATGCCTATACGCCGCCCGGGCTCTGGCCCGGCCTCGCCCGCACCGTGGTGCCGGTGCGCAGCTACCAGATGGCGACCAGTGTGCTGTCCGACAACATCCGCAAATCCATCCTGCCGGAGGGTCATGCGCTGTCGGATACCCGCGGCGACCTGTTCTTCTACCGCTTCGACGCCGATGGCCGGCTGGTGACCGGCGGCGGGCTGATTGTCCCCTTCGGCTGGGAGGGCCGCATCAAGGACCGCATCCGCGCCCGCATCGCCCGGGTCTTCCCCCAGGTCGGCGACTTCGAATTCGAGTATGTCTGGTGGGGCCATATCGGCGGCACTCAGGACAAGCTGCCGCATGTCTACGAGCTTGCGCCGGGGGTGCTGGCCTGGACCGGCTGCAACGGCCGCGGCGTCGGCCTGGCGACGGCGCTCGGCCAGGAGCTGGCCAAGGCCTGCGCCGGGGTGCCGCTGCGTGAGATCGCGGTGCCGGTCGAGACCCGGCTGAAGCCCATCCTCGGCTATGAGTTCCGCGCGCTCGGCACCGCCTGGCACGTCATGCAGAACCGCCGCGCGGATCAGCGCGACTGAATTTGTCACGCCGACTTCAGTGAAGCTGTATGGATTGTCACGGCAAGGCAGTCCGCGCTGCCGATAGGCTCACCGTTGCGCGATCCCGCGCAGCGGAGACAGAGCCATGACGGATTTCGTCATCGTCGTCGCCACCCTGGCCGCGGTTGCGTCCGGTGGCGGTGCCGGCACCGTGCCGGACCGGCTGCCCACCCTCGGCTTCCAGACCTACCCCAGCCTCGCCGCCTGCGAGGATGCGGTGACGCACAACGAGGCGCGGCCGGGCACGCGGCTGGTCTGCCTGCCGATCGAGCCGCCGCCGGGGACGCTGTTCAGCGCCCACTGAGCCTCGGCCCGCGGCAACGGCGCCGCCCCTGGCCGCAAGGGCCGGGGCGGCGGCCGCCGGTCAGGCCGCCTTGGCTTCGCGGCGGCGCTCGGTCAGGACGAATTCGGTATAGCCATTGGGCTGCGCCGCGCCCTGGAAGACCAGGTCGCAGGCCGCCTTGAAGGCCACGCCGTCGAAGCCGGGCGCCATCGGGGTATAGAGCGGATCGCCGGCATTCTGGCCATCAACCACCGCGGCCATCCGCTTCAGCGTCTCCATCACCTGCGCCTCGGTGGTGATGCCGTGCTTCAGCCAATTGGCGATGTGCTGGGCGCTGATCCGCAGGGTCGCGCGATCCTCCATCAGCCCGACATTGTTGATGTCCGGCACCTTGGAGCAGCCGACGCCCTGGTCGATCCAGCGCACGACATAGCCGAGGATCCCTTGCGCATTGTTGTCGAGCTCGGCCTGCACCGCATCGGCCGGCCAATTGGTGTCGGTCGCCAGCGGGATGGTGAGGATGTCGTCGAGCTTGGCGCGACGGCCGCCCTGGACGATCTCCTCCTGCCGGGCCGCGACATCGACCTCATGGTAGTGCAGCGCATGCAGCGTCGCGGCGGTCGGGGAGGGGACCCAGGCGGTATTCGCCCCGGCCTTGGGATGGCCGACCTTCTGCACCAGCATGTCGGCCATGGCATCGGGCGCCGCCCACATGCCCTTGCCGATCTGCGCCCGGCCGCGCAGCCCGCACATCAGCCCGACGTCGACGTTCCAGTCCTCATAGGCCTTGATCCAGGCGGCACCGCGCATGTCGCCTTTCCGAAGGACTGGGCCGGCGGCCATCGCGGTGTGGATCTCGTCGCCGGTGCGGTCGAGGAAGCCGGTGTTGATGAAGGCGACGCGATCCTTGGCGGCGCGGATGCATTCGGGGAGGTTCACCGTGGTGCGGCGCTCCTCGTCCATGATGCCCATCTTGAGCGTGGCGCGCGGCAGGCCGAAGGCATCCTCGACCCGGCCGAAGAGCTCGTTCGCCCAGGCCACTTCCTCCGGCCCGTGCATCTTCGGCTTCACGATGTAGACGCTGCCGGCGCGGCTGTTCAGCTTCTTGACCCGCAGGTCGTGCAGCGCGATGGCGACCGAGCACATGGCGTCGAGGATGGTCTCCGGCGTTTCGGCACCGTCCAGCGTGACGACATCCGTCATCATGTGGTGGCCGACGTTGCGCACCAGCATGACCGAGCGGCCATGGAGCGTGATGGCGCCGCCCGCGGGCTGCAGGTAGGTGCGGTCCGCGTTCAGCTTGCGGACCAGCGTCTTGCCGCCCTTCTCGAAGCTCGCCTCCAGCGTGCCGTTCATCAGGCCGAGCCAGTTGCGGTAGACCTCGACCTTGTCCTCGGCATCGACGGCGGCGACGCTGTCCTCGAAGTCGACGATGGTGGTGACGGCGCTTTCCAGCACCAGGTCGGCGACGCCGGCCGGGTCGTCCCTGCCGATCGGGTGGTCGCGGTCGATCACCAGCTCGGCATGCAGGCCGTTGTGGACGAACAGCAGCGAGGAGGGCGCCGTGGCCTCCCCCAGGTAGCCGATGCACTGGCCGGGGCGGGCGAGGCCGGCGGTGCTGCCGTCCTGCATCGTCACCGCCAGGGCGCCGGCGGCGATGGCATAGAATTTCGCCTGGGCATGGGAGGCGCCGCCGGCGAGCGGGGCGATGCGGTCCAGCGCCTTCCGGGCGAATTCGATGACCTTCTTGCCGCGCGCCGGGTTGTAGCCCTTGCCGCGGGCCGCGCCATCGGTATCCGGAATGGCATCGGTGCCATAAAGCGCATCGTAGAGGCTGCCCCAGCGGGCATTGGCGGCATTCAGCGCATAGCGGGCATTGGAGACCGGCACGACCAGCTGCGGCCCGGCGACATGGCCGAATTCGGCATCGACATTGGTGGTGCCGACCTGGAAGGCGGGGCCCTCCGGCACGAGGTAGCCGATCTCCCGCAGCATGGCGGTATAGGCGGCGAGATCCACCGGCCTCGCCGGATGCGCGGCATGCCAGGCGTCGATCTTCGCCTGGAGGTCGTTGCGCTTGGCCAGCAGCGCGGCATTGCGCGGGGCGAGGTCGCGCAGGATGGCGGCATAGGAGGTCCAGAACCGCTCCGGCGTCACGCCGGTGCCCGGCAGCGCCTCGTTGTCCAGGAAGTCGCGCAGCGCGCGCGCCACGCTCAGACCTGCAACCTCAACCCGATCCGCCATGGAAGGCCTCCCCGATGGGCCCCGATGGCGGGGCATGAGGGGGCTACCTAGGCGGAAACCGGGCGGAGGCAAAGGGAGCAAGACCGGGGAGAAAGTATTCTCCCCGGACCCCTCATCTATTTTTGTGAGTTAGAGCCCGGCGTGGTCCAACCTCAGGATGGCCCTTGCCATGGCCTGGGCGCGGGGGACCAGGCTGGCGACCTCCAGGTATTCCTCCGGGCTGTGGGCCTTGCCGCCGACCGGGCCAACGGCGCAGATGGTGGGCGCACCGACGGCCGCGGTGAAGCCGCTGTCGGCGCAGCCGCCGCTGAACTCGCCGGTGATGGTCAAGCCGCTCTCGGCCGCCGCCGTCTGGTACATGCTGAATAGCTTCGCCGCCGCCGGGGTCTGGGTCAGCGGCAGGAACTCGCCGCGGATGGTCAGCGTGGACTTCGTGCCGGGGATGAAGGATTTGGCGATGATCGCGTGGATCTTGCCCATCACCTCGTCCCGGTCGGCGGGTTCCCGGTAGCGCAGGTCGATCTGGCCCTGGGCCCAGGGGGCCACGGTATTCACGCTCTGCCCGCCGGAGACCAGGCCGACGTTCAGGGTGATGCCGCGGTCGAGGTCGGTCAGCGCATGGATCGCGGTGATCTTGGCCGCCAGCTCGCCGATGGCGCTGATCCCGGCCTCGAAATTGCCGCCCGAATGGGCCGCCTTGCCCTCGATGTCGAAGACCGAGAAGACGCCGCCCTTGCGGCCGGTGACAACCCCGCCGTTGGGCCGGCCGGGTTCGGAATTGAACACGACGCGGGCCTCGCGGGCGGTGCTCTCGATGACGGCGCGGCCCTCCGGGCTGCCGATCTCCTCGTCGCCGGTGAACAGGCCGACCAGTGGGCCGGGCGCCCCGCCGAATTGCTGGAAGGCGGCGAGGACGAACATGTTCATCACCAGCCCCGCCTTCATGTCGGCGACGCCGGGGCCGGAGGCGATGCCGTCCTCGATGCGGAAGGGCCGGCGGGTCGGCTCGCCCTTGGGGAAGACCGTGTCCCGGTGCCCCATGAGGACGATCTTCTCCTTGGCATTGCCGCGGGAAAGGCGGTCCTCGCCGGCGACCATGGCCTTCAGGCAATCGCCGTGCTTCTCGCGCGGGACGACCTCCACCGGGATGCCGCGATCGGCCATGAAGCGCTGGACGATGCCGCCCACGGCATCGACGCCGGGTTTGTCGTAGCTGCCGCCATCGGTATTCACCATGGCTTCCAGCACGCCCAGCATGGCCTCCTGCTGGGTGGCGAGCCAGGCGGCGATGGTGGCTTCGGTGGTGGCGGTCATGCGGGCCCTCGTCAGGATGCTGGGCCGAGCCTACTCCACCTTGCCGATCCGCTGAACCGCCCGCCGCAGCCGGGCGGCATCGGCCTGGAAGAACTCCTCGAAGGCCTTGCCATCGCGGTAGTCCAGCGTATTGCCGCCGGCGGCGAGGGCGCGCTGCACCTCGGCATCCTCGGCCACGTGCCGCAGTCCCTGGCGCAGCGCGGCCAGCAGCGGCGCGGGGGTGCCGGCGGGGGCGAAGACGCCGGTCCAGATATAGAACTCGGCCTCGGGAAAGCCGCTCTCGACCAGGGTCGGCACCGCCTCGTAGCCCGGCAGGCGGCGGGCGCCCCAGCAGGCGAGCGCCCGCAGCCGGCCGTCGCGGATATGCGGGGCGATCGGGCCGGGGCCGCTGGCCATGGCCTGCACCTGGCCGCCCAGCAGCGCGGTCAGCGCCGGGCCGCCGCCCTGGAAGGGCACGTGCAGCAGCTCGATCCCCGCCGCCGTGGTGAGCATCGCCACCGGCACGTGCAGCGCCGAGTAATTGCCCGAGGAGCCGTAGCTGATCGCCCCCGGCCGCGCCTTCGCATCGGCCAGGAAGTCGGCGAGGGTCTTCCAGAGGCTGTCGGCCGCCACCACCAGCAGGGTCGGATCGGCGGAGAACAGGGCGACGGGGGTGAGCTGGTCCAGCTCATAGGCCGGGGCGCGGCCGAGCAGCCTTGCCGCTTCCGGCAGGATGGCGAGGGAGGAAAGCGCCATCAGCAGGGTCAGCCCATCCGGCGCGGCGCGGGCGACGAAGGCATTGCCGATCTCGCCCGCCGCCCCGGCCCGGTTCACCACCGGCACCGGCTGGCGCCAGACCCGTTCCAGCCCCGCCGCCACCGGCCGGGCCACCACATCCGCCTGGCCGCCGGGCGGGAAGGCCACCACCATGGTCACGGGGCGGCCGGGGAATTCCTGCCCTTGGGCCTGCCCCCGGGCCACCGCGGGCAGGGCAAGCGATCCCGCCAGCAGCGCCCGGCGCCTCACGCGACCGGGTTCTCCAGCACGCCAATCCCGGCGACCTCGATCCGCACCACGTCGCCGGGCTTCAGGAAGCGCGGCGGCTTGAAGCCGATGCCGACGCCGACCGGCGTGCCCGTCGCGATGATGTCGCCGGGCTCGAGCGTGATGCCGGCCGAGATCGCCTCGATCAGGGTCGGGATGTCGAAGATCAGGTCGGCGACCAGGGCATCCTGGCGCGGCTCCCCGTTCACATGCGTGGTCAGCCGCAGCTTGGTCGGGTCCGGCGCCTCGTCGGCGGTGAGGATGGCCGGGCCCATCGGGCAGAAGCCGTCGATGCCCTTGCCGAGCACCCACTGCCGGTGCTTGTGCTGCAGGGTCCGCGCCGTCACGTCGTTGACGATGGTATAGCCGAAGACGTGCTGCGCCCAATCCGCCTTGGCGATGCCGCGCCCGCCCTTGCCGATGACCACCGCCAGCTCGCCCTCGTAGTCGACGCTGTCGGTGGGGTCGAGGAAGGAGGGGATGGCATCGCCCGGGCCGCTGACCGAGGTCGGCGGCTTGGTGAAGACCACGGGGGCTTCCGGCACCACGTCCTTGGTCGAGGCATCGAAGCCCGAGCCGGCGAATTCCTTGGCATGCTCGTGGTAGTTCTTGCCGACGCAGAAGATGTTCTTCGCCGGGCGCGGGATCGGCGCCAGCAGCACCGCGTCGGTGACCACCGGCGCGGTTTCCGCCGCGGCGCGGGCCCGCTTCAGCATCGGCTCGCCGCCGGCGATCAGCGCCGGCATGTTGTCCCAGGATACCGCCTGGTCCGCGGCGGACAGGTCGAGCACCGCGCCATCGGCCCGCAGCGCACCAACCCGTCCCCCGGCCCAGCCCGGCCGCTTGTAGGTCACCAACCGCATCGACCATCTCCTCTGTCCCGCGAGTGTGCCGGGAAAGCGGAGGCGCGCGCAAATGGCCAGGGCGGGGCGGCCTCAGTCGAGGCGGACCGCCTCGGCGAGGTAATCCAGGAAGGCGCGCACCCGGGCCGGCAGCGGCCCGCCGGGGCCGATGAAGATGGCCGAGATCGCCTCGCGGTCGCCGGGATTCCAGTCCTCCAGCAGCGGCACCAGCCGGCCGGCGGCGAGGTCCTCGCCGATATGGAAGCCACCGAGCCGGGCGATGCCGAGGCCGGCGACGGCCAGCCGCCGCATCTGCTCCCCGTCGCTGACCAGCGCATTGCCGGCGGGCAGCACGCTGGTCGGAACCCCGTCCGGGCCGCGGAAAGGCCAGCCGGCGACCTGCCGGGCGAAGCCGAAGCCGAGCAGGTTGTGCCCGGCAAGCGCGGCCGGGCTGGCCGGCGTGCCATGCCGGGCGAGGTAGGCCGGGGCGGCCACCACCAGCACCCGGCTTTCGCCGAGCTTCTTGGCGACCAGCCGCGATTCGCGCAGCGGCCCGACCCGGATCGCCACGTCGGCCCGCTCATCCAACAGGTCGACCACGGTATCGGTCAGGGTCAGGTCCAGCCTCACCTCCGGGTAGCGGCCGAGAAATTCGGGGACCAGCGGCAGCAGCAGGTGCAGGCCGAAGGCGGTATTGGCATTCACCCGCAGCCGGCCGCGCGGGGTGGCGCCGGCCCCGGCCTCGTCCTCGGCGGCCTCGATATCCGCCAGAATGCGCTGGGCGCGGTCGTGGAAGGTGACGCCCTCCGGCGTCAGCTGCAGGCGGCGGGTGGAGCGGCCGAACAGCCGGGTGCCGAGCCGCGCCTCGAGCCGCCCCACCAGCTTGCTGACCGCCGAGGGGCTGAGGCGCAGGGCCCGGGCGGCGGCGGAGAAGCTGCCGGTCTGCACCACCCGGACGAAGACCTCCATCTCCGCCGCGCGATTGATGTCCGGCCTCGCCATGGTGACTTCGTCTCACAGATGCTGTGCCGAGCATGAGGCTATGGCACGGATCGCGACAGGTCCATCTCCGCCGTCAAGCGGCCCCGTCGCGGGGCCAACGGAGAATCCCCCATGCCACCCGCCTTGTATGCCCTGACCGCCGGCGCCTTTGGGATCGGCGTCACCGAATTCGTCATCATGGGCCTGCTGCTGCAGGTCGGCGCCGATTTCCAGGTCTCGGTCGCCACCGCCGGGCTGCTGATCTCGGGCTATGCCCTGGGCGTGGTGGTCGGCGCCCCGCTCGTCACCATCCTCACCGGCCGGATGCCCCGTCGCAGCGTGCTGATCGGGCTGATGGTGGTCTTCACCCTCGGCAACCTCGGCTGTGCCCTGGCGCCGAGCTACGGCTGGCTGATGGCGGCCCGCATCGTCACCGCCTTCGCCCATGGCACCTTCTTCGGCGTCGGCTCGGTGGTCGCCACCAGCCTGGTCGCGCCGGAGCGGCGGGCCTCGGCCATTGCCCTGATGTTCACCGGCCTGACCCTGGCCAATATCCTCGGCGTGCCCTTCGGTACCTGGCTCGGCCAGGTCTATGGCTGGCGCGCCACCTTCTGGGCGGTGACGGTGATCGGGCTGGTCACCCTGCCGGTGATCGCTCTGCTGATCCCGCACGACAAGCCGGAGGCCGCGGCCGGCGACTGGCGGGCCGACCTCGCGGTGCTCGGCCGCAAGCCGGTGCTGCTGGGGCTGGCGACCACCGTGCTGGGCTTCGCCGGGGTCTTTGCCGTCTTCACCTATATCGCCCCGCTGCTGACCCAGGTCGCCGGCCTGCCGGAAGGGCTGGTCTCGCCGGTGCTGCTGCTGTTCGGGGGCGGGCTGGTGCTGGGCAACCTGCTCGGCGGCCGGCTGGCGGACCGCTGGCTGCTTCCGAGCATCCTCGGCAGCCTCGGTGCCCTGGCGCTGGTGCTGCTGGGCATGGGCTTCGTGGTCGCCAGCCCGGTGGCGATGACCGTCGCGGTCGGCCTGCTCGGCGTCGCCGGCTTCGCCACCGTCCCGCCGCTGCAGATGTGGGTGCTGCAGCGGGCCGAGGGCGCCGGCCAGAGCTTGGCGGCCAGCTTCAACATCGGCGCCTTCAACCTCGGCAATGCGCTCGGCGCCTGGCTGGGTGGGCTGGCGATCGAGCATGGGCTCGGCCTCGCGGCGCTGCCCTGGGTCGCCATGCTGCTGCCGCTGCTGGCCCTGCTGCTTGCCTGGTGGGGCCGCACGGCCACCGCCCAGGCGAGTGCCCGCCTGCTCGCGGCGGAATAGCGCGCGGCTAGGCCGGCTCGGCCAGCGGGATGCTGGCCGCCTGTTCCAGCGCCCGGGCGCCGCGGAAGACCAGGTCGTCCCGGTACAGCGCCGCAGCGAGCTGGACCGCCCGCGGCATGCCGTGCTCGTCGAGGCCGACCGGCACGGTGATGGCGGGCTGCCGGGTCAGGTTGAAGGCGAAGGTCCAGGGCGCCCAGTCGCGCCACAGCGCCTCGGTCGGGCGGAGGGTCGGCTGGTCGGCGGCGAAGGCGGCGGTCGGCGTGGTCGGGCACAGCATCAGGTCAAAGCGCTGGTGGAACCGGGCCGCGGCATGCGCCGCCTCGATCCGCATCGCCTCGGCGCCGAGGAAGTCGATGGCGCTCATGCCGCCCTCGCGCTCGGCCACTTCCTCGAGGCCGGAATCGAGCAGGGCGCGCTTCTCCGGCGGCAGGGTGGAGACGAGCCGGGCCAGCGCCACGCCCCAGACCCGGCCGAAGATGGCGCGGGTATCGGGCAGGCCGGGGTCGGCCTCCTCGACGATGGCGCCCTGCTCCCGCAGCAGTTCAGCCGCGCCCTGCAGCGCCGCCTCGCCATCCGCATCCAGCGGCGGGGCGAAGCCGAGCCGGCGGACCAAGCCGATGCGCATCCCGGCGACGCCGTCCTCGATGCCGCGCCGCCAGTCGCGGCCCTCATCCGGCAGCGAGAAGGGGTCGCGCAGGTCGTGCTGCGCCATGGCGGAGAACATCAGCGCGTTGTCGCGCACGGTGCGGGTCATCGGCCCGGCGCAGGCGACGTTGGCGAAGGCGCCGAGCGGCCATTGCGGGACGCGCCCGAAGGAGGGCTTGAGCCCGACCAGGCCGCAGTAGGCGGCGGGGATGCGGACCGAGCCGCCGGCATCGGTGCCGATATGCAGCGGCCCGAAGCAGGCCGCGCCCGCCGCGCCGGCGCCGGAGGAGGAGCCGCCGACCGTCCGCTCCCGGTTCCAGGGATTGCGGGTGATGCCGTGCAGCGGGCAGTCGCCGGGCGTCTTCCAGCCGAATTCCGTGGTGGTGGTCTTGCCGAGGATGACCGCGCCGGCCTGCTTCAGCCCCATCACCGCGGGGGCATCCTCGGTCGCCGGGGTCGCATCGGTCGTCTTGCTGCCGCGGCGGGTCGGGAAGCCCGCCATGTTCAGCAGGTCCTTCACCGTCGCCGGCACGCCGTCCAGCAGGCCGATGGGGCGGCCGGCCATCCAGCGGGCCTCGCTCTCGCCGGCGGCCTGCAGGGCGCGGGGATTCATCGCCGCGAAGGCATTCACCCAGGGGTTGTATCGGGCGACCCTTTCGGTGACCGCCTTTAGCACCTCCACCGGGCTGAGCGCCCGCCGGGCATAGAGGGCGAGCAGGGTCTCGGCGGACATCAGGGCGGGGTCGGTCGGCGTCATCATGGGTCCTGCGGCTAGGGGTGGCCAATCTGCGCCCCCGGGGCCGGGGATAAAAGCCCGGGGGTGGAGGCCCCCCCCGGGGTTGGCCTCAGGCCGCCGCGGCCATCACGTGCTGCCGGCAACGCATCAGGGGCTGGATGCGCTGGCCGTAGTCGTCCATGCCGGCGATGAAGTCGTCGAAGGTCAGCATGATGCCCTTCACCCCCGGCATCGCCGCCGCCTCGTCCAGCATCCGCGCCACATTGGCATAGCTGCCGACCAGGGTGCCCATGTTGAAGTTGATGGGCGAGGCGGAGCGCTGGATGGCCGCCGCCATGGAGGTGCCCTGGGTATTCACGTCGGCCGCGGCATGGCCGAGCAGATGTGCCAGGGCCTCCCGGTCGGCGCCGGCGTTGTAGCTGTCCCACTTGGCCATCGCCGCCTCGTCGGTCTCGTCGGCGATGACCATGTAGAGGATGTAGGAGCCGACGTCGCGGCCGGTCTTGGCCGCCGCCGCCAGCATCCGTCGCGGCACGTCGATGCATTTCTGCGGCTCGTTCACGCCCTCGCCCAGGGCGAAGTTGAAGTCGCAGTACTGCGCGGCGAATTCCATCCCGCGATCAGACTGCCCGGCGGCGACCAGCTTGATCGGGACCGAGGGGGCCGGGCTCATCTTGCAGGCGTCCATCTGGAAGAATTCGCCCTTGTGGTCGCTGCTGCCGGTCTCCCAGAGCTGCTTCAGGATCTGGACGTATTCGGTGCTGTAGTCGTAGCGCCTGGCGAAATACTCGTCGCCCGGCCAGAGGCCCATCTGGGTGTATTCCACCTTGTGCCAGCCGGAGACGATGTTCACCCCGAAGCGGCCGCCGGAGATGCTGTCCACCGTGGTGGCCATGCGGGCGACGATGGCCGGCGGGATGGTGAGCACGGCGGTCGAGGCATAGAGCCGGATCTTCGAGGTGACCGAGGCGAGGCCCGCCATCAGGGTGAAGCTCTCGAGCCCATGGTCCCAGAATTCGGTCTTCCCGCCGAAGCCATGCAGCTTGATCATCGAGAGGGCGAAGTCGAGGCCATAGCCCTCGGCCTTCTGCACCACCGTCTTGTTCAGCTCGAAGCTCGGCATGTACTGCGGCGAATTGGCGGAGATGATCCAGCCGTTGTTGTTGATCGGGATGAAGACGCCGATATCCATGGGATCGCCCCTGTTGCCTGAACCGGTTGCGGTACTGCCGGGCACAGCTGCAAATCACATGCCACCACTGGTCCTTCAGGAGACGCCGCCATGACCGAAACGCCCGCCCCGCAGCAGCCCTGGGAATGGCCGGAGGCGCATTGGCGCGGCCTGGTCGGCAATGCCCGCGCCGGCCGCCGCCTGGCGCCCAGGGCCTGGCCGGGCGGCGCCCGCTGCTGCGTCACCCTCTCCTTCGACGCGGACCACGAGACGACGCCGCTGCGCGATTCCGACAGCAGCCCGATGCGCATCAGCCAGGGCCAGTACGGCAATCGCCAGGGCATCCCGCGCATCCGCGCGCTGCTGGCCCGGCACGGCATCCGCGCCAGCTTCTTCTACCCCGCGGTCGCCGCCCTGCTGTATCCGGAGGAGATCCGCGCCGTCGCCGACGAGGGCAACGAGATCGGCATCCATTCCTGGATCCATGAGGCCAATACCGCGCTGCCGCCCGGCGTCGAGCGCGACCTGACCTTCCGCGCGACCGACGTGCTGGAGAAGCTCAGCGGCCGCCGCCCGGTCGGCATCCGCACCGCGAGCTGGGATTTCTCCACCGAGACGCTGGCGATCATCCAGGAGCTCGGCCTGCTCTACGACAGCAGCCTGATGGCCGACGACGATGCCTATGAGCTGCTGGACCACGGCAAGCCGACCGGCATCGTCGAGCTGCCGCCGGAGTGGATCCGCGACGACGCGCCCTATTTCAACTTCGTCCGCTTCAGCGCGCTACGGCCCTACACCGCCCCCGCCGTGGTCGAGGACATCTTCCGCGCCGAATTCGAGGGCGCCTATGCCGAGGGCGGCCTGTTCCTGCTGACCATGCACCCGCATATCATCGGCCACCGCAGCCGCATCGCGCTGCTGGACCGGCTGGTGGCCCATATGAAGGCCAAGGGCGACGTCTGGTTCGCGACCCATGCCGAGGTGGCGCAATACGTGAAGGACCAGGGCTGACCGGGCCGCCGCGGACTGCGCTCCGGCTGGGCAGGAAACCGTACCCCTGCCCAGCGAAGGCGCAGTCTAGCCGGCGACGGCGCCGCTCCAGGGGCTCATCGCATCGCTGATGCCCACCACGCCGCCGTCCGGGCGGCGCAGGATCAGGTTGGGGCAGGCGAAGTTCAGCGGCATGACCGAATGCTCCACCACCTCCGGCACGCCGGGCAGGGCCGCCAGGACCTCGGCTGCCAGCCGCCGGTCGGCGGTGACGCCATCGGGGCCGGAGACATCGATGCGCGGGTGATGCGCCGCCGCCTCCGGCTCCATGCCGAAATCGGCGACGAAGGCCAGCAGCTGCAGCACCGCCGCCATGATCCGCCGGCCGCCCGAGGCGCCGCCGGCGATCTCCGGCTGCCCGTCCGAGGCCAGGATGAAGGGGGACATGTTGGTCAGCGGCCGCTTGCCCGGGGCGATGGCATTGGGCGTGCCGGGGCTCGGGTCGAACCACATGACGCCGTTGTTCATCAGCACGCCGGACTTCGGCAGCACCACGCGCGAGCCCATGGAGGAGAGCAGGGTGGTGGTCATCGCCACCATCATCCCGTCCTTGTCGCAGGCGGTGATATGGGTGGTGCAGGTCTCGGCGCCCTTGGGCTCGGCCTCGCCGAGGCCGGCCAGGCGCTCGGCATAGGCGGCCTGCATGGCGCGGGCGATCTGGCCGTACCAGGCGGGCGAGGGCGCCTCGCCCAGCGGCGCATCGGCCATCTGTTCCAGCACCCGCGCCGTGGTCGGCGCCGCGGTCAGCCCGTTCGAGAGCATCAGGGTCCGGCCGCGCCAGGCGACCGGCATGGCCGGCAGCACCCGCGCCCGGCAGCCGGCGAGGTCGGCGGCCGAGAGCACGCCGCCCATCTCCCGCACGTCGGCGGCGATCTGGGCCGCGATCTCGCCCTCGTAGAAGTCACGGAGGCCGGCCTGCTGCAGGCGCTCGAGCGTCGCCGGCAGGTTGCCCAGGGTGAAGAAGCCCGGCGTGCCCTGGTAGGGCGCGACCGGCGGCAGGCCGTTCGGCAGGTAGATCCGCGCCGATTCGGGATACATCCGCAGCACCGCGGCCGAGGCCGCGACCTTCAGCGTGGTGTACCAGTCCTGCGGCAGGCCGCGTTTCGCCAGGGCCACGGCGGGGGCCAGCACCTCGCGGATCGGCAGCCGGCCGTGCTTCTCGTGCAGCAGCGCATAGCCGGCGACGGAGGAGGGGATGACGAAGGACAGCGGGCCATGGATGTTGCGGTCGCCCTCGACCTCCGGCCAGGAGAACAGGTCCTGCTTCATCCGCCCGGTCAGCGGGAAGGCGCTGGAATCGAGCCCGGCCGGGGCCACGGGGCCGAAGTCGAAGGTCTCGCCGAGCGCCATGCCGGGCTTCATCACCTGGGCGAAGCCGATGCCGCCGAGGCCGCTGTTCCAGGGCTCGAGCGTCGCCAGGGCGAAGGCCGTGGCGACGATGGCATCGGCGGCGGTGCCGCCGGCGGCCAGCATGGCGGCGCCGGCTTCCGCCGCGACCTTCACCTGGGAGACGACCATGCCGCCGCCGCCATGCGCGGCCGGCTTGCGGATATCCCAGTTCTGGGTGGTATGCGGCGTCGGCAGATAGGGCATGGCGGCGCTCCCGCGGTCTGGTAGGGGGCGCATGGTCCTGCCAGGAGGCTGTCGCGGCAAGACCCCACCGGAGGAGACCGATCCATGACCCCACGCCGCCCGCTGCTCGCCGCCCTGCTGCTGGCGCCCGCCGGCCGCGCCGCCGCCGCCGCGCCGGAGGAGGCCTTCCGTGCCGGCCTTGCCGCCCTGGAGGCAAAGCATGGCGGGCGGCTCGGCGTCGCCATGCTGGATGGGGCGACCGGCCGGATGCTGGCCTGGCGCGGCGAGGAGCGCTTCCCGCTGTGCAGCACCTTCAAGTTCCTCGCCGCCGGGCGGGTCCTGGCGCGGGTGGACCGGGGGGAGGAAAGCCTCGGCCGCCGCCTGCACTACGCGAAGGACGAGCTGGTGACCTATTCCCCGGTGACCGGGCCGCAGGCCGGCGCGGCGGGGATGACGATGGCGGCGATCTGCGAGGCCGCGGTCACCCTCAGCGACAATACCGCCGGCAACCTGATGCTGGACAGCTTCGGCGGGCCCGAGGGGCTGACCGCCTGGCTGCGCGAGATCGGCGATCCGGTCACCCGGCTCGACCGGCGCGAGACGGCGCTGAACGAGGCAATCCCGGGCGACCCGCGGGATACCACCACGCCGGTCGCCATGGCCGGGCTGCTGCGTCGCCTGCTGCTCGAGGAGGTGCTGTCGCCCGCGTCCCGCGCGCGGCTGACCGCATGGCTGGTGGACTGCAGGACGGGGGATGCGCGGCTGCGGGCCGGGCTGCCGGCGGGCTGGCGCGCCGGGGACAAGACCGGCTCGGGCGGCGACAACGCGACCAACGACGTCGCCATCCTCTGGCCGCCATCCGGCCCGGCCCCTGGTGCGGCGACGCGCGCGCCGGTGCTGGTCGCCGCCTATTACGTCGGCTCGCCGGCCGAGGCCGCGGTGCGCAGCGCGGTGCTGGCGGCGGTTGGGAGGCTGGTCGTCGCCGCGTTATAGCCCGGCGGGCTGGCGGCGGCGCTCGGCCACCACGCCCTCGAAGTCGAAGTCGCGGTGCCAATTGATGTGGCGGTCGAGCGCCGTCAGCGCGGCGTCCTCGCGGTTCTGCTCCAGCGCCAGGATCAGCGCCTGGTGGTCGGCCTCCGCCGTGGCGCCCGAGCCGCCCTGCTGCGCCAGGCCCCAGATGACCGCGAGCTGCCGCGCCAGGCTTTGCCAGAGCGCCAGCAGCGGCGGATTGCCGGAGGCGCGGCAGAGCTCGGCGTGGAATTCCTCGTCCGCCAGGACGATGGGGGCGGGGTCGCCGAGGCGGCAGGCCTGGGCATAGGCGGCGGCGGCCATGCCGAGCCGGGCGAAGCGTTCCGGCCCGCCGGGGCTGCGCAGCGCCTCCCGCACCGCCAGGCTTTCCAGCGCCAGGCGCACGCGCATCAGCGCGGCGACGCCGGCATTGGTCACCTGCATCAGCCGCATGCCCTTGTAGGGCGTGCTGACGACGATGCCCTGGCTTTCCAGCAGCCGCAGCGCTTCCCGGACGGGCACCCGGCTGATGCCAAGGTCGCGGGCGATCTCGGCTTCCACCAGCCGGTCGCCGGGGAGGAAAAGGCCGCGGGCGGCGGCGGCGACGATGGCCTCGGCCGCCTGTTCCACCATGGTGCGGGGCTGGACGGGGGAGAGCCGTCGGGGATCCACCGAGACTGGCGAAGCCAGTGCGGCGACCATGCTGTCAGGCGCATCAGCCCGCGCCCGGTGGTCCCGAACAGCCACGTGTGACCCCTGTTCAATCGCGAAGAACTGAAGTCTAAATTCAACCTGTTGGTTTGGAAAGGGTCTGTTCCGGCCCGTTCTTCGCTGGCGAAGGGGCATCAGGGCGGCCCGAGGCGCTCCGGAGCGGCAGGGCGCGGCAACAGGGGCTGCGGCGGCCGGCGCCGTCGCATGAGAGTTCAACGTATACAGTGATTTAGCAGCGGGGAAGTGGATGCCGTGGCCCGATCGTCACCCTGTTGCAATACGGCAACAGGGTGGATCATTCCCAGAACAGGTCAGTCCCGCCAGGGCCGCACCCGCCAAAGCCCCTGCAGGGAGGCATCCATTTCGGCCACCATGCCGCGATAGGCCCCGCCGACCAGGGGCCGGAGGGGCAGTGCGAGCCGCTCCGCCTCCCGCAGGAAGGCCGAATCGGCCAGCACGGCGGTGAAGGCGGCCTCCAGCCGGGCCAGGATCGGTGCCGGCAGGCCGGGCGGGCCGACGAAGCCGCGGCTGGCGGTGGCGACGACGTCGAAGCCCTGTTCGCGGAAGGTCGGCACGTCCGGCAGCGCCGCCCAACGGGTGGGCGAGGCCTGGCCCAGGGTGCGGACCTGGCCTTCCTTGGTCAGCCCCAGCCCATCCGAGGCATTGCCCACCACCAGGTCCACGTGGCGGCCGAGCAGCGCCTGCATCGCCGGCGCCGCCCCGGCGAAGGGGACATGGGTCATCGGCGGCAGCTTGCCCTCCGCCTCGAAGGCCAGCATGGCGATGTGGTCGTCCGACCCGACGCCCGTCGTGCCGTAGTTCAGCTTCCCCGGCTGCGCCCTGGCCGCCGCCGCGACATCGGCCAGCGTCCGGAAGGGGGAGGCGCCGGCGACCAGGAAGGCATTGGCATCCTCCACCACATTGGCGAGGAAGCTGAAGTCGAGCGGCTTGTAGCGCACCGCCCGCTCGATCGGGATGGCCTGGAGCACCGGGGCGGTGATGGAGCCGATGGTATAGCCATCGGGCGCCGCATTGTAGATCGCCTCGAAGCCGAGCTGGCCGCCGGCGCCGGCGCGGTTGGTGACGACGCTGCGGCCGCCGACCTGCGCCGCGACCAGCGGCATCATCAGCCGGGTCATGATGTCGACGCCGCCGCCGGGCGGGTAGGGGACGATGGCCTCGATCGGCCGGTCCCCCGGCCAGGCCGCTTGCGCCCGCACCACCGCGGGTGCCGCCATTCCGACCGCCAGCGCTGCCAGCCCGCGACGCGAAACCATCAGGATTCCTTCCAGGGATGGCGCTGCCACAGGGCGCGCAGCGCGAGTTCCATCTCGGCGATCATCGAGGCATAGGCGCCGCCGATCAGCGGCCGCAGCGGCATCGCCAGCCGCGCCGCATCGGCGAGGAAACCCGGCTCGGCCAGGGCTGCGGTGAAGGCGGCCTCGTAGCGCTGCCGCATCTCGGCCGGCAGGCCCGGCGTGCCGATGAAGCCGCGGGAGGCGCCGGCGACGAAGTCGAAGCCCTGCTCGCGGAAGGTCGGCACCGCCGGCAGCGGCGCGAAGCGGGCGGGGGCGGCGACGCCCAGCGCCCGGATCCGGCCATCCCGCTGCAGCGCGATGGCCTCGCTGATATTGCCGACCAGCAGGTCGATATGGCCGCCGAGCAGCGCCTGGGTCGCCGGGGCGCTGCCGAGGAAGGGGACATGGACCATGGCCGGCAGACCTTGCGCCGCCTCGTAGGCCAGCATGGCGATGTGGTCGTCGCCGCCGACGCCGGTGCTGCCGTAGGAGACGGCGCCGGGCCTGGCCTTCGCCGCCGCCGCCAGGTCGCCGAGGCTCCGCAGCGGCGAGCCGGCCTCGACGAAGAAGGCATTCGGATCCTCGACCACATTGGCGATCCAGGCGAAATCGGCGGTGCGGTAGCGGACGCTGCGCTCGATCGGCAGCGCCGGCAGGGCCGGGGCGGTGATGGCGCCGAGCGTGTAGCCATCGGGCGCGGCGTTGAAGACCGCCTCGTTGCCGATCTGGGTGCCGGCGCCGGGGCGGCTGACGACGATGAAGCGGGCGCCGCCGCCGAGATGGCTGCAGACATGCGGCATCAGGATGCGGGCCATGGCATCGAGGCCGCCGCCCGGCGGCACCGGGACGATGACCTCGATCGGCCGCTCCCCGGGCCAGGCCGATTGCGCCCGGGCGATGGCGGGCGCGGCGAGGCTCGCCAGCAGAGTCCGGCGGCGCATGCTCAGCCCTCCTTCCAGGGGCGGCGCTGCCAGAGCGCCTGCAGCGAGGCGAGGTCGGCGGCCATCATCCGTGCATATTCCTCGCCGATCAGCGGCCGCAGCGGCAGGTTCAGCCGGGCGGATTCGGCGATGAAGGCCGGATCGGCGAGCGCCGCGCGGAAGGCCTCGCGCAGCGCGTCGCGGATCGGCGCCGGGATGCCGGGCGGGCCGGCGATCCCCCGCGCGCTGCCGCCGAGGATGTCGAGGCCCTGCTCACGGAAGGTCGGCACATCCGGCATCTCGCTCCAGCGCTGCGGCCCGGCCTGGCCGAGGCAGCGGATGCGGCCTTCCCGCAGCAGGCCGATGCCCTCGCCCATGTTGAAGCTGCCGATCGGCAGCCGGCCGCCGAGCAGGTCCCGCAAGGTCGGGCCGGTGCCGTTGTAGGGGATATGGATCAGCCGCGTGTCGGTCGCGTTCTCGAAGGCGATCTGCAGGATGTGGTCGTCCGACCCGACGCCCGCGGTGCCGACGCCGAAGGCCTCGGGCTGGCGCTTCGCCGCGGCGGCGAGGTCGGCGAGGGTCTTCCAGGGGCTGTCGGGATGGACCCAGAAGCCGGCCGGGTCATCCACGACATTGGCGATATAGGTGAACTCGGCCGGCCGGTAGCGCGGGGCGCGTTCGATGCTGATCGCGTTCATCGCGGTATTGGTGGCGGCGCCGAGGGTATAGCCATCGGCGGCGGCGTTGAAATTCGCCTCGAAGCCGAGCTGCCCGCCGGCACCGGGGCGGTTGGTGACGACGAAGCGGGAGCCCGGTAGGCGCGGGGCGACATTGGCGACGATGCCGCGCACCATGGTGTCGACGCCGCCGCCGGCGGGGAAGGGGACGAAGACCTCGATCGGCCGGGCCAAGGGCCAATTGGATTGGGCGCGCGCCACCGCGGGCAAGGCAAGAGGCAGCGCAAGGCCGGCGGCAAGTGCGCCGCGACGTGACAGCATGGTCCCCTCCCGGGCCGTGTTTTGTTGCAGCCTGCGCCAGCCGGGCCCCACGCGTCCAGCCTTCCGGCGCGGCGGCCGGCAGGGCAGAGTGCCGCGGCACGGGAGTGAGCGGCATGACGGATGCGGAGCGGGCCGAGTTCGGAATCGAGGGCGACTGGGCGATGATCCGCCGGCACCGGGTCCGCTGGTCGGAATGCGACCAGTATGCCCATGCCAACAATACCGCCTACCTGACGCTCTGCGAGGACCTCCGCGTCTCCCACTGGCTGACGCTCGGCGGGCGGTTCGAGCTGGGCCAGCCCGGCCCGGTGGTCAGCCAGATCGAGGCGCGCTACCTCCGCCCGCTGGCCTTCGACGATGCGGTGGCGACCACCCTGCGGCCGGGGACGCTCCGGCGGACCAGCTTCACGCATGAATACGCGGTCTGGAAGCAGGGGCTGGTCTTCAGCTGCCGCACCGTGCTGGTGCTGATCGTCAACGGCAGCGGCGAGAAGGTGCCGGTCCCGCCGGCGATGCGCGCCCGGCTCATCGCGGAGGGCGCGCGGGAGGAGTAGCGGACAGCGTCCCGCTGCGCGCCAGGGCGAGCGACAGCCCGACCAGGCCGAGGTGCGAGAAGGCCTGAGGGAAATTGCCGACCTGCCGCTGCGCCACCGTGTCGTATTCCTCGGCCAGCAGCCCGACGTCGTTGGCGAGGCCGGCCAGGCGGTCCAGCACCGCCAAGCCCTCGGCCTGCCGGCCCTGCAGGGCATAGACCTCGCCCAGCCAGCCGGTGCAGGCGAGGAAGCAGCCCTCGCGCGTCGGCTCCATCCCCTCCACCGCTGCATCCGGCCGGTAGCGCAGCACCAGCCCATCCTGCATCAGCCCGCGCTCGATCGCCGCGACCGTGCCCCGGATGCGCGGGTCGTCGGCCGGCAGGAAGCCGACCAGCGGCAGGCGCAGCAGGGCGCCGTCCAGCGCCGGGTCGCCATAGCTCTGGGTGAAGCTGCCCTGGGCGGTGTCGAAGCCGAGGGCGCAGACCTCGGCATGGATCTCCGCGCGCAGGTCGCGCCAGCGCTCGACCGGCCCCGCCAGGCCGAATTCCTCGGCCGAGCGGATCGCCCGGTCGAAGGCGACCCAGACCATGACCTTGGATTGCACGAAGTGGCGGCGGCGGCCGCGGACCTCCCAGATCCCCTCGTCCGGTTCGCGCCAGACCTGTTCCAGGTGGTCGAGCATCGAGAGGGCCATTGCCGAGGCCTCGGGCATCGGCGGCAGCCCGACCCGGCGCGCGGCATGGAAGGCGTCCAGCACCTCGCCATAGACATCGAGCTGGAGCTGGCCGCCGGCGGCATTGCCGACCCGCACCGGCGCGGCGCCCTCGTAGCCCGGCAGCCAGGGCAGGATCTGCTCCGGCACCCGGTGCTCCCCGGCCAGGCCATAGAGCGGCTTGATCTGGGAAGGGCTGCCGGCGACGGCCCGCAGCAGCCAGCGCCGCCAGGCCTCGGCTTCCGTCAGGTGGCCGGCGCCGACCAGCGCGTGCAGGGTGAGCGCCGCGTCGCGCAGCCAGCAGAAGCGGTAGTCCCAGTTGCGGCTGCCGCCGAGGGTCTCGGGCAGGGAGGTGGTGGGGGCGGCGACGATGCCGCCGGTCGGCGCATAGGTCAGCGCCTTCAGCGTGAGCAGGGACCGCCGCACCAGCTCGGGATGCGGGCTGCCCGCGTCGATCCGGCAGGCGGCGAGCCAGTCCTGCCAGCGGTGCCCCGTCGTCTCCACCATGGCCGCGGCATCGACCGGCGGGCCGGGGCGGTGGTGCGAGGGCGTCCAGACCAGGTGGAAGGGGATGCAATCCCCGGCGCCCACGGTGAAATCGGCGACGGTGCGGCAATCCTCCCCGCGGATCGGCACCGGGGTGCGGAAGGCGAGCTGGTCCGGGCCGCAGACCGCCAGCAGGGTGCCGTCATGGCCCCGGTGGACCCAGGGGATCAGCGCGCCGTAGTCGAAGCGGATGCCGAGATCCATCCGCATGGCGACGCGGCCGCGCCGGCCCTCGACCAGCCGCAGCACATCCGCCGCGCCGTTGCGCAGCGGCATGCAATCGACCAGGACGACGCTGCCCTCGGCGGTCTCGAACTCGGTCTCGAGCACCATGGTGCCAGGGCGGTAGCGCCGGGTGACCCGCAGCACCTCCCCGGCCGGGGCGATCTGCCAGCGGCCGTGTTCCGGCCCGCCGAGCAGGGCGGCGAAGCAGGCGGCGCTGTCGAAGCGCGGCAGGCAGAGCCAGTCGATCGACCCGTCCCGCCCGACCAGCGCCGCCGTCTCGCCGTCGCCGATCAGGGCATAGTCTTCGATCCGCAGGGGCATGCTTGGTGATCCTCCGCGGCGGAAACGGCCCGCATGGCGAAAGGATGCCGTCTCCCCGGCCCTGGCTTACAATCCTCGCTCGGCCCGGGTCGCCGCCAAGTCGTCCTCGATGAAGGCCTGGATGATCTCCTCCAGCGATTCCTGCTCGGAGAAGTCGTGCAGCCGCCGGGCCCGCATCGCCGTGAAGCTGGCCGGCCAGCCGCCGACGATCGCCTCGATCGCCGCATCCGGGACGTGCTTCACCCGTGCCCGGGCTTCCGGCCCGGCCACCGTCTCCAGCGCCGTCAGCATCTTGCCCACGGTGGCGCTGCGGCCCGGCGGGTTGATGCCGCGGTCGAGCCCGAGCGGGCCGGTATCCATGGTCATCGCATGCAGGAACCACTCCACCGCCCGCCGCGGCGAGCAGATCCAGAGGGCGAAATCCTCCGGCACCGGCAGGGTCGTCTCGAGCCCCAGCAGCGGCTCCCGCAGGATGGCGGAGACGAAGGAGGAGGCCGCCTTGTTCGGCCGGCCCGGGCGGACGATGACGGTGGGCAGGCGGATGCTGACCGCATCCAGCATCCCCCGGCGGGAGGCATCCTGCAGCAGCAGCTCGCCGATCGCCTTCTCGGCGCCGTAGCTGTTGCCGGGCAGCTGGCGGGCATCGTCCTCCAGCCGCGCCTCCTGGCCGCCGCCGAAGCTGGCGACGGAGGAGGTGAAGACCACCCGCGGCGGCTCCCGCAGGGCGCGGCAGGCCTGCAGCACGGCCAGCGTGCCCATCACGTTCACCTTCAGGCCGAGGTCGAAATCCGCCTCCGCCTGGGCCGAGACCACGGCGGCGAGGTGGACCACCACCTTGGTCCCCTGAGGGATGGCATTGGCCACCTGGGCCGGGTCGGCCACATCGCCGCCGAGGCAGCGGACCGGGAAGGGCGCCTCCAGCCCGGCCGGCGCCTGCAGGTCGAACAGCGTCAGCCCGGTGATGGCCTGACCGCCGACTGCCCCGTCCCTGGCCAGGCGCATGGCGAGCTTGCGGCCGAGGAACCCGCCGCCGCCGAGGATGGTGATCTGCATGGCGCTCTCCCAAATCTGTCCCCCCGATGTCGCGCCGCCGGCGTTCCGGTGCAAGTCACCCGTGGCGGCCGGCCGCGGGCCGGGCGATAACCCCGCCCCATGAGCATCCCGAACCGCCCCTTCCGCCTGATGATCAACCGCCATGCCGGCACCCCCGGCGTGGTCGTCCTGCCCGAGGGCGGCTTCCGCCGCGCCAAGGAGGAGATCGCGACCTGGGAGGGCTACGCCCCCACGCCGCTGGTCCCGCTGGAGGATCTGGCCAAGGCCGCCCGGGTCGCCAGCATCCACTGGAAGGACGAGGGGCCGCGCTTCGGCCTCGGCAGCTTCAAGGCGCTGGGCGGCGCCTATGCGGTGATGAAGCTGCTGCAGGCCGAACTGGCCCGCCGCGGCGTCGCCAATTCCGCCGGCTCGGCGGAGCTGGCGTCCGGCCAGCACAAGGCGGCGACGGAGGCCATCACCGTCACCTGCGCGACCGACGGCAACCATGGCCGCAGCGTCGCCTGGGGGGCGAAGCGCTTCCATGCCCGCTGCGTGATCTTCGTGCATGAGACGGTGAGCCAGGGTCGCCGCGATGCCATCGCCGCGCATGGCGCCGAGATCCGCGAGGTTCCCGGCACCTATGACGATGCCGTGCGCGCCGCCCAGCGCACCGCCGAGGCGGAGGGCTGGTTCGTCGTCTCCGATACCTCCTACCCCGGCTATACCGAGGTGCCGCGCGACGTGATGCAGGGCTACCGGGTGATGGCCGACGAGGCGGCGGACCAGATCCCGGCGCCGCCCAGCCATGTCTTCATCCAGGCCGGGGTCGGCGGCGTGGCGGCCGCCGTCTCGGTCCAGATGCGGGCCCGCTACGGCGCCAAGGGGCCACGCCTGATCGTGGTCGAGCCGACCGAGGCCGCCTGCCTGCTGACCAGCGCCGAGGCGGGCGAGCCCACCGGCATCGATGGCGACCTCGATACGCTGATGGCCGGGCTTGCCTGCGGCGAGCCGAGCCTGCTCGCCTGGCAGGAGCTGGAACGCGCCGCCTTCGCCTTCATGGCGGTGCCGGATGAGAGCGCCGTCGCCTGCATGAAGCTGCTGGCGAAGCGCCGCCCGCCGCTGGTCGCCGGCGAAAGCGCGGTCGCCGGCCTGGCCGCCCTGCTGCTGGCGACGCGGGAGCCCTTCGCCCGCAGCGCCCTGGGGCTGGAGGAGGACAGCCGCATCCTGCTGTTCGGGACCGAGGGGGCCACCGACCAGGCGGTCTATGACCGGCTCGTGCGGGACGAACCCCTTCACTGAACCGACCCCGTTGTGTCACAAGACGGCAACACGGGGCGGCTACCAGCGCGCCACCGCAAGAACCTCGGGGAGCTCCCACCATCATGCAGCGCCGCTCGCTTTTCGCCGGGGCCGCCGCCCTCGGCCTCGCCGCCCCCACCGTGTCGCGCGCCCAGGCCCGTACCGAGGTGCAGTTCTGGCACGCCATGCCCGGACCGCTCGGGGAGATCGTCGCCGAGCAGGTGAAGCGCTTCAACGACAGCCAGGCGACGGTCACCGTCGTCCCCAGCTTCAAGGGCAGCTATTCCGAGGCCATGACCGGCGCCATCGCCGCCTGGCGATCGGGCAATGCGCCGCATATCCTGCAGGTCTTCGAGGTCGGCACCGCCACCATGATGGCCGCCGGCCCGGCCATCCGCCCGGTCCACCAGCTGCTGGCGGAAAGCGGCATCACCCTCGACCCGAAGCGCTATCTCGGCGGCGTCCGCGGCTACTACTCGGATACGCAGGGGCGGCTGATCTCCATGCCGCACAACTCCTCCTCCGCGATCATGTGGCTGAACCTCGATGCCTTCGCCAAGGCCGGGCTTTCCACCACCGACCTGCCGAAGACCTGGGGCCAGATCCGCGCCGCCTGCGAGAAGCTGAAGGCGGCGAATGCGACGCCGGTACCGATGACCACGTCCTGGCCGACCTGGGTGCATTTCGAACAGCTCGCGGCGATCCATGACGTGCCCTTCGCCACCCTCTCGAACGGCTTCGAGGGCCTCGGCGCCGAGCTGCGCATCACCAGCCCGCTGTTCGTGAAGCACACCGAATACCTGCTGGCGGCGCAGAAGGACGGGCTGTTCCGCTACGGCGGCCGGGACAATGCGGCGGATGGGCTCTTCGTCGCCGGCGAGGCGGCGATCAGCTTCATGTCCTCCTCGCTCCGCGCCCGCGTCGCGCGGGAGGCGAAGTTCAAGTGGATCTCCGTGCCGCTGCCCTATTACGACGAGATCACGCAGAGCCCGAAGAACGGCGTGCTCGGCGGCGCCAGCCTCTGGACCATGACGGCGCGCAACCGCACCCCGGCGGAATACAAGGGCGTCGCCGAGTTCTTCCGCTTCATCTCCGAAGTCGACCAGGACCTCTGGTGGCACAAGGCGACCGGCTACGTGCCCATCACCACCGCGGCCTACGAAAAGGCGAAGGGGGAGGGCTACTACACCCAGAACCCCGGCGCCGATGCGGCCATCCTCCAGCTGTCGCGCGCCGAGCCGACGCCGAACAGCGCCGGCTTCCGCCTCGGCGGGCTGGTGGAGATCCGCAACATCATCCAGGAGGAGCTGGAGAAGGGCTTCCAGGGACAGCAGGGCGCGGCCGCGGCGCTGGAGGCCGCGAACCGGCGGGGGAATGTGGTGCTCAGGAATTTCGAGCGGGCCAACAAGGCCTAAGCAGCAGAGGGGCGCTGCCCCTCTGCACTCCCCGCCAAGGGCCGAAGGGCCCTTGGAACTCTTGAGTTAAGGTAGCCAGGTGGAACGTAAGGTCGTTTTCAAGCAGCGGTTGCTGCCGTATCTGCTGCTGGCGCCGCAACTCGCCATCACCATGGTCTTCTTCTTCTGGCCGGCGGGGCAGGCGGTCTGGTTCGCCTTCCTGCGCCAGGACGCCTTCGGCATCCGCACCAGCTTCGTCGGCTTCGAGAATTTCACCGACCTCTTCGCCGATCCGCTCTACCTCGAGACCATCCGGAATACCGCGGTCTTCTCCACCGGCGTCACCATCCTCTCGCTCGCGGTGGCACTGCTGCTGGCCGCGCTCGCGGACCGGGAGATCCGCGGCGCCGGGATCTACCGGACGCTGCTGATCTGGCCCTATGCCATCGCGCCGGCCATCGCCGCGGTGCTCTGGATCTTCCTATTTCATCCCTCGATCGGGCTGATCGGTCGGGCGCTGAACGAGAATGGCCTGCCCTTCGACTACAAGCTGAACGGCGGCCAGGCGATGGCGGTGGTGATCCTGGCGTCGGCCTGGAAGCAGGTCTCCTACAACTTCATCTTCTTCCTCGCCGGGCTGCAGTCCATCCCGAAGGCGGTGCTGGAAGCCGCCGCCATCGACGGCGCCCGGGCGATGCGGCGGTTCTGGACCATCGTCTTCCCGCTGCTCTCGCCGACCACCTTCTTCCTCGCGGTGGTGAACCTGGTCTATGCCTTCTTCGATACCTTCGGCGTCATCGATGCCCTGACCAAGGGCGGCCCGGCCAAAAGCACGGAGACGCTGATCTATCGCGCCTATGTCGATGGGCGGGTGAACCTCGACCTCGGCTCCTCCTCGGCCCAATCCGTCGTTCTCATGGTCGTCGTCATTGCCCTCACCGCCATCCAGTTCCGCTATGTCGAACGCCGCGTCCACTACTGACCCCGCGCGGCAAAGCCGCGACACTGAGGCACCCGCCGCGCGGGCGAGCCGCGACTGGCTGGTGCATGCGATCCTCATCGCCGGCGTCGTCATCTTCGCGCTGCCGCTCTGGATCGTGCTCATGGGCTCGACCCATGATGCGGCGACGATCGGCCGCGGCGACATCCCGCTGCTGCCGGGTCCCGATGCGGTGGCGAACTACAGCCTCGCCTGGAACCGCGGCGGCCAGGGCGGCATCGGCGTCGGCCACATGCTGTGGAACAGCTTCGTCATGGCGATGTCGATCGCGGTGGGGAAGATCGTGATCTCCATCCTCTCGGCCTATGCCGTGGTCTTCTTCCGCTTCCCCGGGCGGACGCTGGCCTTCTGGGCGATCTTCCTGACCCTGATGCTCCCGGTCGAGGTCCGCATCTTCCCGACCTTCAAGGTCGTCTCCGACCTCGGGCTGGTGAATACCTTCCCCGGCCTCATCATCCCGGTGGTTGCTTCGGCCACCGCGACGCTGCTGTTCCGCCAGTTCTTCCTGACCATCCCGGACGAGTTCGTGGAAGCCGCGAAGATGGATGGCGCTGGCCCGCTGCGCTTCTTCTGGGACGTGGTGCTGCCGCTGTCGCGGACCAATATCGCCGCGCTCTTCGTCATCCTCTTCGTCTATGGCTGGAACCAGTATCTCTGGCCGTTGCTCGTCGCCACCTCGGCCGAGGTCGAGACCGTGGTCATCGGCATGGTCAAGATGATCGGCTCCGAGTCCAATACCGAGTGGAATCTCATCATGGCGACCTGCGTGCTCGCCCTGCTGCCGCCGGTCGCGGTGGTGGTGCTGATGCAGCGCTGGTTCGTCAAAGGCCTGACGGATACGGAGAAGTAATGGCCACCCTCGAAGTCTCCGCCGTTACCAAGTCCTTCGGCGCCACCAAGGTCCTGCACGGGGTCGACCTTCAGGTCGCCGATGGCGAGATGATCGTCATCGTCGGCGCCTCCGGCTGCGGCAAGTCCACCCTGCTGCGCATCGTCGCGGGGCTCGAGACGGCGACCACCGGCAGCATCCGCATCGCCGGGCGGGAGGTGACGGCGCTCGAGCCCTCCGACCGCGACATCGCCATGGTCTTCCAGAACTACGCGCTCTACCCGCACATGACCGTCGCCGAGAACATGGCCTATGGGCTGAAGATCCGCGGCCTGCCGAAGCCCGAGATCGTCCGCCGCGTCGCCGAGGCGGCCGGGCTGCTGGGGATCGAGGCGCTGCTGGATCGCCGCCCGCGCCAGCTCTCGGGCGGCCAGCGCCAGCGCGTCGCCATGGGCCGCGCCATCGTCCGCGAACCCAAGCTCTTCCTGTTCGACGAGCCGCTGTCGAACCTCGATGCCAAGCTCCGGGTGCAGATGCGGGCCGAGATCCGCCGGCTGCAGCGCCGGCTCGGCGTCACCTCGCTGTTCGTGACTCACGACCAGACCGAGGCGATGACGCTTGGCGACCGCCTCGTCGTCATGCATGCCGGCCATGCGGCGCAGGTGGCGACGCCGATGGAGATCTGGGCGAAGCCGGCCGATACCTATGTCGCCGGCTTCATCGGCAGCCCGGCGATGAACTTCCTGAAGGGTACCCTGGCCGAGGGCGGCCGGGCCGTGGCGCTGGCTGCCGGCCCGGTGATCCGCTTCGCCGATGGGCCGCGCCCCGGCGCCGAGGGAATGCCGCTGACCATCGGCATCCGCCCAGAGCATGTCGAGGCGACTACCGAGGGGCTGCTGCTGCCGCTCGACCTGGTGGAACCGCTCGGCTCGGAGACGGTGCTGCATGGCCATCTGCCGAATGGCGAGGCGCTGACGGTGAAGCTGGGCGGCCCCGCCTCCGCCGAGGCGGCGATCCAGGTCCGCCTGCCGGCCACGGCGCTGCATGTCTTCGATGGCGGCACGGGCAAGCGGCTCGACCCCATGGCTTGACCACGTCGGCGGAGCATCCAAGATCCCCGGCAAGGGCGCCAAGGCCCGCCGGGAGACCATCCATGCATCGCCGTAGCCTGCTCGCCGCCGCCGCAATTCTGCCGGGCGTGGCCCGTGCCCAACCCGCCTGGCCCAGCCAGCCGATCCGCCTGGTCGTCCCCTTCGCCGCTGGCGGCCCGACCGATATCCCCGCCCGGCTCTTCGCGGAGGAAGTCGGCAAGCTGCTGCCCCAGCGCGTCGTGGTCGAGAACCGCACCGGCGCCGGGGTCGTCGTCGGCTCGGACGCGGTGGCGCAGGCGCCGAAGGATGGCCATACGCTGCTTTACAGCACCATCGCCCATTCGGTGCTGCGCGCACTTTTTCCGCGGCTGCCCTTCGACCCCATCGCGGATTTCCAGCCGGTGGCGCTGCTCGGCGTCATCCCCATGGTGCTGCTGGTCAACAAGGACCTGCCGGTGCGCAACCTGGCGGAGCTGGTGGCGCTGCTGCGGGCGAATCCCGGGCGCTACGACTACGGCAGCAGCGGCATCGGCGGCGCCGTCCACCTGGCGACGGAGCTGCTGCTGAAGCGGGCCGGCGACCTCAAGGCCAATCACATCCCCTATCGCGGCTCGGCCGCCGGGATGCCGGACCTGCTTTCGGGGCGGCTGGCGATGTTCATGGATGTGGCCGCCGGAGGCCTCGCCTATGCCCAGCGCGGCGATGCGCGGGCGATCGGCCTCTCGGCCGCCGCCCGCATCCCCCAGGCGCCTGAGATCCCGACCTTCGCCGAGGGCGGCGTCGCCAATGCGGAAAGCTATACCTGGCACATGGTCTTCGCCCCGGCCGGGACGCCGGCGCCGGTGGTGCAGGCGGTGAATGCCGCCTTCAACCAGGCCGCGGCCTCCGAGGCGGTGCAGCGGCGGCTGACAGAACTGACCATGACCCTGCGCCACGACACCACGCCGCAGATGGCGACGCAGTGGTTGGCGGAGGAGACGGCGAAATGGGAAGGCATCATCCGCGATGCCGGCATCAAGGTGGATTAGGGAATGCTGCCCTCCGGCAGCGTCAGGACATGGTCGTGGATCGCCCCGGCGGTGGTGATCCAGATCTCCTCCCGCCGCGCCGCGATCGCCGCCAGCGCGCCGCGCAGCGCCCGCAGCCGGTAGGGCTGGCCGACGATGTAGGGATGCAGCGCGATCCCCATGACCTGCGGGATGCCGTCGCGGGCGACCTGCTCCAGCCGCTCCGCGAAATCCGCCAGCACCATGGCGGCGAAGGCCTCCGCGCCGTCCTTCCGCGCGACCACGGCGGGGATGTCGTTGACCTCCTGCGGATAGGGGATGGCGAGCAGCGGCCCGGCCGCGGTGGCAAGCCAAATCGGCTGGTCGTCGGCGCACCAGTTCAGCGTGTAGCGATAGCCGGCCTCCACCAGCAGCTCCGGCGTCACCCGGCTCTCGGCGATCCAGGGGGAGAGCCAGCCGCGCGGCGCGGTGCCTTCCCGCGCCAGGATGGCGGCGGTGCTCTCGGCGATCAGCCGACGCTCCCCGGCCTCGTCAAAGGTGGATTGCCGCTCGGAATTGGTCCGGCCATGGCCGGCGATCTCGTCGCCGCGGGCCCGGTGCGCGGCGACCAGAGCCGGGGCGTAGTCATACATGGCGCTGTTCAGCAGCACCGTCGCCGGCAGGCGGAGCTGGTCCAGCAGCTCGATCAGCCGCCAGCCGCCGACCCGGTTGCCGTAGTCCCGCCAGGCATAGTTCAGCACGTCGGGCGGTGGTCCGCCGGGCGCCAGCTCGGCGCCGAGGCCCTCGCCGAAGGCGAAATGCTCGAGGTTCACCCCGAGGTAGACCGCGAGCTTCGCCCCGCCCGGCCAGGCATAGCGGGCGCGGCCGGGCCAGGGGGCATAGGCGTAGCGGCCATGGGTCGGGAGCATGCGGGGCATCCGGAACGGTTTGCCGGGATGTGCCCGCCAGTTTGACGGAACGCAAGGTGACGGGCCGGTTTGCAGGGCATAGACTGGCCCGATGGCTTATTCCTCGGCTGGCCAGCCGGACCCGGCGAAGGTCCTGCTGAAGCGCGAATCCCGGGCCCTGCGTGGGCGTGTGATGCTGCCCGTCCTGTTGGGCGTGGCGGCGACCATGGCATCGCTCGGCACTACCTGGCTGGTGGCCCGGCTGCTGGCCGCCCTGCTCGGCTTCCCCGGCGCGGGCTGGCCGGAGCTGGCCGCCGCCGCGGCGCTCGCCGTGCTCGGCGCCGCGCTCGGCCTGGCGCAGGAACGGGCCCAGCTCGCCGCCGGGGAGGCGGCGCGCACCCGGCTGCGCGACCTCACCTTCGCCCGGCTGCTGGCTGCCGGCCCGGCCGATGCGCGCAGCGTCGGCGAACGCGCCTCCCTGGTGGTGGACCGGGTGGAGGCGCTGGATGGCTATTTCGGCCGCTGGCTGCCGACCGCGACCCTGGCCCTGATCGCCCCCGTCCTGGTCATCGCCCTGGCGGCCTGGGCCGATCCGCAGAGCGGGCTGCTGCTCGGCATCGCCGGGCTGATCTATCCCTTCGCCATGGCCGGCACCGGCATCGGCGCCGCGACCGCCAGCCGCCGCCAGTTCGAGCAGCTCGAGCGCCTCTCCGGCCGCTTCCTCGACCGCATGCGCGGCCTGCCCACCCTGGTCCTGTTCAACCGGCAGGAGGCCGAGGCCGAGGCGCTGGGCGAGGCGGCCGATGAGCTCCGCCTGCGTACCATGAAGGTGCTGCGGGTCGCCTTCCTCTCGGGCACGGCGCTGGAATTGCTCTCCGCCCTGGCGCTCGCCTGCATCGCCTGGCGGCATGGCGGGCTGAGCGGCGGCGACCCGACCGCGGGCCTGTTCTGCCTGCTGCTGGTTCCGGCCTTCTTCGCCCCGCTGCGCGCCTTCGCCACCGCCTATCACGAAAGGCTCTCCGCCACCGGCGCCGCCGCCGCCCTGGCGCCGTTGCTGCTGGACCCCGAGCCCGAGGGCCTGCTGCTGCAGGAGATGCCGCCCAAGGTGGTGGTCACCTTCACCGAGGTCCGCCTCAGCTACGATGCCGCCCGCGCCCCGGCGCTGGACGGCCTGTCCTTCCGGGTCAATGCCGGGGAGACGATGGTGCTGGTCGGTCCCTCCGGCGCCGGCAAATCCTCCGTCCTCCGCCTGCTGATGGGCTTCAACCGGCCCGAGGCCGGGCGGATCTCGATCAACGGCCAGGACGCCATGGCGCTCCGGCCCGAGGAGCTGCGGCGGCTGTCCTCCTATATCGGCCAGAAGCCGCACCTGTTCCGCGCCAGTCTCCGGGAGAACATCCGCTTCGCCCGGCCGGAGGCGACGGCCGGGCAGGTCGAGGCCGCCGCCCGCGCCGCCCGCGTCGCGGATTTCGCCGAGGCGCTGCCGCAGGGGCTGGATACGCTGGTGGGCGAGGGGGGCTGGGGGCTTTCGGGCGGGCAGGCGCAGCGCGTCGCCCTGGCCCGCGCCTTCCTGCGGGATACCCCGCTGGTCCTGCTGGACGAGCCGACCGCGCATCTCGATCCCGGCACCGAGGCCGAGGTGATCGAGAGCCTGCACAAGCTCTGCATCGGCCGCACCGCCATCATCGCCAGTCATTCCGCCGCCGCCCGCGCCCGGCTGGGCCGGGTGCTGGAGCTGAACGGCGGCCGGGTCGTCGGCGGCAGCCGGTCGGCCCAGGCGGGAGGCCAGGCATGAGGGCCGACCTGATCCGCGTCCTCGGCCTCTGGCGCAGCCGCACCGGCTGGCTGCTGGCCGGGGCGGGGGTGACCATCCTTTCGGCGCTGGTCGGGGCGGCGCTGCTGGCGCTCGCCGGGCAGGCGGTCGCCGCCGTGCTGGGCGGGGCGGCGGTCGCCAGCACCATCGCCTTCCTGCTGCTGCGGCCCTTGATCGTGCTGCGCCCGGCCGCCCGCTGGGGCGAGCGCATGGTGACGCACGCCGCCACCTTCCGGGCACTGGCCGATACCCGCGTCTGGTTCTTCCGGCGGCTGGCGGACCGGCTGCCCTCGGGGATCGGCCTGCGCCGCTCCGGCGACCTGCTCGGCCGGATGGTCGCGGATGTGGAGGCGCTGGACGGGCTCTACCTGAAGGTCATTATCCCGGTCGCCGCGGCGCTGGCCATGGTGGTGGTGGTGGCGGCGCTGCTGCTGGGCGCGCCGCTGCTCGCCGCCGCCGTCGCCCTGCCGCTCGCCGTCGCGCTGGCCCTGCCGCTGCTGCTCGCCCCCGGCGCCGCGCGGGCGGCGGGCGAGGCGGCCGAGGCCCAGGGCCGGCTGCGCGCCGCCGCGGTCGATCCGCTGCTCGGCATCGAGGATACGCTCGCCGCCAATGGCGAGGCCGCCGCCGGCGCCGGCCTGGCGCGGGAGGCGACCGGCCTCGGCCAGGCGCAGCGCCGGCTGGCCGGCCGCGCCGCCATGGCGGGGGCCGCCGGCAGCCTGCTGACCCAGGCGGCGCTGCTCGGTGCCCTGGCCTGGGGGCTGGCCGCCGGCAGCAGCGGCGTGGCGCTGGCCGTGCTGGCGCTGTTCCTGGCGCTGGCCACTGCCGAGAGCATCGGCATCCTGCCGCGTGCCGGCACCGCGCTGGCCGCCGCCGCCGCCGGCGCCCGCCGGCTGTTCGAGGCCGCCGATGCCGCCCCGCCGATGGCCGAGCCGGCCGATCCGGCGGCGCTGCCCGCCGGCCATGCCATCCGCATCGAGGGGCTGGGCTTCGCCTGGGCCCCCGACCGGCCGGCGGTCTTCGAGGGCCTCGAGCTCGAGATCCCGGAGGGCAGCCGGGTCGCCTTGCTCGGGCCGTCGGGCATCGGCAAGTCCAGCCTCGCCGCGCTGCTGCTGAAGCTGGCGGCGCCGCAGGCCGGGCGGATCACCCTGGGCGGGGTGGATATCGCCAGCCTCGCCGCCGCCGATGTCCGCCGCCGCATCGCCTGCCTGACCCAGGATGCCCGGCTGTTCGACGACAGCATCGCCGCCAACCTGCGCATCGCCGCGCCCCTGGCGCCGGAAGCGGCGCTCTGGCGGGCGCTCGACCGCGCCGGGATCGGCACCCTGGTCCGCGCCTTGCCGGAGGGGCTGGAAACCCGCTGCGGCGAGGGCGGCGCGCGCTTCTCCGGCGGCCAGGCGCGGCGCCTGGCGCTGGCGCGGGTGCTGCTCTCGGCCGCGCCGGTGCTGATCCTGGACGAGCCGACCGCCGGGCTGGATACCGAGACCGAGCGCGCCTTCCTGGAGACGCTGGAGGCGGTGACTGCCGGGCGGACGATCATCCTCATCACCCACCGGCTGACCGGGGTGGAGCGGCCGACCCGGATCCTGCGGCTAGCGGGGGGCAGGGCGCTGCCGGCGGCGGGCTAGGAAGGAAAGCTGGGGAGGAACGCGTTTCCTCCCCGAGCCCCTCCACTGTTTTTCGTGGCTCGGCATTCGCTGCGCGGCGCGTGACGGATCGGGGGACGGCCGCCGTTTGCTAGATTTCCACCCGGTACAGCCCCACCAGCGACAACCTTCGCATCGCATTCCGTGCCAGCGCCTCCACCTCCCGCCGATCGGTGGTATCCGGGTCCACCGCCAGCCAGGCGGCGGCGGTGCGGTGCCAGAACAGCGCCAGCTCGGATAATCTCTCCCGCACCATCTGCTGCGCATCGATCAGCCGGGGCAGCTGCTGCAGCACGCCGGGGCGGCGCATCATCGCCTCGCCCTGGCGCAGCAGCGCCTCCGCCGCCAGCCGGGGGCGGTCGGCCAGGGGCAGCAGGGCGGCCATGGCCAGGGTCAGCAGGTCATTGGCCCAGCGCCGGTCGTTGACGATGGCCGCATGCATGGATCGCATCATCCGCTCCATCGCCAGGTAGTCCGGCTGGCTGGCGGCCCCGGACAGCACCCCGGCATGGGCATTGGTCAGGCGTTGCAGCCGCCGGGCCAGCGGCGCCACCCGTTCGATCGGCATCAGGTCCCGGGTGATGCAGCGGGCGACGGCCTGTTCGAACATGTCCGGCCCCGGCGGCACCCGGCGGATGGCGTCCGCCAGCGCCATCGCCTCCTCGGTGGCAGTGCCGGCCAGGACCTCCAGCAGCACCGTGGTGGCGGCATAGACATGGTGCTCGGCCGGCATGGCCATATCGAGGTCGCGCAAGGCCTCCGGCACCGGGTCGCCGGGGGAGACGGTCTCGACGAAGCGCAGCGCCGCCGGGACCAGCCGCAGCAGCAGGAAGTCCCGGGTGCCGACGGCGATGTCGAACATCGCATGCGCCCGCTCGATATCGACGACCAGCCGCACATGGTCGAAGCGCCGGACGACCCCGATGCTGCCGCCGGCATCCCGCTCGAAGGCCAGGTCCGGGCCGCGCAGCCAGGGCGCGGCGAAGTCGAAGGACGGCGGCGGCCATTCCGTCAGCCCGGCGAGGCCGGGGAAGCGCACCGGGTCGAAGCGCCGGGGATCGGGCGGGATTTGCGGGGTCACGGCCACCACCGAAGGATGGGCGCCGCGGGTTAACCCGGGATGAGGAGACGCCGCCGCTGCCTTTGCCCGCATGCTGCGTTAGGATGGCGGGTATCCGGCCGGCCGGCCCCACCGAAGCAGACAGATCCCCCGCAGGAGCCGCCGTGTGTCCGTGAGCCCCCCCATTGCCCCGCATCGCCTGGACCCCGCCAAATTCCGTGACCCCCACCGGACCGCCGAGGGGGAGGCGCGGGCCAGCGTCGCCCTCTCGGGCCTCCGGACCCTCTGGCTGAACACCGGGACGCTCTGCAACATCACCTGCCGCAACTGCTACATCGAGAGCAGCCCGCGGAACGATGCGCTGGTCTATCTGACCGCCGCCGAATGCCGTGCCTTTCTGGAGGAGATGGCCCGCGACGCCCTGCCGGTCGAGGAGATCGGCTTCACCGGCGGCGAGCCCTTCCTCAACCGCGACCTGCCGGCGATGCTGGCGGATGTGCTGGGGCGCGGCCATCGCGCCCTGGTGCTGACCAATGCGATGAAGCCGATGCGCAACCAGGCGGCGGCGCTGCGGGCGCTGCGGGACTTGCATGGCGACCGGCTGACGCTGCGGGTCAGCCTCGACCATCACACCGCGCTGCTGCACGACCTGGAACGCCTGGACGGCAGCTTCGCCATCGCACTGGAAGGCCTGGGCTGGCTGGCGCGGGAGGGGTTCCAGGTGCATGTCGCCGGCCGCGCCGCCTTCGGCGGGGAGAATGAGGCGGCGATGCGGGCGGGCTTCGCCGCGGTCTTCGCCGAGTACGCCATCCCGATCGATGCCGCCGATCCGGTGGCGCTGATGCTCTTCCCTGAAATGGATGCGGCGGTGGACGTGCCGGAGATCACCACCGCCTGCTGGGGCATCCTGCGGAAAAGCCCGGACAGCCTGATGTGCGCCTCCTCCCGCATGGTGGTGAAGCGGCGCGGGGCGGCGCGGCCGGCGGTGGTCGCCTGCACGCTGCTGCCCTATGATCCGCAGTTCGAATTGGGCGCGACCCTGGCGGAGGCATCCCGGCCGGTGCCGCTCAACCATCCGCATTGCGCCCGGTTCTGCGTCCTCGGCGGGGCGGCCTGTTCCCGCTGAGACGCGGTCGCGGCCAAAACGCGCTGCCGGTGCCGCTTTTTCGCCGGCAACCCGCAACGGTTGACGACCCCCGGCGTATCATCGACTGATCAGTCTTACCCTTCCGGAGTCACACTTATGCGCCGCCGCCTTCTGTTTGCCGCCCTGCCGCTGCTCGGCCTCGCGGCCTGCCAAACGCCCGGCACGGCGTCCCGCCCGGCGCCGCGCACGGTGGTCTTTTTCACCGCCGACAGTGCCGCGCTGGACGAGAATGCCACTGCCCTGGTCGAGGACGTGGCCGAGCGCGCCAAGACCATGGGCAGCGCCCCGGTCCGGGTGCGCGGCTTCGCCGCGCCCGATGCGGCGAGCAGCCCCGCCTTCAGCCGCAGCGTGGCCGAGGCGCGGACCCGCAACGTGGCCGACCAGCTCGTTGCCTCCGGCGTCGACCGGTCGCGCATCCGGCTGCAGCCGCGCGGTGCGGTGCCCTTCGAGCAGATGGCGGTCGAGAGCCGCCGGGTCGAGATCCTGATCGGCGAGTAGCCCGTTTGGCGGGCGCCGGGAACAACGGCTGACGCCGGCGCCGCCGCATGGCAATAAGACCCATGCCTGATGTCATGGAGTCTGCGGTGCCGGTCCAGCCCGGCACCGATCCGGCGGAGGTGCTCCACCGCATCTTCGGCCACCCGGCCTTCCGCGGCCGGCAGGAGGAAATCGTCCACCATGTGATGGACGGCGGCTCCGGCCTGGTGCTGATGCCGACGGGTGGCGGCAAGTCGCTCTGCTTCCAGGTCCCGGCGCTCTGCCGGGACGGGCTTGGGGTGGTGATCTCGCCGCTCATCGCCCTCATGGAGGACCAGGTGGCGGCCATGCGGCAGCAGGGCGTCGCCGCCGCCGCGCTGCATTCGGACCTGCCGGAGGATCAGGCGCGGGAGGTCCGGCGGGATCTCGCCCGCGGCGCGATCAAGCTGCTGTACATCTCGCCGGAGCGGCTCTCCTTCGACAATACGCTGAGCCGGCTGGCCGAGCGGCCGATCGCCCTGTTCGCGATCGACGAGGCGCATTGCGTCAGCCAGTGGGGCCACCACTTCCGGCCGGAGTACCGCGGCCTCGGCATGCTGGCCGAGCGTTTCCCGGACGTGCCGCGGCTGGCGCTGACCGCGACCGCCGATCCGCGCACGGTCGAGGATATCCGCGTCCAGCTCGGCCTGCAGGACAGCCCGGTATTCCGGGGCGGCTTCGACCGGCCGAATATCTTCGTCAGCGCCGCCCCGCGCGAGCAGGAGCGGGCGCAGCTCCGGGCCTTCGTCAAATCCGCCGGCGACGGCTCGGGCGCCGGCATCGTCTATTGTGGCACCCGGGCCAAGACCGAGCAGACCGCGGAATGGCTGCGCGCCGATGGGCATGACGCGCTGTGCTTCCACGCCGGGATGGATCCCGAGGCCAAGCGGGACAGCCACCGCCGATTTGCCCGCGGCGATGCCGTCATCATGGCGGCCACCATCGCCTTCGGCATGGGCATCGACCGGCCCGATGTGCGCTGGGTCTGCCACCTCGACCTGCCGAAGTCGCCCGAGAGCTGGTACCAGGAGATCGGCCGCGCCGGGCGCGACGGGCTGCCCGCCCGCGCCCTGTTGCTCTATGGCGCCGGGGATATCGCGCTGGCCCGCCACCGCATCCAGGAAAGCCCGGCCATGCCGGAGCAGAAGCGGATCGAGCGGGCCCGGCTGGAGGCCATGGTCTCCATCGCCGAGGCCGCCACCTGCCGCCGCAAGATCCTGCTGCGCTGCTTCGGCGAGACCGGGCCCGAGAATTGCGGCGCCTGCGACGTCTGCCGCGAGCCGCCGAAGCTGTTCGACGGCACCGTCCCGGCGCAGAAGCTGCTGAGCGCGGTGCTGCGGACCCGGCTGAACAACGGCTCCCACTTCGGGCTCGGCCATGTGGTGGACGTGCTGCGCGGCAAGCTGACGCCCAAGGTGGCGCAGTTCGCCCATGACAAGCTGAAGACCTTCGGCATCGGCACCGACCTGTCCGAGACCGCCTGGAAGGGCATCGCCCGGCAGCTGGTGGCGCGCGGGGCGCTCGACGTCGCCATCGAGAACCATGGCGAGCTGGTCCCGACCGATGCCGCCCGGCCCATCCTCAAGGGCGAGGAGAAGGTGCTGCTGCGGGAGGAAATGCTGACCGCGCGCGCCGAGCCGCGTACGACCCGGGGCGGCCGCGCCGCCGAGCCCGCCATGGCCGGTGATGCGCTGTTCGATGCGCTGCGCGCCTGGCGCAAGCGGGAGGCGGCGGAGCAGGGCGTGCCCGCCTATGTCATCTTCCAGAACGACACGCTGGCCGCCATCGCCGAGCGGCGGCCCGCGGATGCCGAGGAGCTGGCGATGATCCCCGGCGTCGGCCGCAGCAAGCTGGAACGCTATGCCGATGCGGTGCTGCAGGTGGTCCAGGCGGCGGTCTAGGCGAAACCGGCGGGCTCAGCGGCGCCGGCGCAGCACCGCCATCAGCACCGCCATCACCGCCGCGCCGCCGAGGAAATGCCCGGCCTCGGTCTTCTTCTGCTGCTGGCGGAGGTGCTGGCGCGGCTGGGCCGGCTCGGCAAGGGCCGCGATGGCCGCCTCGGTGCCCTGGAAGCCGCCCCAGGCCCGGGTGAATTCCGCCCCGAGCAGGAAGACCTGGGCGGAGTAGTAGACCCAGAGCAGCACGATCATCAGCGCCCCGGCGGCGCCATAGCCGGTGGCGAAGCTGCTGCTGCCGACGTACCAGCCGATCAGCGATTTACCGATGGTGAAGAGCAGCGCGGTGACCAGGGCGCCGACGGTCACGTCCCGCCAGGCGACCGGGCGGGCCGGCAGGATCTTGTAGATCGCCCCGAACAGCACCGCGACCATCAGGAAGGACAGCAGGAAATTCGCCACGCCGAGCAGGAGCAGGGTCCCTGGCAGCACCGTATCGAACCAGGTGGCGACGGCCGAAAGGACGGCGCTAGCGACCAGCGAGACCAGCAGGAGGAAGCCGGTCGCCGCCACCAGCCCGAGGCTGGCCAGCTTCGCCCGCATCAGGCGCGTCACGGTATCGCCCTCGGCCGGCTGCACCCGCCAGATGGCATTCAGCGCCGATTGCAGCTCGCCGAAGACGCCGCTCGCGGTCAGCAGCAGGGTCACCACGCCGATCAGCGTGGCGATGGTGCCGGAGGTGCGGTTGCCGGCACCCTTGACCATGGCCTCCACCGCCTCGGCCCCGGTGACGCCGAGCAGGCCGCGCAATTCCTCGGCAAGGGCCCCCTGGACGGCGGCCTCGCCGAAGAAGAAGCCCGCGGTCGCGGTGGCGATCACCAGCAGGGGGGCGATGGAGAAGATGGTGTAATAGGCGATGGCCGCGCCGCGGCCCATCGCCTCATCCTCGATATAACCCTCGACCGTTGCGCGCAGCAGTGCCCAGACCCGGTTCAGCATCAGCCCTCATTCCCTGGCACGCCATTGCGAACCCAGGGTTGGAACAACCGGCAACGGCAGTGGTTTCAGGTGTCCCGTCGGATGATGAAGCCATTGGCCACCGCTTCCATCCCGAGTTTCGGATACCAGCTCATCGGCTTCGGCGCCGAGAGCAGCAGCAGCATGCAGCCCGGGCCGATGATGCGCTTGGTCTCGGCGATCAGCGCCCGGCCGATGCCGAGCCCCTGCGCCGCCGGATCGACGCAGAGGTCCGAGAGGTAGCAGCCATAGGTGAAGTCGGTGAAGCTGCGGGCGGCGCCGACCAGCCTGCCCGCCGTGTCCCGCGCGGTGACGATGAGGTTGGAATTGGCGACCATGGCCGCCATCCGCGCCGCATCCCCGACCGGGCGCGCCAGGCCGGAGGCACGGACCACCGCGGTATATTCGGCCGGGTCCAGCCGGCCTTCCTCCCGCGCGAAGACATGCCCGGCAGGGGGCACCGCCAGCGCCGCCCAGGCGGCATGGCCGACCAGCAATCCGGGCTTATCCATCGGCGGCTTCCTTTGCGCTGGCAGGGGAATGTCGGAGGCAGGGCCTCAGGCCCAGAGCTTCGGGTTGGACAGCACCTCCGCCATCTTCGCCGCGATGGCCGCCAGCAGCTTGGCGCCCTTCTCGGCGGTGGCGGTGCGGGCATCGCCGATGACGCCGGTGGGCGAGAGCGCCTTAAAGGAGCGCCGCTGCGCCAGGCCGGGCGGCTGGCCCTCGACGCGGGTCGACATCGGGCCGAAGGCCTCCGGCAGGCGCTCGGTGCGGACGCTCTCGGGGCGGAGGTGCATGATCATGCTGGTCTCCGCCTCGCAGGCATGCATCAGCCCGGCCTGGCGTTCCAGCAGCGGCCCGATCACCTCCGGCACCACATGCCAATAGGTGCCGCCGGCGACCTTGATGCCGAATTCCACCGCGAATTCGGTGGCGCAGACGGCGATCGCCTCGGCATTGCCGCCATGGCCGTTGAGCAGCATCACCTTCCTGAAGCCGTGGCGGGAGGCGGAGCGCACGATGCCCCGCAGCACCGCGGAGAAGCTCTCGAACTCCAGGGTGACGGTGCCGCCGAAGGCCATGTGGTGCTCGGCGAGGCCGGTCCAGACGCAGGGGGTGACGACGACGGGCTGCCCGCTGGCTGCCAGCCGCTTCGCCGTCTCATGCGCGACCGCGGTGCCGAGGATGATGTCGACGCCGGTCGCCAGGTGCGGGCCGTGCTGTTCCATGGAGGCGACGGGGACGATGACCAGGGCGTCCTCGGCGGCACGGGCGCGCAGCTCCTCGGCGGTCAGCCGCATCCATTCGAATTCGTAGTCGCTCATCGGTCGCCTCTCCTCGGGTGCCGCATTGCGGCATCGGCGGCGCCGTCTGTCGAGGGGGGTGGCTCAGGGGGCGGGCCGCAGCTCCGGCCCGGCGAGGAATGCCGCGGCCTGGGCGCGCAGCCCGGCGAGCTTCTCCGCCGGCATCTTGCGCAGGGTCTGCAGCGGCATCGCCAGGCGGTTGTTGCCGGCGAAGCGCTGGGCGTGCCGGGCCAGGAAATCCCAGTAGAGCGCGTTGAAGGGGCAGGCATCCGGCCCGACCGACAGCTTCACGTCATAGGCGCAGCCGCGGCAATAATCCGACATGCGGTTGATATAGGCGCCGCTCGCCGCATAGGGCTTGCTGGCCAGGGCGCCGCCATCGGCATGCAGCACCATGCCGTGGGTATTGGGCAGCTCCACCCATTCATAGGCATCGGCATAGACGGCGAGGTACCATTCGTTCACCGCGGCAGGGTCCAGCCCGGCGAGCAGGGCGAAATTCCCCGTTACCATCAGCCGCTGGATATGATGGGCATAGGCCATGTCCCGGGTCTGGTGGACCGTCTGGCGGATGCAGTTCATCCGGGTCTCGCCGCCCCACCAGGACCAGGGCAGCGGCCTCGTGGCCTCCAGCGCGTTCAGCGCGGCATAGCCCGGCATCTTCAGCCAATAGACGCCCCGCACGTATTCCCGCCAGCCGAGGATCTGGCGGATGAAGCCCTCCACCGCATTCAGCGGTGCCTGTCCGGCCCGCCAGGCCGCCTCCGCCGCCTCGCAGCAGGCGCGCGGCGAGAGCAGCCCGATGTTCAGGCTGGTCGAGACCAGGGCATGGAAGAGCACCGGCTCGCCGGTCGCCATGGCATCCTGGTAGTCGCCGAAGCGGGGCAGGCGATGGGCGATGAAATCGGCCAGGGCCGCCGCCGCATCCCGCGCGGTGACCGGCCAGGCGAAGCCATCCAGGCTGCCGAAATTGGCGGGGAAGCGCGCTTCGACCAGGGCCATCACCGCCTGCGTGGTGGCATCCGGGGGGAAGCGCCGCGGGGCAGGGGGCACCACCCCGGCATCCAGCTTGCGGCGATTCTCGGCATCGTAGTTCCAGGCACCGCCGGCGGGCTGGTCGCCCTCCATCAGCAACCCGGTGGCGCGGCGCATCTCGCGGTAGAAGAATTCCATCCGCAGCTGCTTGCGGCCCTGGGCCCAGCGCTGGAACCAGCCGAGGTCGCACAGGAAGCGGTTGTCGTCGCGGATATCGACTGGCAGGCCGGTCGCCTCCTCCCAGCCGCGCATCTCGGCGAGGACGCGGTACTCGCCGGGGAAGGTGGCGATGATGCCCGATGGCTGGTGCCGGGCCACGGCGCGGGCCACCTCGCCGGACAGCGTCCCGCTATTCGCCGGATCGTCCAGCCGGATGTAGTCGACGCGGACGCCGCGGGCCGCCAGCGCCGCCGCGAAATGCCGCATGGCCGAGAGCACCAGCACCAGCTTCTGCCGGTGGTGCGGGACGTAGCTGCATTCGCCCATGACCTCGGCCAGCAGCACCACGTCCTGCGCCGGGTCCAGCCCGGCCAGCGCCGGGATCTCCCGCGAGAGCTGGTCGCCTAGGACCACCCGCAGCAGGCCCATTACAGTCGCTCGTAGGTCACCAGGCTGCCGTCGTCGCCCTTGGTCTTCCAGTCGAGCCAAGTGCCGTCGGCGGCGTAATTGGCCTCGCCCTCCTCGTCGCCGGTGGCGCGCCAGCGGGTGCCGCCGCCGGGCAGGGCGGTGCGGGACCACTGCAGGCTCAGCGGCTTGCCGGTCTCGTTGTCGAAGAGCGGACCGCTGAAGCGGCGGCTGTCCCACCAGCTGAGCGGGGAGGCCTCGGCCGGCAGGCGGGCGGCGCCGCCCGGCCCCTGCACCGCGAGGCCCCCGGCATCGGCCCGCGCCGACATGGTGACGACGGTGCCGTTGCGGTCGTGGCGGGAGGTGACGCTGGCCAGCCGCCCGCCGGACCAGACCTCGGTGAAGTCATGCGTCAGGCGGAACACGGTGATGCCCATCAGCTTCACCTGGATCGCCACCAGGGTCCGTGCCGTCAGCCCACCAGCGGTCTCGGCGATGGTGACGGTATGGGTGCCGATCGCCGAGCCCTCCCGCATGATGCGGAAGCGCAGCTCGCCGCCGGCGGCGCGGGCGGGCAGGGGGCCGGCCAGCAAGGGCAGGGCCAGCAGCGGCAGGGAGCGGCGGCGCATCAGCCCTTCCCCTGCAGGGTCGAGCGACCGCCATCGACGCCGATGACCTGCCCGCTGATCCAGCCGGCAGCCTCCGACAGCAGGAAATCGGCCAGCGCCGCCGCGTCCTCGGCCTCTCCCAGCCGGGGGATGGGATGCAGCTTGGCGATCGCCTCGGCCATCTGCGGATTCTTGGTCAGCGGCTCGGCGATGCCGGTCCGCGTCAGGCTGGGGGCGATGCAATTGACCCGGACCGCCGGAGCAAGCTCGGCGGCCAGTGCCACCATCAGCCCCTCGACCGCCGCCTTTGCGGCGCCGATGACGGCATGGTTCGGGAAGCCGGCCCGGGCGGCGATGGAGGAGAAGAGCACCACGCTGGATGGAAAGGCCCGAGGCTTGGCGGTCAGCGCCGGCGCCGCCGCCTGCACCGCCAGCGCCGCCGCCGTCGCATTCAGCGCGAAGGTGGCGGCGAAATCCTCGGCGGTCACCCGGCCGAGCGGTTTCATCACGATGGAGCCGATGCAGAAGGCCAGGCCATCGAGGGCCGGCCCCGCCGCCTGCACCGCCGCCCGCAGCGCCGCGGGATCGGTCACGTCGCAGGCCGCATGCGGGGCGTCCAGCTCGGCCGCCAGCGCCGCCAGCCGGGCCGCGTCCCGGCCAATGAGAAAGGGGGTGCCGCCACGGGCCGCCACCCGCCGGGCCAGGGCCCCGCCGATGCCGCCGGTGGCGCCGAGGATCGCAACAACGCCGGACATACGAAATCCTTACCTACGCCGCGACCAGATGGGGCCGAAACGGCGAATTGGACAGAGGGGGCGAAGGATTGGGGCGTTCCGGCCGCGGGCGCAATCGCCTCGGGACAAGGCGGGCGGGGCGTGGCAGGATGCGGGCCCATGCGCCAGCTCCTGCTGTTGCGGCACGCAAAGTCCTCCTGGGACGATCCGGCGCTGCCCGACCACGCCCGACCGCTCAATGCGCGCGGCCGCCGTTCCGCCCTGGCCATGGCCGATGCCATGCGCGACCTGGGCCTTGCGCCCGACATCGTCTTCGTCTCCTCCGCCCGCCGCACCCTGCAGACGCTGGAGGCGCTGACCCCCTTCGAGGATGGCGCGCTGATCGAGCCGATGGATGCGCTCTACCTCGCGCCCTGGCCGCGGCTGCTCGAGGAATTGCGCCAGGTGCCGGCGACGGCGCGCAGCCTGCTGCTGATCGGCCATAACCCCGGCCTGCACGACCTGGCCTTGGCGCTGGCCGACCCGGCCTCCCTGGCGCGCGGGGGCCCGGATGCCCGGCGGCTGGCGGAAGGCTATCCGACCGGGGCCCTCGCGGAATTCACCATCGCCTCCCCCTGGGGCCAGCTCGAGGCCGGCGGCGGCCGGCTGGTCCGCTTCCTCGCGCCCCGCGACCTTTCCGCCGCGGAGCAACCCGCCTGACCCGTTTCGAGACTGCCGATCCCGCCATGCCGCCTCAGCCGGAGCCGGCGCCGCCGGAGGCGTCCCCACCTGGGCTGAGCCTCGAATTCGCCCTGGACCCCGCCGCCGCCCAGCGGCTGATGCGCCACCCCGCCATCACCACCGCCCGCGCCGGCCGCAGCCGCAGCCTGGCGGAGGAGCTCATCTGGCTGGATACCGCCGAGGGGCGCCTGGCCGAGGAGGGGCTGGCGCTGGCCGCCCCGGCGCGGGGGCCGCGGCAGTTGCTGCGGGCCATGCCGCAACCCGGACTTGCCTGGTGCCCCGGCAGGCAGGCCGAGGCTTTGGCGGAGGCTCCGCCCGAGGATGCCGCCCTGGTGCCGATCGCCGCCTTCAGCGGCCGCCGCAGCCTGATGCAGCTCGGCGATGTCGAAGCCGAATTGCTGGTCGGCAAGCTGCGCGCCGTCGCCGCCGAGATGCCGGTGGCGCGGCTGCGCCTCAGCGGCCCGACCGAGGCGGTGCTGGCACGCGCCGCGGCGCTGGCGCCGGACCTGCACCTGCTGCCACCCACTGCCAGCCTGGCCGAGGAGGGCCGCGCCCTGGCGCGGGGCGAGGCGCCCCGCCCACGCCGCCGCGGCCCGCCGGCCCTGGCCGATGCCGCCTCGGTCGAGGCCGCCTTGCTGGCGGCGCTGGGCCATCTGCTGGAAGCCATGCTGAGCCATGCCCCCGGCTGCCGTCCCGGCGCCGGGCTGGAAGGGGTGCATCAGACCCGCGTCGCGCTCCGCCGCCTGCGCTCCGTGCTCAAGGCTTTCCGCCCGGCGGCCGGCTGCCCGGCGCTGGCCGAATTCGATGCCGGACTCTCGGCCCTGGCCGGGGCGCTCGGCCCGGCGCGGGACTGGGATGTTTTCCTCGCCGGCATCGGGGTCGAGGCGCTGGAGTCGATCGGTCCCGATCGCCGGCTGGCGGCGCTGCTGAAGGCCGCCGAGTCGCGCCGTGCCGAGGCCTATGCCGGGCTCGGCCGGCTGCTGGAAGGCCCGGCCTTTCCCCGGCTGGTGCTCGCCGGCCTGTCCCTGCTGCTGCTGCGCCCCTGGCGGGAGGGGGCGGAGGCCGATGGCCGCGGCGCGCTGCTGGACCAGCCGCTGGCGGAATTCGGTGCCACCCTGCTCGACAAGCGCTGGAACCGCCTGCGCAAGCGGGGCGAGGCGATCGAGGCGCATGGCGCCGAGGCGCTGCACGAGGTGCGGCTGGATGCCAAGCGGCTGCGCTATGCCGCCGAACTCTTCGCCCCGCTCTGGCCGGGCAAGGCCACCCGCCGCTTCCTCCGCCGCCTTTCGGCCCTGCAGGAGGAATTGGGGCTGGCGAACGATACCACCGTGGCGCGCGGGCTGGTCGGCAGCCTGGCCGGGGTGCCCGCCTGGGCGGTCGGGGCGCTGGAAGGCTTCGCCGCCGGCCGCACCGGCCGCGCCCGGAAGCAGGCGCTGGAGGCCTGGGAAGAGCTGCTCGACGCCGATCCCTTCTGGCGCTGACCATCGAAATTGAAGCTTTGGCTTGACGGGTCGGCGAAGAACGCTAGGTTGCGACCCCTTCAGGTACTTCAGGATCAACGGGCTTCGCCATGGCCAAGTCGAACACCATCCAGATCAAGCTCGTCAGCAGCGCCGAAACCGGCTTCTTCTACGTCACCAAGAAGAACGTCCGGAACACCACCGGCAAGCTCGAGCTGAAGAAATACGACCCGGTCGCGCGCAAGCACGTCGTCTTCAAGGAATCGAAGATCAAGTAGCCTGCGGGCACTTGTCGGATCGAGATGACGGCGGGCCTTGGCCCGCCGTTTGCTTTTCAGGGCTGTCTGTCTTCAGCCGGTCCGCAGCTTCGGCGGCGGCGGCGCGTCCTGCAATTGGTCGGCAGTCCCGTCCTCGACGAAATCCTCCGGCAGGGCCTGCATCACACGGTTCCGCCCGGCTTCCTTGGCCCGGTAGAGTGCCGCATCGGCGGCCGCCACCGCGGCGTTGACGCTGGTCCCCGGCGGCGCGACCGCCAGGCCGATGCTGGCCGTCACCCGCAGCTGCGTCCCGGCGATCTCGAAGGGGGAGGCACTGAGCGAGGCGCAGAGCCGTTCCGCCACCATCGTGGCATAGTCGGTCGGGGCCCCGGCCAGCACCACCATGAATTCCTCGCCGCCGTAGCGGGCGACGACATCCGCGGCGCGCAGATGCGCCTTCAGCCGATTGGCAACTTCCCGCAGCGCCGCATCGCCGGCGGGGTGGCCGTAGCTGTCGTTGATCGACTTGAAACGGTCCACGTCCAGCAGCAGCACCGCCGCATCCGTGCCGCGCAGCACCCCATCGAGGTGGCGGCGGACATAGCGCCGGTTGCGCAGCCCGGTCAGCGGATCCGTCACCGCCATCTCGAGGCTGCGGTCCAGGTCGGCGCGGAGCCTTTCCTGGTAGCGCTTGCGGCGGATCTGGTTGCGCGCCCGCGCCCGCAGCTCGTTCGGGTCGATCGGCCGCAGGACGTGGTCGTTGGCGCCGAGGTCGAAGCCGCGCAGCACCAGGCCGCGCTGGCTGGTATCCGCAGCCAGCAGCACCGGCAGGTCCCGCGTCGCCCCCTGGGCCCGGAGGCGGGAGGCCAGCCGCAGCACGTCGCCACCCTCGCCGGCTAGGCAGAGCACCGCGAGGTCGAAATTGCCCTCGGCCAGGGTCTTTCGGGCCGCCTCGGATTCGGTCGCGGTCTGCACCACCACGCCATCGGCCGAGAAGATGGCGGCAATGGAGGCCGTCTCCGCCGTCGATTCGGAGAGCACCAGGACGCTGGCGCCCTCGATGCTGGGGGAGGGGTCGGGCGGCGGTTCGAAGCCCAGGTCCCGTGCGGTGTCGGATCGCAGCCGCCAGGCATCCTGGACCTGTTTCACCCGCAGCAGCGCGCGCAGCCGGGCGAAAAGGGTGGCGTCGTCGACCGGCTTCGAGAGGAAGTCGTCCGCGCCCGCTTCCAGGCCGCGCACCCGCTCGGCCGGATCGACCAGGGCGGTGATCATCACTACCGGCATATGCGCCGTGGCATTGCTTGCCTTCAGCCGCTCGCAGACCTCGTAGCCATCCATCCCCGGCATCATGACATCCAGCAGGATGACATCCGGGGACCAGCGGGCGGCAGTCGCCAAAGCCTCCGGCCCCGAGGCGGCGAGCGCCACCTCGTAGTATTCGTTCAGCAGCTTGGCTTCGAGCAGCCGGAGATTGGCGGCGATGTCGTCCACCACCAGGATGCGCGCCGTCATGCGGCGGCCCTGTGGGCAGTGCCGACGCCCGACCGGGGCGAGGGCAACGGGCCTCCGAGGCGCTGACGTCGAAGCGGCCTGAGCTGCAGCATCCCTGTCCTATCGCCTTCTCGTAGCTTACCCCGCCACCGCCGGGTCTTCCGGCCAGGACCGGCCTGGTTGGGCCAGCCCGGACCGGAACACCCCAGGGTAGCGCCTATACTAACACGGATCGGCGTCAAAGGGTGCAGCCGTCGCGAGGTATCCGGTACCGTCAGCCGCTGGAGAGTGCCACCTCGGTACCGTCGGCTCGCTTGAAGCGGGCCAGCAGCCGCGCATGCGGGCTCTGGCGCACGTTCAGCACCGTCTCCAGCCCGCGTTCGGCCAGGGCATCGCGCACCGCATCGGCCTCCGGGTGCTCCGCCTCCAGCGCCAGCAGCCGCACATGGCTATCCGGCAGGTGGAGGGCGGCGCTGTCGGTCTGCCACTGGATCAGCGCGGGGATCAGGTTGTTCATGTCCTGCCGCTGCGGCGGGAAGGCCATGCGCCAGGCGAGCTTGTCGCGCGACATGGACATCACCTCGCCGCCGCGTGGCCCGAGCCGGGCGATCACCGCGTCCAGCACCGGGGTCCGTGCCACCCAGCCGACCAGGCAGGGACCGGCCTCGAGCATGAGCTTCACCGCGGGGTCGTCGAGGTCGAAGAGGCGCGGATGCTGCGGCGTCGGCTGGTCCGGATCGGGGGCGATCACCTCCAGATAGGTGGTCTTGCCCAGCCCGAGCAGCATGTTGTGCGTCCCGTAGCCGGCATGGACGCCGCCCCTGCGCGGCTTGACGCCCAGGTGCTGCTCCACATAGGCGGCGCCTTCCGCAAGCGTCCGCGCGCCCAGCACGATGTGGTCGATTTCGGCCATGCCTGTCCCTTTCTGCCGCGCCGGCTGATCCTTCAGCGGGCGGCGAATTGCGTCTTTCCGAACATCACCTCGCGCTCGGCCTCGGTCATGGCGCCGCGGCGCTGGTTCTCGGCCAGCACCTCGACTCCACGCCGGACCGCCGGGCGCGCGGCGATGGCATCATGCCAACGCAGCACATGCGGATAATGCGCCAGATCAATGTTTCGGCGTTCCGCGTTGCGGATCCAGGGGAAGGTGCAGATATCGGCAATGGAATAATCCGGCCCGGCCAGGAAGGCGCTCTCGGCCAGCCGCTTGTCGAGCACCCGGTGCAGCCGCGCCACCTCGTTCGTGTAGCGCTCGATCGCATAGGGCAGCTTTTCGGTCGCGTAATTGGCGAAGTGGTTGTACTGGCCGAACATCGGCCCGACGCCGCCCATCTGGAACATCAGCCATTGCAGGCAGGTGTAACGGGTGGCGGGATCGGCCGGCCAGAGCGGGGAGGCCGCCTTCTCCGCGAGGTAGATGAGGATGGCGGCGCTTTCGAAGAGCTGGATCGGCGTCCCGCCCGGGCCTTCCGGATCGACGATGGCGGGAATCCGGTGGTTCGGCGTGATGGCCAGGAATTCCGGCTTGAATTGATCACCCTTGCCGATGGCGACCGGCACGACCTCGTAGGGCAGGCCGAGTTCCTCCAGCAGGATGTGCACCTTGTGGCCATTCGGCGTCGGCCAGGTCCAGACTTGGATGGGGGCGGGCATCGGCATCCTCGGGGCTGCGGTGCCCACGATGGGACCGGGATCGGCGGAAGGCAACCGGCCCGGCGGCCAGGGGGTGGCAGCGGCCGGAGCAGGCCCATATGGGGAACATGAAGACCTCGCCCGCGCCCGCCGCCTTCCTGCCGGCCGGCTTCGCCCAGCCCCTGAAATCGGCCATCGCCGCCGAGGTCGTCGCCCTGTTCAACGACCCGGCGCGGGGCGAGGCGCCGGTGCCGCGCCGGCCGGATGGGCTGTTCGGGCCGCGTTCGGTCGCCTGGCGGGTGCATGGCGACGTCACCGGCATGATGGTCGGCGGCATCGCCGGGCTGCTGCTGCAGATGCTGCATCCGGCGGTGCTGGCCGGGGTCTGGGACCATTCGAATTTCCGCGCCGACATGCACGGCCGGCTGCGCCGCACCGCCCGCTTCATCGCGACCACCACCTATGGCGGGCGGGAGGAGGCCGAGACGCTGCTGGCCCGCATCCGCCGCATCCATGATCAGGTCCGCGGCACCCTGCCGGATGGCACGCCCTACGAGGCCAACGACCCGGCGCTGCTTGCCTGGGTGCATGTCACCGAGACGACCAGCTTCCTCAAGGGCTATGTCCGCTATGCCGAGCCGGGCATGTCGGGGGCCGACCAGGACCGCTACTTCGCCGAGATGGCCCGCATCGGCATCGCGCTCGGCGCCGATCCGGTGCCGCGCAGCCGGGCCGAGGCACAGGCCCTGCTGGCGGCGATGCGGCCGCGGCTCCGCGTCGATGCCCGCAGCCGCGAGGTCGCCCGGATCGTCCTGACCCAGCCGGCGCCGAAGCCGCTGGCCGAGCCGCTGCAGCGCCTGACGATGCAGGCCGGGATCGACCTGCTGCCGGGCTGGGCGGCGCGGATGCACGGGCTGCCCAACCCGGGGCTGGGCCGGCCGCTGGTCCGGGCCGGTACCCTGGGCATCGCCCGGACCCTGCGCTGGGCCTTTGCTGGAAGCTGATCGGTGCTAGGCGTTGCCGTTCAGATAGGCCATCGCCGCCTGCACGCCGCCCGCCTTGTGCGGGATGCCGGCCGCGGCGAGACCCATCTCCACCCCGCCCAGCGCGCCGACCAGGGACAGCGGCCCGAAGTCGCCAAGATGGCCGATGCGGAAGACCCGGTCGTTCAGCCGGCCGAGGCCGTTGCCGAGCGACATGTTGAATTTCTCGAGGATGATGCCCCGCAGCGCATTGGCACTATGGCCCTCCGGCAGCCGCACCGCGGTCAGCGCCGAGGAATAGTGCCGCGGGTCCTCGCACTGCACATCCAGGCCCCAATGACGGACGGCGCGGCGGGTCGCCTCGGCGAAGCGGTCGTGCCGGGCGAAGACATTCTCGAGCCCTTCCTCGACCAGCATGTCGAGCGCCGCATCGAGGCCGTAGAGCAGGTTGGTCGCGGGCGTATAGGGGAAGTAGCCGGTGGCGTTGGAGGCGATCATCGGCCGCCAGTCCCAGAAGCTGCGGGTCAGCTTGGCCGTCTCGGCCGCTTTCAGCGCCTTTGCCGAGACCGCGTTGAAGGACAGGCCCGGCGGCAGCATCAGCCCCTTCTGCGAGCCGGCGACGGTGACGTCGACGCCCCATTCGTCGTGCCGGTAGTCGATCGAGCCGAGCGAGGAGATGGTATCGACCAGCAGCAGGGCCGGGTGGCCGGCGGCGTCGATGGCCTTACGAACTTCGTCGATGCGGGAGGTGCAGCCGGTGCTGGTCTCGTTGTGGACGACGCAGACGGCCTTGATGCCGTGGTCGCGGTCGGCCCGGAGCGCCGCTTCGATGGCCGGGACATCGGCGCCGCGGCGCCAGTCGGTCGGCAGCAGCTCGGCCTTCAGCGCCAGCCGCTCGGCCATCTCCTCCCACAGGTGGGCGAACCAGCCGGTCTCGCACATCAGCACCCGGTCGCCGGGCGAGAGCGTATTGACCAGCGCCGCTTCCCAGGCGCCGGTGCCGGAGGCGGGGTAGATCACCACGGGGCCCTGGGTCTTGAAGACCAGCTTCACCTTCTCCAGCAGCTGGGCGCCGAACTTGCCGAAGTCCGGGCCGCGGTGGTCCATGGTCGGGTTGTCCATGGCGCGCAGCACGCGGTCGGGCACGTTGGTCGGCCCGGGGATCTGCAGGAAATGGCGCCCGGCGCTGGGCGAGGACTGGTAATAGGCCATGGCTTGGGGCTCCCGTGTCGGCCCCCTCATAGGCGCGATCCATGCGGGCCGGCCAATGAGAAGGGCTTGTCGTATTGATGAGCATTATAGATCGGACAGGCGAAACGCCCAGGATTAGTCTCGCGCCATGAACGCCTTCACCATTCCCAAGGACCGCATCGGCGACAGCCGCCTGGCCGAGGCGCTGCGGCGCGAGACATCCGGCGAGGTGCTGTTCGGCGCCGCCGACCGCGGCCGCTACGCGACGGATGCCAGCATCTACCAGATGGAACCCGTCGGCGTGCTGGTGCCGCGCACCATCGCCGATGTGGAAGCGGCGATGAGCCTCTGCCGCGCCGAGGGCATTCCCGTCCTGCCGCGCGGCGGCGGCACCAGCCAATGCGGACAGACGGTGAACCGGGCGCTGGTGATCGACTGCACGAAGTACCTGCGCAACGTCCTGTCGGTGGAGGGCGACACCACGACGGTGCAGCCCGGCATCACCCTCGGCGCGCTGAACGCGGCCCTGGCGCGCGAGAAGAAGTTCTTTCCCGTCGATCCCTCGACCTGGCAGCGCTGCACCATCGGCGGCATGGCGGCGAACAACTCCTGCGGCAGCAAGTCCATCCGCTACGGGCTGATGGCCGACAACGTGCGGGCGATCGACGCGCTGCTCGCCGATGGAACGCGCTTCAGCTTCGGTGAGCTGCCCGACAACCTCGGCGGCGACATGCCCGCCGGCATCGCCGAGCTCATCCAGTCGCTCCGCGCCCTCGGCGTGCGGGAGGCCGCCGAGATCGCCGCCCGCTTCCCCGCCCAGCTCCGCCGCGTCGGCGGCTACAACATCGAGGCGCTGACGCCGGCCGCCCGCGCCGCCGGCCGCGGCAACCTGGCACGGCTGCTGGTAGGCTCGGAGGGCACGCTGGCCTTCTCGGCGGCGCTCGACCTCAAGCTTTGGCCGGTGAAGCCGCGCAAGGTGCTGGGCATCTGCCAGTTCCCCAGCTTCCGCAAGGCGATGGAGGCTTCCCAGCACCTGGTCACCCTCGACCCCGAGGCGGTGGAGCTGGTCGACCGCACCATGATCGACCTCGGCCGTTCCATCCAGATGTACCGGGCGACGATCGACAAGATCCTGATCGGCGAGCCGGACAGCCTGCTGATCGTCGAATTCCACGGGCACGAGGATGCGCCGTTGTTGCGCTCGCTCGATGCGCTGGAGGAGATGATGGCCGACCTCGGCCATCCCGGGCAGGTGGTGCGCGTGGTCGAGCCGGGCTTCCAGGCCGCGATCGCCGAGGTGCGCGAGGCCGGGCTCAACATCATGATGAGCATGAAGGGCGACGGGAAGCCGGTTTCCTTCATCGAGGATTGCGCCGTCGCGCTGCCCGACCTCGCCGACTACACGGAACGGCTGAACGACGTCTTCGCCCGCTACGGCAGCAAGGGCACCTGGTATGCCCATGCGAGCGTCGGCTGCCTGCATGTCCGCCCGGTGCTGAACATGAAGGCGGGCGAGGACGTGGCGAAGATGCGCGCCATCGCCGAGGAATGCTTCGCCCTGGTCCGGGAGTACAAGGGATCGCACAGCGGCGAGCATGGCGACGGCATCGTCCGCTCCGAGTTCCACGAGAGCATGTTCGGGCCCCGCATCGTCGGCGCCTTCGAGCAGGTGAAGGATGCCTTCGATCCGAAGGGGATGATGAATCCCGGCAAGATCACCCGCGCCCCGCGCATGGATGACCGCAGCCTGTTCCGCTACGGCCCCGACTACGCCGCCGACCCCGCCATCGCCCCGGCGCTCGACTGGTCCGCCTGGCGCGATGCCGAGGGCGGGGGCCCGCAGGGCGGCCTGCTCGGCGCGGTCGAGATGTGCAACAACAACGGCACCTGCCGGAAGTCCGACGCCAACGTCATGTGCCCCAGCTTCCGGGCGACGCAGGACGAGCAGCACCTGACCCGCGGCCGGGCCAATACGCTGCGGCTCGCACTCACCGGCCAGCTCGCCGGCGGCCTTGCCTCGGAGGAAGTGGCCGCCGCCATGGACCTTTGCGTCTCCTGCAAGGGCTGCAAGCGGGAATGCCCGACCGGCGTCGACATGGCCAAGCTGAAGATCGAGGTCCAGGCCGCCCGCGCCGCGGCGCATGGTCTCTCGCTGAAGGACCGGGTCATCGCCACCATGCCGCGCTGGGCGCCCTTCGCCGCCATGGCGCCCTTCATCCCCAATGCCCGCGGCTGGGTGCCGGGCCTCGCCTGGCTGTCGGAGAAACTGCTCGGCTTCGCCGCCGGGCGCAGCCTGCCGCGCTTCGTCGGCAATGCCTTCCACGATGCCGAGCTGCCGGCGCCGACCGGCGGGTCCGGGGAGGTCATCCTCTTCCCCGACCTCTTCAACCGCTACTTCGAGCCGGAGAATATCCGCGCCGCCGCCCGGGTGCTGCGGGCGGCCGGCTTCCGGCCGGTAGTCGCGCGCCCGGCCAGGGGCGCCCGCCCGCTCGACAGCGGCCGCACCTATCTCGCCGCCGGGCTGGTGGAACAGGCGCGCGAGGAGGCGCGGCGGACCCTGACGTCGCTCGGCGCCTTCGAGCTGCCGGTGGTCGGCATCGAGCCCTCCTGCCTGCTCACCCTACGGGATGAATTCCTTTCGCTGCTGCCCGGCGCGGCGGCCGAGAGCCTCTCGGCGCGGGCGGTGCTGATCGGCGAATTCCTGGTGCGGGAGAAGCCTGCGCTGGCGCTGAAGCCGGTGGCGGCGGCGGCGCATATCCATGGCCATTGCCATCAGAAGGCCTTCTCCGCCTTTCCGGCGGCGGTGGCGGTGCTGGCGGGCATTCCCGGTCTCAAGGTGACGCCCATCGCCTCCTCCTGCTGCGGCATGGCCGGCAGCTTCGGCTATGAGGCGAAGAACCTCGCCGTTTCCAAGGCGATGGCCGAGCTTGCCCTCCTACCGGCGATCCGCGCCATCCCGCCCGGCCAGCTGATCGTCGCCGACGGCACCTCCTGCCGGCACCAGATCAAGGATCTGGCGGGCCGGGAGGCACTCCACAGCGTCCGGGTGCTGGACATGGCCCTGGCCGGCTGACGCGGCCGACCTCACCTTTATGTTGCATCGCAGCATTTTCTTGCGGTGCAGCATGAAGGGCGATATGAGTCCTTTCAACACGGGAGCGATGGCAGCCACGGCCTTGCCTATGCCAGCCGGATGGCCCGGTGCGCAGCGCGCGCGCCGTCGCCCCTCGGCCAGAAGGGGGTCGTATGCGAAGACGCGTTATGCTGGGCGCCGCCCTGGCGGCACCAGCCCTGTTGCAGGCCACCCGGGCCAAGGCGGCCGTGCCGGTCGATGTCGAGCTGGTACTGGCAGTGGACGTCAGCCGCTCGGTCGATCCCGAGGAGCAGGAGATGCAATTCTCCGGCTATGAGAATGCCTTCCGCGATCGCCGCCTGATCGAGGGCATCATGGGCGGTCCGCTCGGCGCCATCGCCGTCACCATGTTCACTTGGTCCGACTGGCATATCCAGAACACCGTCGTGCCCTGGATGCTGCTGGACGGCGCGGCCGGCGCCAACCGCTTCGCCGATGCCGTCGCCAATGCGCCGCGCCGCACCTGGCTCTATACCTCGATCTCCGGCGCCATGGACTATGCCGCCAGGCAATTCGGCCAGGGCTTCGAAGGCACCCGCAAGGTCGTCGACATCTCCGGCGACGGGGTGAACAATTCCGGCCGGCCGGTGGCCGATGCCCGGGCCGAGGCATTGGCCCAGGGCATCGTCCTGAACGGCCTCGCGGTGCTCGACAAGACGCCGACGCCGCTCTCGCTCTCCTCCGCGCTGCCGCCGCTCGATACCTATTACCAGGATGAGGTCATTGGCGGCCCCGGTGCCTTCCTGGTGGTGGCCGAGGGTTTCGAAGCCTTCGAAGCCGCGGTCCGCCGCAAGATCATCCGGGAAGTCGCCGCGGTTCCGCCGAAGGGGCCTCTGATCGAGCGTTTCGCCTGAGGCGAGGACGCGATCACCCCTCGCGAAGCCGTGCCCGGAATTTGAGACGCCTGACGCTGGCCAAGACCTGACGACGCAACCATTCCGAGTTAGATAGTTACCCGAACTATCGAACCGTGCGGCGGGGTCTCGACGGCGCCCGCACCGGCGGAGGCCAGGCGTTACCGGGGAGCGGCCGATGTCGGTCATGTCGTCCATGCTGCGGGAGATGCGCCGGGACAGCCTGCACCGGCAACTCCTCGTCCTGGGCGCCATCATCGCCTGCGCCTTGTTCGGCCTTTCCGCCTTCATCATCGATCAGGCGCGGCGCAACGCCCGGGCCTGGGCCGATTCCGAGACGCTGGCCACCGCCCGGGCCCTGGCGCAGATGGTGGACGGCCGCTTCGCCGCCGGCGAAGCCTTGCTGCGTGGGCTGGCGGCCTCACCCCGGCTACGCGACCATGACCTGGCGGCCTTCGGCCCGGAGTTGCGCCGTGCCGCCTTGGCGGCCGGGTTGGGCCCGCTGGCCCTGGCGCAGCCGGATGGGCGCATGCTGCTGCATACCGCCCTGCCGGCGGAGGCCGGTGTGGCACCCGGTACCTTCGCCGATGGCGCGATCCTCCAGGCGGCGCAGACTGGCCGCACCGAGATCGGCCAGCTGTTCCGCGGCACCGTCACGCTGGATTACTTGGTCGCGGTCGCGGTTCCCGTCATGCTGCCGGAGGCGCCGGGACCCGGTGGGGAGGCCAGGGCCGCGCCCGGCACCGCCTATGTGCTCAGCGTGGCGCTCCGGGCCGATGACCTGGCGGCCGCGCTGGTGGCCCAGCAGCTGCCGCCCGGCTCCGTCGCTTCCATCATCGACCGGGCGGGCAAGGTCGTGGCCCGCAGCGAGGGCCAGCGGAATCTGGTCGGCAGCGAGCTGGTGCCGGCGGTCCGTGCCGCCTTCGAAGCCGGGGCGGCCCAGGCCGTCATCCGCACCCGGCGGGTCGATGGCGTCGATTCCACCATCGGCCTGGTCAAGGCCCCCGTCTCCGGCTTCCGCATCGCCCTGGCCGTGGCGCAGGACAGCTTCAGCACCCGGCTCGGCACCTCGATGCTGCTGGCGGTGGCCGGCGGCGCCATCGCGCTGGCGGCGCTGCTGTTGCTGCTGCTGCTCGCGGGCCGGGTCAGCCGGGGCATCCGCTGGCTCGGCACCCTGGCCGATCCGGTGCCGCAGGCCAGTGGCTACCGCCGGGGCCTCGCCGAGATCGACGAGGCCGCCGCCGCGCTGAACCGCGCCCGGGATCGGCGCGATGCGAGCCATGCCGCGCTGGCCCTGCGCGAGGCCCGCTTCCGCGGCGCCTTCGAGGCACCGGTGATCGGCATGGCGCAGATCGACCTCGAGACCGGCGCCATCCTGCTCGCCAATGACCGCTTCTGCCGCATCCTCGGCCTCGACCTCGGAGGACTGTCGCAGGCCGGCGATCTCTTCTCCCGGTTTGCCGGCTGGATCACCGAGGTGCATCGCAACCGGCTGCGCTGCGGCCATACGGTGACCCTGGCGGCGGAGTACCAGCGCCGGGATGCGATGCCGCTCTGGCTCGAGCTCGGCATGGCGCCGATCCACGACCCGGCGGTGCAGCCATCGCGCGCCGTGGTGCTGCTGGAGGATGTGTCCGGCCGCCACCATGACGAACAGCGCCAGCGCATGCTGACGCAGGAGCTGGCGCATCGGGCGATCAATGCACTGACCTTGGTCCAGGCCGCCATCCGGCTGACCCCGCGGGACAATGCCGCCGCCTATGCGGTCGCGGTCGAGGCCCGGGTTGCCGCCCTGGCCCGGGCGCATGGGCTGCTGGCGCAGGGCGGCTGGAGCGGCGCCGAACTGCGGGCGCTGGTGGCCGGGGAACTGGCGCCCTTCCTGCCCGGCGCGGGCATGAATACGGAGGCGGAGCGGACGAGGCTGGTCGGGCCGCCGCTGATGCTGCGGGCGGATGCCGTACAGCCCCTCGCCATGGCGATCCACGAACTGGCGACCAATTCGACCAAATACGGTGCGCTCTCGGTCCCCGACGGCCAGGTCGCGGTCGAGTGGACCGTCGCTGCCCGGCCTGGCTACCTGCGGCTCCGCTGGTCCGAGACGGATGGGCCGCCGGTGGCGCGGCCACCCTCCCGCCGCGGCTTCGGTTCCCGCCTCATCGAGGCGACGGTGAAGGGCCAGCTCGGCGGCACCCTGCAGCGCAGCTGGCTGGCGGCCGGCCTGACCTGCATCCTCGAGATTCCGGCCGACCGGGCGCTGCGGGAGGATCCGGCCGGCGGTGCCGGCCCGGCAGGCTGAGTTAGCGCTTCCTTCATCCGGTCCTGCGCTTCTGGGTGCCGCCGGAAAGGAAGGGCTCATGCCGCCGATCAGCCTGACACGACCGTCCAGCTTCGCCGCGGATCCGTCGGACCGCGGCCTGCGCCGCCGCCTGATCACCGATCTCCGCGGCGCCATCGGCCGGGGCGAGATGTCGGTCCATTACCAGCCGCGCATCTTCCTGGCGGATGGCCGGCTGGCCGGGGCGGAGGCGCTACTGCGCTGGCAGCACCCGCTGCATGGCGCCATCCCGCCGCATGCCTTCATTCCCCTGGCGGAGGCCTCGGATCTGATCCTGCGGCTCGGTGGCTGGGTCCTGCGCCAGGCGACGGCGGAGGCGGCGCGCTGGCCGGTGGAGGCCGGGACCATCTCGGTGAATGTCTCCGCCCGGCAGCTCGAGACCGGCCTGATCTCCACCCAGGTCGCCGCCGCCTTGGCCGACTCCGGCCTGCCGCCCGAACGGCTGGAGCTGGAGCTGACCGAATCCCTCTCGGTCGACGACAGGCCGGAGACGCGCGAATTGCTGCTGGCGCTGCGGGCGGAGGGGATCAGCCTCTCGCTCGATGACTTCGGCACCGGCTACGGCTCGCTGGCTCGGCTGCGCCGCATGCCCTTCACCGCCCTCAAGCTGGACCGCAGCTTCCTTTGCGACATCCCTGGCAACCGGGAGGATGTGACGATCCTTCGCACCGTCCAGGGCCTCGCCACCGCGCTCGGCATCCGCCTGGTGGCCGAAGGCGTGGAGCATGAGGCGCAGCACCAGTTCCTCCGGCAGATCGGCTGCATCGAGGCGCAGGGCTGGCTCTTCGGCCGCCCGGTTCCGGCGGAGGTGCTGCGCCGCCGCTGGGAGGCCGGCATCCCCCTTGCAGGATCCGGCGGCACCCCCATTCAAGCCGGCGCATGTCCCATCCTGCCGCCGACCCTCGCCGCATTGCCATCATCGGAGCTGGCCTCGCCGGCCTCGCCTGCGCCCGCGCATTGACCGCCGCGGGGCTCGCCGTCCGGCTCTTCGACAAGGGCCGGGGCGCCGGCGGGCGGCTGGCCACACGGCGGGTGGAGGGGCTGCAGTTCGATCACGGGGCGCAATACCTGACCGCCCGCGGGCCGGGCTTCGCCGCCGCCCTGGCGGATGCCGGTGCGGTGCCGTGGGGGGAGGCGGGTCGCTTGGTCGGTACTCCGGGCATGTCCGCCCTCCCGCGCGCCCTGGCGGCGGGGCTCGACCTCCGCACCGGCCGTCATGTCGGGGCGATCCTCGGCCGGCCCGGCGCCTGGGTGCTGCAGCATTGGGATGCCGCCCTGGTCCGCCCCGGCCGGCCGCTGCCGGAGGCGCCGGCGGAGCAGGACGGTCCCTTCGACGCGGTCCTGGTGACGGTGCCACCCGCCCAGGCCGGGCCGCTGGTGGCGGACCGCGCGCCCGGCCTGCCGCCCCGGCTGGCCCCGGTGCGGATCGCCCCCTGCTGGACGGTGATGGCCGCCTTCGACCAGGCCTTGCCGCTGCCGGACAGCCTGCGGCCCGCCGAAGGGCCGATCGGCTGGGCGGCGCGGGACAGCAGCAAGCCGGGGCGGGATGCCAGCCGCCATTGCTGGGTGATCCAGGCGGCGCCCGACTGGTCCCGCACCCATCTCGAAGTCGAGGCGGCCTCGATTCCGCCCCTGCTGCTCGCCGCCCTGGCGGCGCTCGCCGGGACGGCGCTGCCGCCGCCGGCCCATGTTGCCGCGCATCGCTGGCGCTATTCCCTGGTGGAGGTGCCGCTTGGCGAGGCCTGCCTCTGGGACCCCGCGGCCCGCATCGGCTTGGCCGGCGACTGGTGCCTCGGCGGCCGGGCGGAGGCGGCCTTCGACAGCGGCGCCGCCCTGGCCGGGGCCCTGCTCGCCACCTGACCGGAAGATGGCGGAAATCCAAGCTGACAGGCCTCCATTCGGGCCTATGGTGCCGCCAGCATGACCGATCCCAGCGAGGCGACCATCACCGCCGAAATCCTCCGCCAGACCGCCGAGCGCGGTCCGGACAAATCCATCTGCCCGAGCGAGGTCGCCCGCGCCCTGGCCGGCGGCGACGAGGGGCCATGGCGTCCCCTGATGACCCCGGTCCGCCAGGCGGCCATGGCGCTGCTCAAGGCCGGGGAGATCGAGATCCTCCGCAAGGGCAAGCCGGTGCCGCCGGAGCAGGTACGCGGCGTCATCCGCCTGCGCCGCCCCCTGGCAGACGCGCCGGACGGGGAGGGAGAGGGCGCATGAGCAAGATCGGCATGCTGTTCGGTCGTGGCGCGAAGGGGCTGCCGCCGGCCGAGCCGGTGGATTTTGCCCGTCTCGTGCTGCCGCCCTCGCCGAATACCTGCCTCGCCGCCCCGGCCGGGATGCATCCCGGGGCCCATTTCACGGTGCCGCCGCTGCCGGTCGATGCCGCGACGGCCTGGGGCGTGCTGCGGGGCCTGGGCGAGACCTTCCCCCGGACCACGCTGATCCAGGCCTGGCCGGAGCGCCGCCAGGCGCAATGGGTCGAGCGATCCGCCCTGGTGAACTACCCCGACATCATTGCCGCGGAACTGGTCCCGCTGCCCGAGGGTGCCGGGCTCTACCTGTATTCCCGCAGCCTCTTCGGTTGGTCCGACCTCGGCGTGAACCGCCGCCGTGTCGACCGCTGGCTGGCCGCCTTCGAGGCCGCGCTGCGCCAGCGCTGAGCTTCAACTCACTCCTGCCTCCCGGAGACTGCCATGCGCCGCATCGGCCACTTCCTCAGCGACGCCTGGCGCCTCGCGGGTCCCTATTGGCGCAGCGAGGAGCGCTGGCGCGCCCGGCTGCTGCTCGGCGTCGTCGTCGCGCTGAACCTGTCCCTGGTCGGGATGAGCGTGCTGCTGAGCTACTGGAACCGCGAGTTCTTCAACAGCCTGCAGGAGAAGGATGCCGGCGCCTTCTGGTCGCTGCTGTTCTGGTGGCGGCAGACGGACAGCGGGCCGATGCCGGGCTTCGTCTTCGTCGCCGCGCTCTATATCCTCATCGCGGTCTATCAGCTCTATCTGCGCCAGGCATTGCAGATCCGCTGGCGGAGCTGGCTGACGCGGGAGGTGCTGGACCGCTGGCTGGCCGATCGCGCCTATTACCGCGTGGCGCTGACCGATCCCGGCACCGACAACCCCGACCAGCGCATCGCCGAGGATCTGCGCATGTTCGTGGACAATACCCTGGCGCTCGGCCTCGGGCTGATGCGGTCGGTGGTGACGCTGTTCAGCTTCGTCATCGTGCTCTGGGGCCTGTCCGGGCCGCTGACCGTGCTCGGCATCGATATTCCCGGCTACATGGTCTGGGTGGCGCTGCTCTATGCCCTGGCGGGTACCGGCCTCGCCCACCTCATCGGCCGCAGCCTGATCCGGCTGAACTTCCAGCAGCAGCGGGTGGAGGCCGATTTCCGCTTCGCCCTGGTGCGGCTGCGGGAGAACGTCGAGGGCGTCGCGCTCTATGGCGGGGAGGCGGATGAGAAGCGCGGGCTGAAGGACCGCTTCGGCGCGCTGATCGGCAATTGGTGGGCCATCATGGTCGCCACCAAGCGGCTGACCTTCTTCACCGCGGCCTATTCCCAGGTGGCGATCGTCTTCCCCTTCGTCGTCGCGGCCCCGGCCTATTTCGCCGGCCGCATCCCGCTCGGCGGGCTGACCCAGACCTCGGGTGCCTTCTCCGAGGTGCAGGGTGCGCTGTCCTGGTTCGTCGACAATTACGCCGCGCTGACCGAGTGGCGCGCCACGGTGCAGCGGGTCACCGGCTTCCTCGATGCCATCACCGCGGCGCGGGCCGCCAGCGGGAGCGGCATCCAGGCCGGCGCCGACGGCGGCGAGGCGCTGGTGATGGACAACCTCGGCATCGCCCTGCCGGACGGCCGGGTGCTGCTGGAGGGCGCCTCGGCGCGGATCGGCGCCGGAGAGGCCGTCGTCATCGCCGGCGCCTCCGGCAGCGGCAAGTCCACGCTGTTCCGGGCGCTGGCTGGCATCTGGCCCTTCGGCCATGGCCGGGTGCACATGCCGCCGCCGGCCGAGACGCTGTTCCTGCCGCAGCGGCCCTACCTGCCGCTCGGCAGCCTGCGCCGGGTGCTCTGCTACCCGCGGGACATGGCGGAGTTCTCCGATACGGTGGTGCATGCGGCGCTGGCCGATGCCGGGCTCGGCTATCTCGCGCCGCGGCTCGATACCGAGGAGGCCTGGGACCGCCAGCTCTCGGGCGGTGAGCAGCAGCGGGTGGCGCTGGCCCGGGCGCTGCTGCTGAAGCCGGCCTGGCTGTTTCTAGATGAGGCGACCGCCAGCCTCGACCCGGAGGCCGAGGCGCGCTTCTACACGCTGCTGAAGGAGCGGCTGCCGGGGACGGCGCTGATCTCGATCGCGCATCGCCCGGCCGTGGCGCAATACCACGACCGGTCGCTGCGGGTGCGGGAGGGCAGGCTGGTGGAGGCCTAGCCGGCCTCCTGGTCCAGCGCATACCCCGCCGAGCGCACGGTGCGGATCACGTCGGTGCAGCCCTCGATGTTGATCGCCTTGCGCAGCCGGCGGATATGCACGTCCACGGTACGCGGCTCGACATGGATGTCGCGGCCCCAGACGGCATCCAGCAGCTGTTCCCGGCTGAAGACCCGGCCGGGATTCTGCAGGAAGAACTCCAGCATCCGGTACTCGGTCGGGCCGAGGTGCAGCGGCTTGCCTGCCCGCGTCACCCGATGCGCATCCTGGTCCATGCTGATGTCGAGATAGGCCAGCATCCCCTTGGTGGCGATGCTGCCGGAACGCCGCAGCAGCGCCCGGATGCGGGCCAGCAGGCTGTCCATGGCGAAGGGTTTGGCGATGTAGTCGTCCGCCCCCATGTCCAGCGCCCGCACCGCATCCTGGTCCTCGGTCCGCGCCGTCACCATGATGATCGGCAGGTCGCGGGTCGCCGGGCGCCGCCGCAATTGCCGGCAGACCTCGATGCCCGAGAGCGCCGGCAGCATCCAGTCGAGCAGGATGAGGTCGGGCCGGGCCTCGGCGACGCGCAGCAAGGCCTCCTGGCCATCGGCGGCTTCCTCGACGCGGAAGCCCTGCTTCTCCAGGTTGTAGCGCAGCAGCGTGATCAGCGGCGCCTCGTCCTCCACCACCAGGATGGTTGGCCGGGCATGGCCCTGCACCAGCTCCGGCATTGCCCGAACGCCGCTCATCACACCGGCGGCCTTACGACGGCATAGGCCGAGGCATCGCCCTTGGGACGCTCATCCGGCAGGCTGTCGCCGTTCACGGCATAATGCACCGTCTCGGCGATATTGGTCGCATGGTCGCCGATGCGCTCGAGGTTCTTGGCGACGAACAGCAGGTGCGTCGCCGCGGTGATGTTGCGCGGATCCTCCATCATGAAGGTCAGCAGCTCGCGGAAGATGCCGTTGTAGACCTGGTCGACCGGCTCGTCGGCGGCCCAGACCTCGTCGGCGCGGTCGGCGTCGTTGTTGACCAGCGCGTCGATGGCGCCCTTCAGGTTCTCCTGCACCAGCACCGCCATGCGGTTGAAGCCGTTCAGGCTGCCGATCGCCGGCTGCTGCGCCAGCACGATGCTGCGCTTGGCGGCATTGCGGGCATAGTCGCCGATGCGTTCCAGCCCGTGGCTGATCTTGAGGCAGGCGATGATGAGGCGCAGGTCCTGCCCGACCGGCTGGCGCAGCGCCAGGATGCGGATGCAGAACTGCTCCACCTCCCGCTCCAGCGCATCGATCGCCACGTCGCGCCCGACCACCTCGGTGGCGAGGTCGGTATCCCGCCGCAGCAGGGAGGCGACGGCATCCGCCACCTGCCGCTCGGCGAGGCCGCCCATGCGGGCGATCATGTCGCGCAGCCGGCGGAGCTCCTCGGCATAGCTGCGGACGGTGTGTTCAGCCTGCTGTTCCATGCTCTGGGTCCTCAGCCGAACCGGCCGGTGATGTATTCCTGGGTCTTCGGGTGCCGCGGCGCGGTGAACAGCTGCGCCGCCGGCGCCACCTCGATCAGCTCGCCGAGGTAGAAGAAAGCGACCTGGTCGGCGCAGCGCGCCGCCTGCTGCATGTTGTGGGTGACGATGGCGATGGTGAAGTCGCGCTTCAGCTCGTCGATCAGTTCCTCGATCTTGAGCGTGGAGATCGGGTCGAGCGCCGAGGTCGGCTCGTCGAAGAGGATGACCTCCGGTCGCACCGCGATGGTGCGGGCGATGCAGAGGCGCTGCTGCTGGCCGCCCGACATGCCCATGGCGGAGGTATTCAGCCGGTCCTTCGCCTCGGTCCAGAGCGCGGCGCGCGACAGCGCCCATTCCACCCGCTCGTCCATCGCCGACTTCGAGAGCTGCTCGTGCAGCCGCACGCCGAAGGCGATGTTCTCGTAGATGGTCATGGGGAAGGGGGTGGGCTTCTGGAAGACCATGCCGACCTTGGAGCGCAGCTCGTTCAGGTCCACGTCGTCGTCGATGATGTTCTGGCCGTCCATCATCACCTTCCCCTCGGCGCGCTGGCCGGGGTAGAGGCTGTACATCCGGTTCAGCACCCGCAGCAGCGTCGACTTGCCGCAGCCGGAGGGGCCGATCATGCCGGTCACCTGGCGGGCCGGGATATCCAGGCGGATGCCCTTCAGCGCCTTGTTGGCGGCATAGTAGAAATCGAGGCCGTCGATGGCGACCTTGGCGTCGTTCAGCGTCGCCTCGGACCGCGCCTGCATCGCGCCCATGCTGGGCCGGCTGGCGGTGGTGGTCGTTGTGGAGCTCATGGCGTCTTCCTTTTCCGGTGCCGTGCGCTGCATCTACTTGCCGCCGCGCAGCAGGCTGCGGGCCGCGATGTTCAGGATCAGGACCGCGAGGGTGATGAGCAGCGCCCCGGCCCAGGCCAGTTCGATCCAGTCCTGGAAGGGCGAGCCGGCGTAGGAATAGATGGTGATGGGCAGGCTCGGCATCGGCTGGTTCAGATCGGTGGACCAGGCATTGTTGCCGAGGCTGGTGAACAGCAAGGGCGCCGTCTCGCCGGCGATGCGGGCGATGCCGAGCAGCACGCCGGTGACGATGCCGGAGATGGCGGAGCGCCAGCAGACCAGCATGATCATCTTCCATTTCGGCGAACCGAGGCCGATCACCGCTTCCCGCAGGGTATTCGGGATCAGGCTCAGCATGTCCTCGGTGGTGCGGACCACGATGGGGATGATGATGATGCTGAGCGCGACGACGCCGGCCCAGCCGGAGAAGCCGCCGAAGGGCAGCACCAGCAGCTGGTAGACGAACAACCCGATCAGGATGGACGGCGCCGAGAGCAGGATGTCGGAGACGAAGCGGACCACGTCGCCGAAGCGCGAGCCCTTGGCGTATTCCGCCAGGTAGGTCCCGACCAGCATGCCGATCGGCGTGCCGACCAGCGTCGCCAGCCCAACCTGGATCAGGCTGCCGACGATGGCGTTCAGCAGCCCGCCGTTCGAGCCCGGCGGCCGCGTCACCTCGGTGAAGACCGAGAGGTTGAGCGCGCCGAAGCCCTTGACGAAGAGCGTCGCCAGGATCGAGGCGAGGAAGACCAGGCCGATGCCGGTCGCCAGCAGCGACAGCGTGCGGGCGATGCGGTCGGCCCGCTTCCGGCGGCGGCCGAGCCGGGCGGCGACCGCCAAGTCCTTGACCGGGGCGAGGGCGGGGTGAGTGGTAGCGCTCATCGGGTCAGACCTTCAGCCGCGAGCGCAGCAGGAAGCGCGAGGTGGCGAGCACGATGAAGGAGAGGACAAACAGGATGAAGCCCAGCGCCAGCAACGCCGAGAGCTTCAGCGACCCGGTCTCGCTTTCCCCGAACTCCAGCGCCACGACCGAGGCGATGGTATTGCCCGGGCCGAACAGCGTGGTGGTGATGCGGTTGGCATTGCCGATGACGAAGGTGACCGCCATCGTCTCCCCCAATGCCCGGCCGAGGCCGAGCATGATGCCGCCGGCGACCGAGATGCGGGTATAGGGCAGCACGACGCCCTTCATCACCTCCCAGGTCGTGGCGCCCAGCCCATAGGCGCTTTCCTTGAAGACCGGCGGTACCTGCTGGAAGACGTCGCGCATGGTCGCGGCGATGAAGGGCAGGATCATGATGGCGAGGATGAGCGCCGCGGTCAGGATGCCGGTGCCGAAGGGCGGGCCCTGGAACAGCACGCCGATCAGCGGCAGCTCGCCGATGCTGTCGATCAGCGTCGGCTGGACGTACTGCGCCATGAGGGGCGCGATCAGGAAGAAGCCCCACATGCCGTAGATGATGGAGGGCACGGCGGCCAGCAGCTCCACTGCCGTGCCGACCGGGCGGCGCAGCCAGGGCGGCGCCAGCTCGGTCAGGGTGAAGGCGACGCCGAAGGCGACCGGCACGGCGAGGATGATCGCCAGCACGGCGGTGACCACCGTGCCGTAGATCGAGACGCCGGCGCCGAAGACCTCGGTCACCGGGTCCCATTCGGTGGACCAGATGAAGGGCAGGCCGAAGGCCTTGAAGGCCGGCAGCCCGCCGAGGAAGAGCTCGACGATGATGCCGCCGAGCAGCAGCAGGACCAGCCCGCCCGCCGCATGGCAGGCGGCGGAGAAGACGGCGTCGCCGAGGTTGGTGCGGCGACGCCCGGTGGGCCTCGCCGCGGCGGTCGGGAAGGTTGCGGCCTGCTGCATGCTCAGCGCTCCGGCAGGTGGTTCAGCCGTTCCAGACCGGCTGGCCGTTGGCCTTCACCTCGGCCTTCCAGGCGGCGCGGATGGCATCCTGCACCGGGGCGGGGACCGGGATGTATTCCAGCTCCTGGGCCAGGGTGGCACCGTTCTTGAAGGCCCAGTCGAAGAACTTCATCACGTTGCGGCTGCGCTCGGCATCCGAGGGGTTCTTCGGCAGCAGGATGAAGGTCGGTGAAACGATCGGCCAGGAGGTGGCGCCGGCCTGGTCGATCAAGCTGGCGGCCATGCCCGGCGCGGTCCAGTCGGCATTGGTCGCGGCGGCGATGAAGGCCTCCTGCGTCGGCTTCACGAACTGCCCGGCCTTGTTGCGCAGCTGGGTGGTGACCAGCTTGTTGCTGATGGCATAGGCATTCTCGACATAGCCGATGGCGCCGCGGATGTTCTTCACCGTGCCGGCCACGCCCTCGTTGCCGCGGGCACCGGTGCCGGCGGGGAAGCGGACCGAGGTGCCGACGCCGACCTTGCTCTTCCATTCCGGCGAGACGGCCGAGAGGTAGGAGACCCAGACGAAGGTGGTCCCCGAACCATCCGCCCGGTAGGCCGGGGCGATCGCCAGGTTCGGCAGCGCCAGCCCCTCGTTCAGGCCGGTGATGCGGGCGTCGTTCCACTTGGTGATCTTGCCGAGGTAGATATCGGCCAGCACCTCGCCGGTCAGCTTCAGTTGCTCGTTCTCGATGCCGGGGATATTCACGATGGCGACCAGGCTGCCCATGACCGCCGGGAACTGCAGGAGGTTGGCCTCCTCGAGCTGGGCCACCGTCAGCGGCGCGTCGGAGGCGCCGAAGTCGACGGTGCGATTCTTGATCTGGTTGATGCCGGCGCCCGAGCCGACCGACTGGTAGTTCACCGTCAGCCCGGTTGCGGTGCGGCCGGCCTCGGCCCATTTCTGGTAGACGGGGTTGGGGAAGGTGGCGCCGGCGCCGGTGATCTGGCCGCCCTGGGCGAAGGCCGGCATGCCGAAGGTGGCGGCGGCGAGGCTGGAGCCGAGCAGGAATTGGCGACGTTGCACGTGTGTCTCTCCGCGAATCTGGGCCAGCCGGGGTGTGGGGCACCCCGGCGCGGCGGCGCCTTCCTAGCCGGGCGGTAAGACGGTCCGATTGCAGTTCTATGAAGATACGATGACAGGTGGCCGGATATATCCGCCAGTCATCCGTATCTGGGGCGTCACTCCGGCGCCCAGCCCGGGCGGCGCTTCTCCCGGAAGGCGGCCAGCCCCTCGCGGCCCTCGGCGGAGGCACGCTGGATCCAGCCCTCATGCGCGAGCAGCGCCATCTGCCGCGCGTCCAGCTTCATCCCGTTGACGCCGAGCATGCTGTCCTTGGTCGCCGCCACCGCCCCGGGGGCCGAGAGCAGCACCGCCGCCAGCACCTCCTCCAGCCGCTGCTCGATTGCCTCCGGGTCCACCACCTCATGCACCAGGCCGATCCGCAGGGCCTCCTCGGCGCCGAAGCGCTCCCCGGTGATGGCGTAGCGCCGGGCCTGGCGGAGGCCCATGGCCTGGACCATCTGCGCTGAGATCGGCGTGGGGGAGACGCCGACCCGCACCTCGGTCAGGCCGAAGATGGCGGCCGGCGTGGCGAGGGCCACGTCGACGCAGCAGACCACGCCGCAGCCGCCGCCGAAGGCCGCGCCCTGGATGATGGCGATGGTGGGCTTGGGGAATTCGTTCAGCAGCTGCATGGCACGGGTGGTCGCCAGCGAGGCCTCGTAGGCGGCTTCGGGCGCATAGCCGGAGACCTCCGACAGCCAGTTGATGTCGGCGCCGGCGGCGAAATGCCGCCCCGCGCCGCGCAGCACCAGGGCGCGGACGCCGGGATCGGTCGCCAGATGGCCCAGCGCGCCGATCAGCCCCTCCAGCATCGCGGCGTTGTAGGCATTGCCCACTTGCGGCCGGTTCAGCGTGGCGGTGGCGATGCCGCGGGCATCGCGGGTCAGCAGGACGGGGGCGTCTTCGGGCATGGCGGTGGCTTCCTCCGGTTCGGACCCTTGTTAGCGCATTGACAGCCGCTTGGCGCCGGGCCGAGCCTGTCCCACCGCCCCAGGAGGCCCCGCGCCATGCATGCCACCCGCCCCACCCTCTATGGCACCCGCCACGCCGTCTCCGCCGGGCATTACCTGGCCGCCGCCGCCGGCTTCTCGGTGCTGGAGGCCGGGGGCAATGCGGTGGATGCGGGCTGCGCCGCCGGCATCGCCCTCGGCGTGCTGCTGCCGGACCTGGTGAATGTCGCCGGCGTCGCGCCCATCCTGATCCGCATGGCCGATGGCACGGTCGAGACCATCGCCGGCCTCGGGCCCTGGCCCGCCTCCATCCCGGCCGACCTCTTCATGCGGGAGCATGGCGGCAAGATCCCGAACGGCGTGCTCCGCACCGTGGTGCCGGCCGCGCCGGATGCCTGGATCACCGCGCTGGAGCGCCACGGCACCATGGGCTTCCACGACGTCGCGCAGCACGCCATCCGCTATGCCCGGGACGGCTACGCGGTCTATCCGCTGCTGGCCGAGAACATCCGTGCCCACGAGGCCGACTACGCCCGTTGGCCCGGCAATGCCGCCATCTTCCTCCCCGGCGGCCGCCGCCCCGAGGTGGGGGAGAAGTTCGTCCAGTCCGACCTCGCCCGCACCCTGCAGTACATGGCCGACGAGGAGAAGAAGGCGGCGGGGAAGGGGAGGCTGGCCGGCCTCGCCGCCGCCCATGCGGCCTTCTACCAGGGGGACATCGCCCGCGAGATCGCCGCCTTCATGACCCGCGAGGGCGGCTACCTCACCATGGCCGACCTCGCGGCCTACCGGTCCAGGATCGAGCCCGCGGTGCGCCGCAGCTGGCGCGGGCATGAGGTGCTGACCTGCGGCCCCTGGTGCCAGGGGCCGGCGCTGCTGGAGGCCCTGCTGCTGTTCGAGAAGGGCGGCTTCGCCACCATGGCGCACAACAGCCCCGAATACCTCCACCTGCTCACCGAATGCATCAAGGCGGCCATGGCCGACCGCGAATACCACTTCGGCGACCCCGCCTTCGTCGATGTCCCGCTCGACCGGCTGCTGGCCGATGGCCACCTCGCCGGGCGCCTCGCCGAGATCGACCCCGACCGCGCCCTGGCCGGCATGCCCGGCCCGCTGCTCGGCCGCAACGCCCCCGCCCAGTACGACCCCGCCGCGCGCAGCATGCCGATGGTCGAGGCCGATACCTCCTACTGCGCGGTGGTCGACCGCTGGGGCAATGCCTTCAGCGCCACGCCCTCCGACGGGTCCTGGAACTCGCCGGTGGTGCCGGGCCTCGGCATCATCCCGAGCAACCGCGGCAGCCAGTCCCGCCCGGACCCGAACCACCCCTGCGGCGTGGCGCCCGGCAAGCGGCCGCGGCTGACCCCGAACCCGGCCATGGTGGTGACGGACAAGGGCGGCGTCATGCCCTTCGGCACCCCGGGCGGCGACGTGCAGATCCAGGCCATGCTGCAGGTGATGGTGAACATCCTGCACTTCGGCATGGAGGTGCAGGAGGCGATCGAGGCCCCCCGCATCGCCAGCTATTCCTTTCCCTCCTCCTTCGCGCCCTTCGACTACTTCCCCGGGCGGCTGGCGGTGGAGGACGGCATCTCCCAGGCGACGCGGGATGCCCTGGCGGCCAAGGGCCATGAGGTGAAGGACTGGCCGCACCGGACCTGGCTGGCCGGGACCGTGGAGGTGGTGCTGAGCAACCCGGAGACGGGGATGCTGGCGGCGGGGGCGGATCCGCGCCGGCCGGCCTATGCGATCGCCAGCTGACAGGTGACGAGGCAGGCTCCGGCCTGCCGCGGTTGCGTCAGGCGGCCGCCGATGCGATAGCAATCCCGGGTGTCGGGTCCGCCATGGACCGGGCAGGGTCTAACGCTGGTCGGGCCGCCAGCGGTGGAATCCTGTGCCTGGAGACCCCGTCATGGCCCATCACGATACCCAGCCGAGCGCGCTCCGGCGTTTCCTCCATGGCCAGTCCTCCGCCGGCCTGGTGCTGATGGGCACGGCCGCCCTGGCCCTGGTGCTCGCCAATTCGCCGCTCGGTCCGGGCTATGAGGCCCTGCTGCATGCCACTGTCGGGCCGCTGTCCCTCGGGCATTGGGTCAATGACGGCCTCATGGCGGTGTTCTTCCTGCTGGTCGGGCTCGAGATCAAGCGCGAGGCGCTGGATGGCCAGCTGTCCAGCTGGCCGCGCCGCATCCTGCCCGGGGTCGCGGCGGCCGGGGGCATGGCGGTGCCGGCCCTGGTCTACCTGGCCTTCAACCCCGGCCCCACCGCCCAGGGCTGGGCCATCCCGGCCGCGACCGACATCGCCTTCGCCTTGGGCGTCATCTCGCTGCTCGGCAAGCGGGTGCCTGCCTCGCTGCGGGTCTTCCTGACGGCGCTGGCCATCATCGACGACCTCGGCGCCGTGGTCATCATCGCCCTGTTCTATACGGCGGGACTGTCCCTGCCTGACCTGGCGGGGGCGGGCGTGGTGATCGCCATCCTGGCCGGGATGAACCGCTTCGGCGTGCGGGCCCTGACGCCCTATCTGCTGCTCGGCCTGGTGCTTTGGGTGCTGGTGCTGCGCTCCGGCGTCCATGCCACGCTGGCCGGCGTGATCCTCGCCTTCACGATTCCCCTGCAGCGCACCCCGGGCCGCCCGGATCAGGAACCGGGCAGCCCGCTGCACCGGCTGGAACATGCCCTGCACCTGCCGGTCGGCTTCCTGGTGCTGCCGATCTTCGGCCTGGCCAATGCCGGGGTGCCCTTCCTCGGCATGCCGGGCGAAGCGCTGGTGGCGCCGGTCACCCTCGGCGTCGGGCTGGGGCTGCTGGTCGGCAAGGTGGTCGGCGTGCTGGGCTTCTCCCTGCTGGTGATCCGGCTCGGCTGGGCGGATATGCCGGCCCATGCGGGCCGGCTGCAGCTGGCCGGGACGGCGCTGCTCTGCGGCATCGGCTTCACGATGAGCCTGTTCATCACCCTGCTGGCCTTCCCCGGCGACCCGCTGCTGCAGGCGGAGGCGAAGATCGGCATCCTCGGCGGGTCGCTGGTCGCGGGGCTGCTGGGCTATGCGCTGCTGCGCTTCGCGCCGCAGGATTGGCCGGGGACGGCGTCGCGGTAGTCCGCTTCCTCTGGGGTTTGGGGAGGTAGCATCCTCCTCGACCTCGCCTACCGATCCGCCGCCGCCCGGACCCGCCCCCCCGGCCGCACGTC
>NZ_CEEDBP010000029.1:0-80652 GCF_979252845.1 Belnapia sp. AC561
ACACCTTCACCCCAACCGAGTGCACTAACTACTTTACCGCCGCAGGCTATGACGCAGACTGATAGGAAAACGCTCTAGTCCCGCAGCGTCTGCCGGTCCATCCCGGCCACGCGTGCCGCGGCCTCCCGGCTCAAGCCCTCAAGGGCTGCCGCGATCGCCAGCAGGCGACGCGCCACCCGCAGGTCCCGCTCCGCCTTCGCCAACCGCCGTAGCTCGCCAGGTGGCAAGTCTTCCCGGATCATCAAAACCGGCATGGTCCATCCCCAAATGCCATGCCTGCCGATGAATCACGACCGCCCGCGTCGGCTCAAGCCCCACGAGTCAGATCTTCAGGCGCCGGGTATAAGGCCTAGTTTCAGGCGCCAGACATGGCGGCGCGGAAGGCGATCGCGGTCCAGCATCAGGAGCGGGCGTTCCAGGATGTGCCCTACCTGCCGACTGGCGAGTACTATCGGCCAACTGCCTATCGCAAGACGTTGACTGACTGTGTGGGAATGCCCGCTATGCGGCGACGCGCCGAAGCATGAGGCGTGACATGGCGGCGTGGATCATGGCTTCGCTGGATGCCGGTAACCGCTCGTAGTCGCGTGCCAGACGGCGCGAGCGCGACAGCCAGGCAAAGGTCCTTTCCACCACCCAGCGGCGCGGGATGACCTGGAAGCCCTGCGGCTTCTCTTCCAGGCCGTACCGCCAGAGGTGGCGGTCGCGATGCTTCGGCACCTCGACGCGCCAGCCCCGGTCAGCTTCTAGCCATCGCGCGAAGGTGCCGGCATAGGCGCCGTCCGCCCAGACCAGTTCCAACCGCGGAAGCTCGCTTGGCGCAGCGCGCTTGATGAGGTCTTGGGCGCCGAGCCGGTCATGCAGATCGGCGGCGTGGACATGGGCGAGCAACACGAGACCGGCCGCATCGACGAGAATGTGCCGCTTCCTACCGAAGGTCCGCTTCGCCGCGTCGTAGCCGCGCGCTGGCCCACCGACACCGGTCGCCCGCACGGTTTGGCTGTCGATGATGGCGGCAGACGGCTCCGCATGTCGTCCTTCGGCTTCGCGCGTAAGGGCGCGAAGCCGGTCGTGCAGGCACCGGAGCGTTCCGTCGAGCCGCCAGCGCCGGAAATGCGCGAAGACCGTCGGCCAGGGCGGGAAGGAGGACGGCAACATGCGCCAGGCACAGCCGGAACGGACGAGATAGAAGATGGCCTCGACCATCAGCCGCCGAGGCCACTTGAGCGGCCGTCCTCGCGTCGCCGGCGGCGGGAGCAGAGGCTCCAGCGCTGCCCACTCGGCGTCGGAGAGGTCTGTCGGATACCGGTGCTGACGGGGTTCGCGCATGGCCGCCTCGGCTTGAAAAGCTGAGCCACAGCAACGCATTAGACCGCGATCCGTCTTTCCACACAGTCAGTGAGCGGCGTGTTGAAAGGCCTGTCACACTTGTGGAACGTGAAGAAGGATGCGTGACAACGGATTGCCCACCGCAGATCCCGCGCAGCGGTGAGGACGCTCCGGACAGGAATAGCGCCTGCACCACGAGGTCCAGCACGATCCGAAGCGTCGGCACGCAGCGGACCGTGCAGCCTGCTGACCCCGTCCTTGCATCAGGCGTGGAAGAAGCAGTACTGCCCGGATGAAGACAGACTTATGGCTTGATAGGCGCAGATCATCACCTGCTGCTGAAGGTTTCTCCGGTCGGTACAGGAGATGCCCAACACCAATCGTAGCATCGCCGGCTCAAATCCGATCCGGTCGAGAGGAGCCTATCCGATTCCAAAGTGACGGGTGCGGCGAAGCGGGTGCCGACGCTCTTCCCAAAGATTGACTTGGCCTTTCGCCAGGGCCGCCCGTTAACCAGCCTCACCGCCTCCTGACAGGCTACCGATCCGTTCCGCCGCAAAACGCTCACGCAGCCATGCCGCGGCGGGGCCACAGGACCGGTGTTTGTGCCAGACCAGCTCCAGCGCCACAGGCCAGTCGCCCTTGTCGAACTGGAGGTCCGGCGTAACCAGGTCCGGCGCCGCGGGGGAGGAGGCGATGACGTGATCGGAGACGAAGGCCCAGCCGATCCCGTGTTTCACCATCTCCAGGATGACCCAGTGGCTCTCCACCCACCAGACTTCGCCAGCCACCCGTAGGCGCCGCTTCTCCGGCTCGTCGCTACGGGCGGCCACAAGGATCTGGCGATGACGCTTCAGCTCCTCCCACGCCACCTTCTCCTTCGCCAATGGATGGTCGCGCCCGCAGACAAGCTTGAGGGGCACCCAGCCGATGGTCTGGAACCCCAGCTCGATCGGCAACCCTTCCTGCCGCCACATCACCCCCAGGTCGGCCGCGCCGGACTGCACCATGCGGCTGACGTCTTCCATCAGCGGGAAGAGCAACTCCAATTCGACGAAGGGGAAGTTCCGCGCGAAACTCGCGAAGAGGGCGCCGAGCGCGTGCTCCGGGTAGAGTTCATCGATGGCGACGACGAGGCGGTTCTCGACCTGCTGCTCCAGGCTGCTCGCCACGCCAATCATGTGCTCGCGCCGCTCGAGCACCACGCGGGCCTCCAGCAGGAGGCGCTTGCCCGCCGGGGTAAGTACCGGGCTCCGACCTTGTCGATTGAACAGCTCCAAACCCAGGTCCGTTTCCAAGTTGGCTACCTGGGTACTGACGGCCGATTGCGCCTTTCGCAGCGCGCGAGCGGCAGCGGAGAAGGAACCGGCCTCGGCCGATGCCACGAAGGCCTGAAGCTGGTCTAGGGAGACGGCCATCTATCTGGTTTCCAGATACCTTCCAACTTGCCGGCGGAAGTATCACAGATAGAAGGCAGCGCACCACCCAGCATTCCGGGACAAGTCCATGCGCAGCACACGCGACCGTATCCGCCACGCCATCCTGTTCGAGGTAGTAGGCCTAGCGCTGATTATCCCGCTCGGAACGGTGTTGTTCGGATTGCACCCTTCCGACATGGGCGTCATTGGTGTCGGCAGTGCTTTCGTCGCAACGGCGTGGAACTACGTCTACAATCTCGGCTTCGACCACATGATGCAGCACTGGGCCGGACATACCCGCAAGAGCCTGCTTTTACGGGTGGCGCACGCTGTGCTGTTCGAGGCCGGGTTGCTCGTGATCCTCCTGCCACCCATCGCCTCGTACCTGGGTATCAGCTTCGTCCACGCCTTCGTCATGGATATTGCGATTGCCGCCTTCTACGTGACCTACGCCTTCGGCTTCAACTTGGCCTACGACCGGGTTTTCCCGCTGCAAGGCTGGAGCAAGGTCGCAGCAGAGCCGTCTCGCTGAATGGGCAGCATCCTTGCGTGTCACGCCTTTGCGCCGGAAGGACGGCAGTCTCCGAGCGCTTCGCTCCGGCATGCCGCCCTGGCGCTTGGCATAGCCCGCACAGCGCAGATCATTGTTCCTGTCCTCCTGGCCACAGGCGCCTTGGCTTCGAGCCACCCGCAGTTCCCGCTTGGTTTTCGCCAACGGCCGTAACTTCCAGCCGGATGATCGGTGCCTAAGTGGTCCATCCTCGAATGTCATGACCACCGCGGAATCCTGTCCGGCCGCGTTGGTTCAGGCGCCGGAAGTCAGGCATTCTGCCGCTCGGTATTCCGAGCCTCGAGACTCCGCTATGAACCGATCCGTCTCGGCCTGGGTTGGTGGCTTCGCCGACCGGGCCGGCCGTGACGCATCTGCCCGACCTTCGCTGCGCTGATTGTTGGATCCCGGCGCCACCATGGCGCCTTCGATCAGTGCTCTTGGGATCTCCGCCAGGAAGCGCGACGGCTTGCCGGCCCAGTCGCAGCGCTGCCGCACCCAGCTCAGCTGCAGCGTCCACCGGGCACGGGTGACCCGGCAGCGGCTCCGCTCCGGCTCGAAAGACGACCGCGAGCCACCGAGGACCCGAAGGCGGCACGATTACGCCGCCGGCATATCTGCGCGGATACCGACCATGATCCAGCGAGGGCCATAGCGCTCACCGTCATGAACAGATAAAGAACACGCGGAGCGACCGCATGACCGATCAGATTGTCATTACGGAGAAGACCAGCCAGGCGCAGGATGTCCGCGCCGCCGTCGGTGGCCGTTATGGCGCGATCCTGCCGGCCGAAGGCCACCTCTTTGACCTCGTTGAGCCCGAGGAGGTCTCCGCTGACTGGAAGCGCTGGACGGCAGTCCTGCTGCGGCCGGACGGTCTCTACGGCACCAAGCCAGCTACCGGTGGCAACAAATCCCCCAAACTCAAGGCGATCCGCGACGCGCTGCGCGGCGCTAAGCGCGTTTGGCTGGCGACCGATTGTGACCGCGAGGGGCAACTGATAGGTCAGGAGATCCTGGAGCATTACGGCTATCGTGGCACGGTCATGCGGGTGATCTTCACCGCCCAGGACCCGCAGACGATCCGCAATGCCTTCGCCCAAGCCAAGCCGAATGCCGAGTTCGCCCGCCTTTACGCGGCCGCCGTCGCGCGGCGGCAGGCCGACCAGATCTACAACCTGTCGCTGACCCGCACGGCGACGGTGACGCTGGCCCGCGGCGCACGGACCGTCATCGGCGTCGGGCGTGTAAAGACCCCGACACTGGCCATCGTTAGCAAACGCGAGCTGGAGATCCGCAGCTTCGTCCCGCAGGCATATTTCGAGGTGGTCGCCACCGTCCAGGCCGAAGCCGGGCAGTTGCGGATGCGGTATGCCCCGAAGGAGCGAATCCTCAAGCGCGAAGATGCCGAGGCGATCGCCATAGCCGCCGAGGGCTTCGCCGGGCCGCTTGCCGTGCGGGTTGAGGACAAGCGGCAGGGGCCGCCGCGGCTGCATGATCTACCGTCGTTGCAGAAGCTGTGCGGTTCCCGCTTCGGCTGGTCGGCGGCCCAGACGCTCGAGGTGGCGCAGGAGCTCTATGACGGCCAGGGTAAGAAGATCATCACCTACCCCCGCGCGGAGACCCGCTACCTGCCGGAGAACCTGATTCCAGATGCCCCACTGATCGTCGCCGGCCTGCGGGCCGGCCAGAGTTTCAAGGCGATCCCGGTGCCGGAACCGCCGGTCATCCGCCGCGGCGCCAGCGGCCATTTCCACGACAAGGGCCTGGCCGGGGCGAGCCACCACGCCGTCATCCCGAACGTCAACACGGTGGGCACGCTGCGGGAGGTCTGGCCGCGCCTGTCGGGCGACGAACGTCGGTTGTTCGATGTCATCGCCCGTTCCTACATCGCGGCGATGATGCCGGACTTCCGCTATCGGCAGACCACCGTCACGCTGGATATCCGGGGCCACCTGTTCCGCGCCGCTGGGCGCCAGCCGACCGAGCTCGGCTGGCGCGCCGCCTTCCCGGACTGGCAGCCGGCCGAGGAGAAGGGCGAGGAGGCACAGCTGCTGCCCGCGCTGCGGCATGGCGAGACCGCCACGCTGCGCGACGCCACGGTCGAGGACAAGGAAACCCGGCCGCCGCCACGCTACAACGAGGGCACGCTGATCGAGGCGATGCAGAATGCCTGGCGCTTCGTTGCGGACGAGGCGCTGCAGGAGCGGCTGAAGGAAGCCAAGGGCATCGGCACGCCGGCGACCCGGGCCGAGATCATCCGCGGGCTCAAGACACAGGAGTTCCTCGTCGCGGAGGGTAAGCACATCGTGCCGACCGAGCGCGGCCTAGCGCTGTTCGCCGTGCTGGAGCGGGCCGATCCGGCACTGGTCGACCCCGGCGTGACCGCGCAGATGGAGCGCCTGCTCGACGAAGTGCTGGTCGGGCAGCAGGAGATGGTCGGGGCGATCGACGCCGTCTGCGCTCAAGCCAGCCGCATCATCGACAGGCTGCAGGAAGGCACCGGCACCATCGACGCGGCGCTGCTAGGCGGTGTCGCCAGGGCGGCCAGCCTGGATCGGCCGCCGACGCCGGCGATGAAGGGTTTCGTGGACAGCCTCGCTCGTCAGAAGGGGCTCAAGCCGCCGCGCGGCTACACATCGTCGGGCGCCGCCTGCCGCGCCTTTCTCGACCAGCACGCGCCCAGGAAGGCCGGCGCGCCGGCCGATGCCGGGGGCGGCCGATCATCGCCGGCCCGGAGGACCGTGGCGAACGGACGCCTGCCGGACCGGTGTGCTGTCGATGCGCCGGCAGCCGAGGTCGTGTCGGAGCCAGGCGATGGATATGGCAAGCCGGGCCTGAAGGCGGTTGTCTGGAAACGGAAAGCCGGCGCCGGAAAACCGCGGATGACCCGATCCGGCAAGGCCGTGCCGAAGCTTCGGCCCCCAGATGCATCCAACGGCGATACGCCGCTACGCATCCCTTTCGGCAACAAGGAGGCGGCACTTCAGCTTGGCGCCCGCTATCGCGCCAGCGGCTGGTACGCGCCGGCAGGCGTCGATCTCGCCGGCTTCCGTGAGCGCGGATGGCTATGACGAGTTGTATCGAGACCGGCTTTCCGTGGAGGACATGGCGTGGAACAGCACCTGCACCGCATCGAGATCACGACGCATGGGCGCGGCCTCGTCGACATCACCGATCAGGTTAGCGGCTGGGCAAGGCGGCAGGGATTTGTCATGGGCCTGTTGACCATCTGGTGTCGGCATACTTCGGCATCGCTCATCGTCCAGGAAAATGCGTCGCCTGACGTCAAGGCTGACCTGGAAACTTTTTTCCAACGCCTTGTTTCCGATGGCGGCCGCGGCCGGTACCGGCACGAGGACGAGGGGCCGGACGACATGCCAGCCCATATCCGCGCCGCGCTGACGCAGACCCAGCTCTCGATTCCGGTCGCCGAGGGCCAGATCGTGCTTGGGACCTGGCAGGGGATCTATCTCTGGGAGCACCGGACCAGTACCCGCCGGCGCGAACTGGTGCTGCATCTGCTTGGTGAGCCGGCGCCTGAATAGGTGTTCGCCTTACCGGGATTCGGTCGTCCCGGTGCGGGATCGCCTTGCGGCAGCGATCTGTGCCAGTGTCACCGGTCAGAATCCCAGGCATCGACGCCGACGTCGGTCTGCCGCAGCAGGGGCACCAGGCGGCCATGGCTGTGTCCATGCAGATTGCGCCAACCGCAGCTCATGGTGCGCCAGGTCCGGAACGGGTCGTGACACCGCACCAGGTCACCACCATCCAACTCGATCTCGGCACAGGGTTGGACACTGGTCCACTTGGTCAATCTCGCCGTCGCCGGCGAATCGTTGTTGCCGGTGACAAGGGGCTTGCGGCCGTGCACCGGACGAGCAGTGCCGCCATCGCGGCCTCCGACACACCAAGAGCGAAGTCGCCGAGGTGCCAGATCTCCTCCTCCGGCTCAACGGTCTTGTTTCAGCGGTCCAGCATGGCCGTATCCATCTCCGCTACAGATGCGAAGGGCCGCCGATAAAGGCCCCGTGCTCAGGCATGGCCGACGTGTGTGTCGCTGGTGAAGAAAACCGGCATGGCGCCATTCGATCCGGTCAGCCTCCACGGTGCAATGGGTCAAGCTGCGTCTGAATCGGTGCCGAAAGGGCCGTAGCGGGTGAGCCCGGGGCTGCCGAACTGCCAGTGGAGCGGGTGGTCACATCGTCAGGACACTCTGTACCTTGGGCACCAAGGTTGCCTTCCGGTCAAACCGAATGGAAGGCCCGCATGCCATGTTTGCGGCGAACCCATCGGTCGGCACGCTGCCCGGTGGCCAGCCATGCGCTAACCCGTGAGGCACCTCGGCGAGCCTGGCCTGGATAGGCTTGGCCCCATCAATCGGCGCAGACTATCCTGTGCTCAGAAGGCGCGAACAAGCCTTTGCCTTAACCTGCCCAAGGGAGAACCACATGCCAACGAACCGTCGCCACCTCGCCGGAACCTCCGCCTTCGCCGCGATTGCTGCAATAATCCCAGCCGCGCTGGCCCAGCCGGCAGATGAGGCCGCTGTCACGCAAGCGGTCGAGAAGTTGCGGATTGCCATGATCAGCGCCGACCGAAGCCAGCTCGATGCGCTAACCGCGCCGCAACTCAGCTACGGCCATTCGGCCGGGGTGGTTGAGAGCAAGGCGCAGTTCCTCGACGTCGTGGCCGGCAGGCGGACGGTCTACAAGACCATCACACTCTCCGATCAAACTCTCACCATGTCTGGCGACAATGCGATAGTCCGTCATGTGTTCTCCACCGACTTCGAGAGCGACGGCAAGCCCAGTTCCTCACGGGTTGGCGTCATGCAGGTTTGGCACAGGCAGAGCGGCCAATGGCGGCTCCTGGCACGGCAAGCCTTCAGGATCTGACATCAGCCTTGATCCATAGGCCCTTGCATCTCTGGTACTAGCCGAAAGGGACGGTCCTGGCATGCTCGCGGAGGACATCAATGGTATCCTGCCATTCGATGCCCGCCGCAGCGAAGGATTGGGTGCTGCGGCACTTCGGTCGTTTGGCCAGGCGCCGCGCCAATCGGCGGTGTCGTGCTGCATGGAAAGGGCGACGGCGCTCGATCAGGATAGTGGATAGCCTACCGCGGCCCATCTGAAGGCAAGGGCTTGAGGACGCAGCAAGGGATCTTGTTTGTGACTGCGACCGGTCAGTAGACTTGCCGACCGCTTGCGAACGGGTCCGACTGGAAGCCGGGGCAGCTCTTTGCCGCGCCCCACTTTTTCCCACATGCAGGGCCACGGTGCCCGGGGCCGGTGATGCCAATGCCGGGGGCGAGCCCGACCTGTTGGGACGCCTCCCGCGCAGCATAGGAGATATCACGATTGCCCAAGTACCGCCGACTCGCCGAGCTCCCATCCGTGCCCGTACGGTACTTGTTCGGCGCCACACTGGTGACTGGCGCCTCTGGCCTCCTCGCACCGTTGCGCACACAAGGTCTGGCACCCACCCTTACGATGCGCGGCGGTGACAACAACTACCTGCCCGGCGCGCCGGTGGTGAACCGCATCGGCGGCGGCGGCTACTGGCTGACCGGCACGGTTCGCCGCGCTGGCGACGGTGCGCTGATCCCGCGTGCGCGGGTCCAGGTTTGGGCACATACGACAGAAGGCTAGGAGTGCGGCGCGCACAGCCACGGCGCGATACTGACCGACGCGAATGGTGTATGGATATGCCGCAGATCATACCCGCCTTCGGCCAAGCGCATGCGCACCTCGCCTATCATGCCGCGCACAACGGCAATGGCGTCGAGACTGTCTTCCTTCGCCCGGTAATGCGCAGCGCGCGGGACATCAGCCTGAGTGCGGACTTCGTGCTGCGACGGCTGTGAGGCGGATGCGTTCGGCGCTGATCTGGGCAGCGTTGGCCGCCGCGATGGCCGTACCGGTGGTGGTTGCGGCTCGCAGCCCGCTTCTCGCTTGGCGCGACGGGGTCTACATCGCGGCCGGCTTCGCGGGCGTGGTGGCGCTGGTACTGTTGTTTCTCCAGCCACGACTGTTGGGGTCCTACCTGCCGGGGCTGCGACTGCGGCTCGAGCGGCGGCTGCACGGCTGAGTTGGCGTGGGGATCGCCGCTGCAGTGTTGGTGCATGTGGGCGCGCTGTGAGTGACCAGCCCGCCGGTCGTGGTGGACGCCCTGCTGCTCCAATCCGCGACGGAATGCTCGGCGTGGGGCATGGTCGCAATGTGGGCGGTATTTGCGACCGCTCTCCTCGCCGCACTGCGAGGTCTTTGGAACGCGTCCAGAGCTTGGCTGCAGCCAGCCCAAGGGGAAGGCCCTCCGGCGTCATGACAAGGCTGGAATGCATCAACAAGCCACACTGAGTATGCATCCGCCGTTTGCCATTGCGGTCGCGGCCCGTGGGTGATCGACCGATTGTGCCGAAGGTGTCTGGCTTGGCCCATTTGTAGACGAACTTAGTCGTGTCCTGGACGACCAGAATCGGGCCGTCCGTTGCCGCAACACAGGCGGCCGTGGCAGCGAAGTGGCCTGAAAAGACAGCATCCTCGCCGAAGCGATCGTTCGAGAAGAAGCGGTAGGCCGCCTTGTTCCCTGCCCAGTCCTGGCAGGCAAGTGGCAATGGCTGGCCGATGGCATCGCCCATCCGCTGCAAGAGCAGCTGCACAAGGTCGAATGTGTGAACGGTACCTCAAGGAGGCGACCGACAGTCCCTACGGCGCTGGACTGCATCACGGTGATACAGCCCAGCTTTTCGTAAAAAATATAGTACGCGCGGCACCAGTTTACTTAGTACCGACGCAAGCCGTTGCTAGTTGCGCGCACCCAGGTTGGGGCTCAGGGTCCAGCCGGGTGTAATCGTAAGAGTGCTGTTCTGGCAGACATCCACGCGGCGGCGAGCTTCCATGGCACCGCCTTCAAACACGATCTGCACATCGGCGCGGCAGTCACCGATATAGTTCACTGCGACTTGACGACCCGTCTCGATAACGTCTGTCCCGAGGAGGTCCGAACCCCACTCCGCCTCCGTGCTGGTCGAAATCAAGACCTGTTCAATGGTACGAGGCGAACGGTTGCTCACCACCACCCGGTGCGCGGAACCAGGCGCCGTAGCTGCAGGGGGGAGCGGCTTGCGGTCCTGTGCCACTGCCGGTGTCGCTAGTCCCATTAGGAATGAGAGGGCGAGTAAGTATTGTGGGAAGCGCAAATGCATCTGAGAGCCTTAGAGTCTGACTGTGAAGGATATCGCAACGGATTTGGCTGGTCGGGTAGATGGTGACCACAACGGTTGTCGAGACCGAGTTGGACGGAAAGCCCGATGTGGACCCGACCACCCGCATCTTTCATAAACGAGATGGCCTGTGCTTCGCCAATGACGTGACCGATGCCAGGTGTCGGCGACTTCGATGGTACGTCCTGCTGTGCGGGCCCCTTCCCTGGTCGTGCGCTGAGACACACAAGCAGGTCCGCACCTGTCACTCGCCGGTCATCAATCAGTTATTCGATCGCCCGATAAATACGGCCAAGGCTGAGTGGCCATTCGCTATCCCGGGCTATGGGACATGGCGAGGACTCACTGCAAGCTATCTGCGCCGACAGCCGCGGTCGGCGTCCGCCCCAGTGCCTGCGCCAGATCCGCCTGCCTGCGGCTAATCCGTTCAGCCGCCATCATCGCCGAGAGCCGTGGATTACTGCGAAACTTCAGGATCTCGGTGAGATGCCGTGGACGCCAAGTGGAATCCATCGTTGCGGTGGTCGATGACAAGCCGCGCCCCGTGATGGGTCAGCCCAAACCTCGGCCCGTAGTTGCGTACCACCTCAAGCCAGGTACCGCGTGTAAACGGCATCAGCCTACGGGCGGCGACTGGGGGTTGTGGACCAACGGGGTCCAGGCAGCTTTCATTTCAAACCATAGCGAGCAACAGGGAGGGATCAGCCTGCACCGCCGGCCGTCTGCATCGCGCGCCATGTCCAGCTGCCATGGAACCCGCCGCCACAAGGCGTCCGCCCGGATGCAGGGAACGCATCACCACGCTCCAAAACGGTACTCTGCGCAGTTCCGCCGATTCTGCCAGCAGGGTCGGCGAATCCCTGCTGGGGCTCAGCCGCCCAGCTCGGCTCGGACCAATGCGGCGCCATCCACCATGGCCTTCATCTTGCCGAAGGCGACATTCCGCGGCAGATACTTCAAGCCGCAATCCGGCGCCACGATCACCTTGTCCACATCCACATGCGGCAAGGCGCGCCGGATGCGCTGCGCCACCACTTCAGGTGTCTCAATCGCCATATCCGACAGATCGAGCACGCCGAGGATGATGGTCTTGCCGCGCAGCTTCTCCAGCACCGAGGTATCGAGCGAGCTCTGCGCCGTCTCGATCGAGATCTGCTGCACATGGCAGTTGCACAGCTCGGGCAGGAACGAGTACCCGGCAGGACGGGCATGGATCACTGCAGCGTAGCCGAAGCAGATATGCAACGCCGTACGACCCTCGAGGCCTTCGAGCGCGCGGTTCACGACCCGAAGGCCGTAGTCGCGCGCCTTGTCCGGCTGCGCCTGCATGTAGGGCTCGTCGATCTGCACCACATCGGCACCGGCGGCGAAGAGGTCGCGGATCTCGGCATTCACCGCCTCCGCATAGTCCATCGCCATCTCTTCTTCGGACTTGTAGAAGTCGTTCTGCGCCTGCTGCGCCATGGTGAAGGGGCCGGGCACGGTGATCTTGATCATCCGGTCGGTATTGGCGCGCAGGAATTTCACGTCGCGCACCTCAACCGGATGGCGCCGCCGAATGCGGCCTACCACCCGTGGCACCGGGTTCGGGTGACCGCTGCGGTCCAGCGCTGTGCCGGGATTGTCCAGGTCCACGCCGTCGAGCCCGGTTGCGAAGCGATTAGAATAGCTTTCGCGCCGCATCTCGCCATCCGTGATGATGTCGAGCCCGGCCTCTTCCTGCGCCCGGATGGCGAGGAGAGTTGCGTCGTCCTGCGCCTGATCGAGGTACTCGGGCGAAATGCGCCATAGCTCCTTCGCTCGAACCCTCGGAGGGAATCGGCCGGCGAGCTTCTCACGGTCGATTAGCCAATCCGGCTGCGGATAGGACCCGACCAGCGACGTGGGCAAAAGCTTATGCATCGGGTGTCTCCGTTGGGCGGGAGGCTCCGTGCCCTTGCCTCCATTATGGGCCGGAAGGCTTCGCCGAGGCATCGCTCACTGTCAACACCGCAGTTTCAGCCGAGCGTCCGTGAGGCCTGACGTGGGAAGCCGCCATCCGCTGGTCCTGCGGCGCTAATGGCCTTGTGCCACGTCTGGCCCAGCGGCGGGTGATCTTGTTCTTCTGACCGATACGGGCTTCGTCTGCGAACCAAACTCTACCGCATCGAGGCCGATGCCCTGGTCGGTCGCAATGCCTGCTAGCGTGGTGGAGAGTTTTTTTGAATGTCTCGATGGCCTGTGGCGCCTGGGCGTGGTGCTTCAGCCGCGCCGAAAGCTTGCGCAAGTCCATGGCGTGCAGCTCGCTGCTCAAGGTCTGCTTGAACACCGGAACCCGGAACATCTTCCACAGCCATTGGCCCAGATCGCACAGCCGCCACCGAACAACGCCATGAACTGCAGGAATGGGGCCGCTTTCGATGATCGCCACCAGCCCCTCGCGGTGAGCCTGGGTGAGCAACCGCGGCTGGCCCGGCGGCTTGCGGTCGATCATACCCCGCGGGCCTGGGCGTTGAAACGCAACACCCAGTCACGGACGATCTGCAGAGTGACGTCACCGAGCTGCGCTGCCTCGCTACGTGCGCCGCCATCGTGGATCACCGCCAACGCCAACAACCGCCTTGCCTGCGAGGCGTCTTTGGAATGCCGTGCCAATGCACGCAGCCGTGCGCCGGTGAAGTCCGATTGAAGGGGCGATGGCTCTGGCCAGGGTGAAGCTCCAATGCTCACCAGCTTGAATTAGATCAGACCCGCGCCGGGGAATCCCCTTTTTGAGTCAAGGCTTGAGAGACTTGCTATGACCTGCTGTTCTGGCCAGCCAGTAATCGAAGCCAACGACAGAAAAGGTGACGCCACAGTGGTAGGGCGTAGGTAAGCCAATACGCCGCGCTGACCCCGTATTGTTGGTATCATTCGCCCTCACAGTCGCGGCATGAGTTGGAACGTCCGGCCGTTCGCCGCACAACCTGCACCAACTGTGGATCGAGCCACGGTGCCCGACGGCCCTCTAGGATGTTTGCCAGGCGCACGGCGAGAGTGAACTGGCCAGCTGCCAAGCGCCGTGCTTCAACTCAGCGGAAGTCCCGATTGGATTGCCTTGTGCCATCGTGTCGGCTTGCAGCGGAATTCAGGCGTGCAGGCCGTCGAGCCAGATCTGATCGCAGGCCATCGTCAGCGCGATGGAATCCGTCATTGCCACTTGATCGAAGCCGCTTTCCTGTCGCTCTGGAGTCAAGAGGCGACGCGCGAGCGCTTCGAACTCGGCAGGATCCGGCAGGATAACCCCGAGTGCAGCAAGGTCGGACGAGATGGGCAGCGCGTCCCGATCCATATATCGGTTCGATAGCTCGACGCGTTCCGCGAATGCCTCAGCGATACGCACCATGATGATCCGTGTCGCGTAAGGTGGTTGTCCGGCCGGATTGATCGCAACGGTGCCGCACATGACACCGATCAACACGCTGCCCGGTGGAGATGGACGAAAGAGACTGCAGAATACCGGAGCGACATTCGGGCCCGGTGCTCGCAGCTCGAGGCTCAATGCCGCACCGTAAATTCCCACGGTCCCGCTCGCATAGACCCGGCCTATCGGTAGGCGCTGCGAATAGGTGGCGGTCATCCTTTCAGAACCTCGCGGCGCGGATTCGATCACGAGCGTCGCCCTGACAAGGTGGCCGTGGAAGTAGGGCGACTGGGCGTGCGAATAAGCCGCATAAACTCCGCAAAGAAAATTATCGGTCACCCCATGAGATGTTACGTCCGCAGCCCCGCGATTGATGCCCGCCTGCTCCACAAGTGCCGAAGCCTCAACCCGGTAGAATAGCGCCAGAGCCTCGACGAACTGGTCGATGGGCGACGACACGAGCCACGATACGGAAACCGTCGCCAAGCCGAGCAGCGCGAGCCAATCGGCGTAAACGCGCGATGAGCGTGGCAAGGAGCGGCCTTGCATCCACTTGTAGGACCGCTCGAGATCGAAATCAGTCTGCGGATTGACGCGACGAAAGGCTGCGCAGAGGTCTTTCTGGCTGTTACAGCCAAGCACAACGGCCGTCAGTCTTAATTTTTCCGGAAACCATCGGACAGATGTTTCAAGCATATCTCCTCACAGCGCTTCTTTAAGAGCAATGTTCATTGCTGTAAATGAAATATTTCATGAAATTTAGTTTCCTCCAGCATTCGTTGTTTCGAAGATATTTTTCCTGCATCTGTACAGCTACGGCGCAGCCATCGGTATGGATGCAGCTATCACTTTCCTTTAAAATTGACGGCCCTCGGTGCCGACTCAGCATGTCTGAGATGGGGACCATGTAAAATCACGTAAGCCGGATCAGCTAGGCAGGGCGGATCAGGCGGTTCCGGTCCAGCCAACTTCTCAACCCGGCAGTAGCGGGAGAGTATCGGCCACAGCATCCTCAGTGAAAAACGTAGTCTCCGGCGGCCAGTTTGGTGACGCCGGGCGCAAAGAATGTCTCGACGTCTCCGTGCTCGGCTGTCACCCGCAGCACGCCCTGGCCGATGAGGGCCAGCTTCGCTCCCGCCCCATACCCATAGAGGTCGAGCACGTCGCCGCCCCTGGAACCCATGCCCCTGAGATTGAGGTAGGTGTCGCCATCCACCTCGCCGTGCCGCAGGATCAAGGAGAAGGCCGTGTGGCCGGCGCCGAGATCGATGCGATCCGCGCCAGCTCCACCGTCGACACTGCCGGTCTTCACGCCGGTGAAGCTGGCCACATCCTGTCCCGCACCGAGCGTCACCGCCACATTCGTCCACGAGGCGCCGGCCTGCACGCTGACCTGATCGTCACCCGCGCCGGTATTGATCACGAAGCGGTTGCTGGCATCGGCCGTGGTGCCAGACTGCACCGCGGACTTCACCGTGACGACATCGTTCCCGCCACCCGTCGTGACCACGCCACGCTTGATGCCGTCCAGGGCGATGGAGGAGTTCCCCGTGCCGCCCAGGATCGCATCGGCATGCACGAAGCCCTCGAACCTGTAGTTGCCTCCCGCTGCGTTCTCCAGATGCACGGTCTTCAACGTGTTCCAGCTTTCGACGACATGCAGTGTCGTCACCTGTTGCGTATCGGTCGAGACAGCCACATGCGCCGGCGTCGCAAGCCCGGCCACACCGAGTTTGCTGATATCGATCGTGCCGCCGCCTTCCGGCAGCACGGCCGATTTGGCGACACTCATGTCGTAGGCCCAGTTCGTGTCCTGGTTCGCGAACCATGCCAGCACCGGTGGCGGCACACTCGGCACCGGCGTGAGGGGGGGTGGCGTCCCACCCGGGCCGGGTGTCGGTCCCGGCGGCGGCGGGACTGCCATCGGCGTGATCGAGAGGATCAGCGGATGGTCCGGGACGCTGAGCTGGATGTGGGTCTGCCCCTGCCAGCTTTGGACCGCCGTGGTGCCGAGCAGCGGGTCGTAGGCGATGACGGTGGCGGGGGCCGCCAGGTCGACCGTCACCGCGGCCGGAGGTCCGACCAACGCCGTTTGCGTGCCGGTATTCCACAGATTGGTTTCGTTCCAGAGCGCGAGCGAGAAACTGCCATCGCTTTTTCCGAGCAACAGTTGATGCCCGGTTGCGGCTGGTAGGCCGCCGACCGAAAGCCCCAACGTGCCCGGCACGAAGCCTGGCTTCGCTCCGGGATCGGCGAGCAGGGTGGTCAGGTTGTGCAAGGCCACGGCAGCGGGCTTTGCTGTACCGTCGTAGCGGAACAGGCCGAAATGCTGCTCGCGGTCGAGCCCGGTCGGGTCGGAGTGCTCGTCCAGCAGCTCATAGAGATAGGTATGGTCGACGCCGGCATTCCAGGCGTCGAGCACGTAGTCGAGCGTGTACTTGGCCTGTACCAGTTCCGAGACGCTGCCATTGACGCCGGATTGCGGCAGGGTCGAATAGCCGCCTTCGGTGATGACGACGGGCTGCCCCGGCGCGGAGCGCGCGGCAGCGGCGAGGCCTGCGGTGATCGCCGCTGCTGGCGGCGCACCGCCCGGCGGGTAGATATGCGCCGCGCCGGCATCCGTATAGGGCGCCATGTCACCATAGGCGGCATATCCGTCCGGCCGGGCCAGGGTAAAATTCAGCACCGGCGTAGTCTTGCCGTTGCCGTTCAGCACGCTGCTGTTGTGGATATCGTTGTAAAGCTGTCGCATCTCGGCGGTTGCCGCGCTGACGCCGGTCATCCCGTTGAAGATGGCGGGCCAGTTGTCGACCTCATTCGGGCCTTCGACCGATTCGATGGAAGCTGCATGAGCTTTGATGCGGCTGATCTCTCCCGCATAATCGACATGGGTGCCGGTGCCCATATAGACATCGAAGCGGATATTCATCGCCGCCAATGCCTCGACCTCGGGCATGTAGTAGTCGTAGGCAAACGTATCGCGGACGTGAAGCAGGCCGAGATAGCCGAGTGCGGACTTGACCAAGTCAAAACGGTTATAAGCGTCGTCAGCCATACCGACGAAGCTATTGTAGCCGAGATGGATATTGACGCCGATGGAATCGACGAAATTCGCTGCACTTGTCGGGCTCTGTGAAGCCTGGGGCATGGTCTGCTCCATTACTGGGATGAACGGGACGGCTCCGGGCGACACCGCAATGGAATCAACTTCTTGGGGTTATTCGGTCAGACACATCAACTTTAAGTGTTTCCAAATTGTTGATCATTCGAATCTATGCGGGTTCGGCATGACGCTGATGGCCGGCATGCGATGAGCGCTCGCCAAGTCCTGCGCATCCTGCTGGCTCGAAATCAGGTCGGCGACCTGCTGCGGCGGGTGCCCGGCCTACCGGCCGCCTATGCCCGCAAGGCCTTCCGCCGGTCCGACCACGGCGGGTTGCAGATCGGCATCTACCCAAGCCATGCGGCCGCGGCCGCGGCCATTCCGCCCGCCAAGCGCAAGGGCTGGGACAGTGCCGAAGCCTCCGCCATCTGGGCTGATCGCATCGACCCGGTGCAGCCCTCCGGCTATCCGGTCTTCTTCTGGCTGCAGCGCCTGCTGACGCCGGGGGCCTGCTTGATCGATATCGGCGGCAGCATCGGGCTGACCTACTACGGCTACCGGCGTCTGGCCGGCCTGCCCGCGGGCATCCGCTGGCAGGTGGTGGAGGTGCCCGCCATCGCCGCTGCCGGCCGGGTGATCGCGGCCCGCGAAGGCGCCGCCGGGCTCGACTTCCCGGACGGGCTGAATACCGCCGTACCGGCCGACATCCTGCTCGCCGCCGGCGCACTGCAATACATGCCGGATGCGGTGCCCGGCCTGCTGGAGCGGCTGCCGTCACGCCCATCGCATCTTCTGATCAACAAGGTTGCGCTGACCGAGGGCGAGGGTTTCTGGACGCTACAGAATTTCGGCCCCGCTGCGGTGCCCTACCGGGTCTGGAACCGGGCGGCATTTCTTGGCTACTTCACCGATGCCGGCTACCGCCTGCGCGACGAATGGGAGGTCGCCGAGCTCGCGCTCGACATCCCGTTCCACCCACGCCGGTCGGTGCCGGCGCTCACCGGCTTCTACCTGACGCTGGACTCCACCACCCTCAGCTCCGGGTAGTCCCGCAGCACCCCCGGCGCGAAGGGCGGCGGCCCGTGCAGCAGCGCGGCCTGGAGGAAGCCTCGCACCGCCACCCGCAACACGGCCTGTGCCCGCGCCGACGCAATCCGTCCTCTGGCGCGTGGCCGGACACTCCACGCCTCGTCGAAGAAATCGGCATGCTCCGCCCCCCGGAGGATGACCAGGGCCCCGCCCTCCGCCTTAAACTGCCGCAGCATGCCCGGCTTCTCGCGGCGGTCCATCAGCGCCTGGCGCCGCTCCGTCGCATCATGGGGTTCGACCACGGTCAGGTCGGGCCCATCCGAGCCGAAGATCAGGTAGGGCGCGGGAAAGGGTGCCGCCTCCGGATCGCCGAAGACCCAGCCATCGAGGTTGACGACGGCCCGGATCCGTCGGTCCAGCCGCGCCGTCGCCACCGCCACCGCCCCGCCGAAGGAGGCGCCGAGGATCGCGGACGGCAACCCGGCGGCTTCTGGCAGCGCATCCAGCACGGCGCGCGCCATGGCGGCCTGCCGTGGTGCCTCCCGCTCAGCCGCCGCGAGGGTTCGGGCGAAGGCCGCGTCGGAGCCGATATCGAAGGGCAGTCTCAGATCCGCGGCAACATCCGGAGGCGCCGCACGAACCCAGGGGTCCAGCGCCGCCACCAGCCAGCCGTGGCTGGCGAGGTCGGTCGCCAGTCCGGTCAGGTCCCAGCGGCGTCCACCCCAGCCCGGGACGAGGATGACGAAGCCCGGCGACGTCGCCATCGGCGCATCTCGTCGCGCCGCGGTCCGGGGTAGCCAGGGCAGACCGGCCGGCTCGTGGAGCCGATAGGGTGCGGGCGCCCCCTCCCCTGCCGCTGGATACCAGAGCTGCACCTGCCCCGCCCCGGCGAGGTCCACCAACCGCGTGCCGACCGGGTGGGGCCCGGTCGGCTCCGGCAGCGCCATGGCGGCCCGGCCGCCGAGCAGCACCGCGGCACCGAACAGCACCATCGCAAGCCGCCGTGCCATCCGCATCAGGCGAGTGCCGCACCGATGTGGCGTGCCATGATCGCGGCGCCGGGATCCTCGAAGATCCCCAAGTGGTCGCCCGGCAGGCCATGCACCTCGACACGGCCGTCGACCAGAGCGCCCCAGCCGAAGCTCGGGTCGAGGAAGGCGCCGCGCGGCTGGTCCTCACGGTGGAACACCAGCACTGGCCCAGGCTGGCGAGACGGCCGGAAGCTGCTGGTCGCCTGCGCCAGATACCCGACGAAAAGCGCATCCCGCGTCTCGAACGGCAGCACCGGGAGCCGTCCCGCCGCCAACTGCCGCTGGTCGCGCCGCTGCCGCCAGCGGATCAGCGGGCCACGCCCGGCGATGAAGCCGCGGATGGTCTGCCGCCCCCGCGCCAGCCGCCGCATCTCCGCCGCCAGCAGCCGCGAGCGGTACGACAGTTCGGCGGCCAAGCGCCACGTCCGGCTTCGTCCGGCCAGGTGGTTGGGTGCCCAGGCATCGACCAGCACCACGAGCTTCACCTCGTCGCCCGCCATCCGCAACCGCTCGGCCAGCGCCCAGGCGAGCTGTCCGGCCGTGCAGAGCCCCAGCAGCGCATAGGGGCCTTTCGGCTGCGCCCGGCGGATCGCCGCCAGGTAGCGATCGAGGATCGCGTCCAACCCGGCCGGATGGCTCTCGGCCGGCAGGTCCGGGTCGAGCGCCTGCACGGCGTAGAAGGGCTGGTCCGAGCCGAGGTGCCGCGCCAAACGGTGAAAGATGCCGGTGTTGTTGATGGCAATGATCGGCATGCGCTGGCCACGCGGTTGCACCCGCATCACCTCGCGGTCTTCCTCGACCTTCCCCGCTTCGCGCAGCAGGCCGCAGAAGTCCCGCAGGCGCGGGGCGCGGAACAGGCTCGCAAGGCTCAGGGCGATGTCGAAGCGAAGCCGCACCCGCAGCAGCAGCCGGGCCGCGAGCAGCGAGTTGCCGCCGAGGTCGAAAAAGTCGTCCTCCGGGCTCGGCCGGATGCCGAGGATTTCCTGCCACAGCGCGGCCAGGTCGCGTTCTAGCCCATCCGTCCCCGGCGCGACGGCCGGTGCCGCCGGTTCCGGCACGGCGGCTGGCAGGGCGCGGCGATCGATCCTGTCCGTCGGCGTGCGCGGCAGGGCGGCGAGGATCACCACCTGCACCGGCACCATGGCGGCCCGTAGCCGGCCAGAGACGCGGGTCTTCAAGATCGCGGCGAAGTCGCCCGGAACGGCTTTACCCGCCGCCGGCACGGCATAGGCGACGAGCCGGAGATCGCCCGGCCGATCCTCCCGCAGGATGGCCACGGCCTCGGACACCTCAGGCTCCGCCAGCAGCGCCGCCTCGACCTCGGCGAGTTCGATGCGCACCCCGTTGAGCCGGACCTGCTGATCGCAGCGGCGGAGGAAATCGAAGCTGCCGTCGGGCCGTCGCCGTACCAGGTCGCCGGTGCGGTAGTAGCGCCCATCCGCGGCTGCGAAGGGCAGCGGGGCGAATCGCTCCTGCGTCAGCGCCGGGCGGGCGATGTACCCGAGGGTTACGCCCTCGCCACCGATCCAGAGTTCGCCCGGCGCTCCCATGGGAACAAGTCCGCCCTGCCGGTCCAGCACCTGGAAGCGCAGGTTGCCGATCGGCCCGCCGATGTGGACAGGCCCGTCACCCGGCAGGACCTGCAGAACGGAGGCCCAGATCGTCGTCTCGGCGGAGCCATAGAGATTCCAGAGCCCGGTGCAATGCCGCAGCAATGCGTTGGCGAGCGGCCTGGACAGCACCTCGCCGCCGACCAGGATCAACCTAAGCCGCACCTCCGCAAGCCCGGCATCCAGCAGCAATGACCAGCGGCTGGGCGTGGCCTGCACCACCGTCACGCCGGAGCGGCCGATGAGGTCGGCGAGCCGCATCGCATCGCCAGCCTCCGCATCCTCTGCAAGGACGATGGCGGCGCCGACGGTGAGCGGCAGCAGCAGTTCGAGCAAGGCGGCGTCGGCGCTCAGGGATGCGAATGAAAGCATGACGTCGTCGGGTCGTAGCCTCGGGGCTTTCTGGAACTGCCACAGCGCGTTGACCAGCGCCCGATGCGGGACCATGACCCCCTTCGGCCGCCCCGTCGAGCCCGAGGTGAACATGATGTAGGCCTCGCTTTCGGGCCCCGGCCCGGCGCCGATGCTGACACGCGGCACCCGTGCCGCATCGGCCATCAGCGTGGCGAGCGGCAGCGTCGCCGCCGCCTCCAGGCCGGCCGGCACCTCCGCCCCGGTAAGCACGAGCAGCGGCGCCGCATCCTCTACCGCCTGGGCCAGTCGCGCCGCCGGCAAGGCCGGATCGAGTGGCAGGAAGACTGCGCCCAGCTTGAGGATGCCGAGCAGCACCGCGAGCGCCTCGGCCGAGCGTGGGGCCGCGACTCCGACGACCTGCCCCTGACGTACCCCGCAAGACACCAACGCATGCGCAACCACCTCGGCGCGTACTGCCAATTCGGCATAGGTCATCTGCTGCGCGCCACAGCGTACCGCGAGGCGCGAGGCATGACGGTGCGCCGCATCAGTAAGCAGCGCCGGCAATGCAACGTCCCGCGGGAAATCGCGGCCCGTGCGGTTGAGGACCTCGGCGAGGCTGCGCTGCTCCTCCGCCTCGAGCAGCGGCAGGGTGGAGATGCGCCGCCCGCCATCCTCCGCCACTGCCTGGAGGATCTGGCCGAGACAGCGCAACAGGCGCTCCGCCGTCCCCTGGTCGAACAGATCCGTATTGTACTCGCAGGACAGCCGCCAGCCGACCTGCGCACGCTCGACCATGAAGAAATTCAGGTCGTAGATCGCCCCTGGTGAGACCGAGGGAATGCTGGTCAGGCGGAAGTCAGCCGTCGTCGCCGGCGCGATGAAGTCACGGTGGACAATGATGTTGACCGAGAAAAGCGGATGCCGACGGCTGGCATCGCGGGTCGGCCGGAGTAGCTCCACCACCCGCTCCATCGGAAGCTGGGCATGTTCCAAGGCGTCAAGCACCGTGCGCCGGCAGCGCGCGAGGAGCGCGGTGAAGCTTGGATCGTCCTCCAGCCCGACCCGCAGCACCAGGGTGTTGATGAACACGCCGATGAGCGATTCTAGGCCTTCCTCCTCCCGGTTGGCGACCTGGGTGCCGACCACGACCTCCGCCTCGCCGGTCCAGCGCGCCAGCATGGCCGTCATGGCCGCGTGGAAGACCATGAAGAGCGTCGCCTGCCCCTGCCCTGCCAGCACCTTCAGCCGGTCAGTAAGCGCCCGCGGCAACAGGGTGGAGACGATATGCCCGCTGCTCGTCACCACCGGCAGCCGTGGCCGGTCGGGCAGTACCTCGAACCAGGGCGCCCGGGCGAGCTGCTGCGTCCAATAGGCTTCCGCCCGGCGCGGCGCCTCGCTGGCGAGCCAGGCCTGCTGCCACAGCGCGTAGTCGCCGTACTGCAGCGGCAGCGGCAGCGGCGCCGGCGTCGGCCCGGCGCCACACACCGCGTCGTAATGGGTGGCGATATCCTCCGCCAGCACACCGACCGACCAGCCGTCGCACACCGCATGGTGGATGGTCACGAGCAGGTGGTAGATCCGGTCTTCGACCCGCAGCAGCGTCGCTCGCAACAGCGGCGGCACCGCGAGCTCGAAGGGCCGGCGCGCCTCCGCCATGGCCCGTCCTTCCGCAGCGGCCTCCAAATCCGCCTCGCCGCGTAGATCGCCGACCGCGAGGCGGAAGGGCACCCGGGGGAAGATCTGTTGCACCACACCCTCGGCAGACTCGGTGAGGCCTGTGCGCAGGCTTTCATGGCGCTGAATCACAGCCTCGAAGCTCTGCGTCAGCCGCTCAAGCGAGACCTGACCCTCCAGCCTCCATCGCACGGCGACATTCAGGACCGGATCGCCGGGATTAAGCTGGTCGAGTAGCCAGAATTGTCGCTGTGGCGAGGTGCAGGGGCATTCCTGCGGTCCATCGGACAAGGTGCCGCCTTGCGGGACGTGATCCTCCCTGGGTCCAGCGTCCATCATGTCCTCCCAGCTCGCTTGAACTGCATAAGCCGAGGCACCTCGGCGGTTGGCGCTTGGCTGCCGATCAGCCGTGCGAGGGCGCCCACCGTCGGGTGCTCCATGAGGTGCCGCGCGGCAAGCGGCAGCCCCTTGCGCTGCGCCCGAGCCGCGATCTGGAACAGCTGCAGGGAATCCGCACCCAGGGCAAGGAGATCGTCCGCCGGCCCGATCGCATCGAGGCCGAGCACCTCCACGACGATGGCGGCGATGCGCGCCTCCAAGGGATCGAGCGACGGAGGTGCAGTCGGCCGCGCGGCGGGCACCGGCTCCGGCTTCATCGCCACCAATGCGGCTCGGTCCAGCTTGCGGTTCGGCGTCAGCGGCATAGCGTCGAGTTGCACCCAGCCGGCTGGCACCATGTAATCCGGCAACCACTGCCGCAGCGCCTCGCGCAACCGCTTCGGATCCCAGTCCTGACCGGGCTGGAGCACGACATGGGCGACAAGACGGGCCTCCGCACCGCTGCCGGCCAGCACCACCGCCGCTGCCTGCACGCCGGCGAGGCGGGAGAGCGATGCCTCGACCTCGCTCAACTCAATGCGGAAGCCGCGCAGCTTGATCTGTGAGTCACGTCGTCCGAGGAGCTCCAGTTGCCCGTTGGGCGTCCAGCGAGCGAGATCCCCCGTGCCGTAGAAGCGCCCCGCGCCAAGGCCGACGGGCACCGGGCGGAAGCGCTCCGCGGTGAGCTGCGGAGCGCGGAAATACCTGGCCGCCACGCCCTCGCCACCGATCCACAGTTCGCCGATGACGCCAGGCACCACCGGCTGCCCATGCCGATCCAGCACATGCAGCGTCGTATTGGCGATGGGCTCGCCGATGGTGATCGGCGCATCTCCCGGGAGCACGCGCCCGCAGCTCGACCAGATCGTCGTCTCCGTCGGCCCGTACATGTTCCAAAGCTCGCCGCCGCCTTCCAGCAGTGCATTGGCCAGGTCGCGCGGCAGCGGCTCGCCACCGCAGAGCATCCTGAAGCCGGGATGGCTGCGGAAGCCGGCCTCCAGCAGCAGCCGCCAGGTGGCCGGCGTGGCCTGCAGCATGGTTGCCCCGCTGTCCCGCATCAACTGCTGCAGGGCGAAGCCGTCGACCGCATCCTCCTGTTTGGCGATGACTAGCCGCGCGCCGACGGTGAGCGGCAGAAAAAGCTCCAGCGCCGCAATGTCGAAGGTGACGGTGGTGACTGCGACCAGCCGGTCCTGCGGGCCCAGTCCCGGCCGCTCCGCCATGGCAAGCAGCAGGTTGTCGAGTGCCCTTCGGCCGACCTCGACGCCTTTCGGCTCTCCGGTGGAACCCGAGGTGAAGAGCAGATAGGCCGGCGCCGCCTCATCCGCAGTGACGCTGAAATCCGTGCCGGCGAACAGCGGCGGCGAGGGCTGGCCTGGTTGGAGCACCGGCAGGTCGAGCCCTTCCGGCGGCGGCCGGTCGGTGATGAGCAGGCTGAGTTCCGCCCGCTCCGCCAGGCGCCGCACCCGGACCGGCGGATGCCGCGGGTCGAAGGGGACATAGGTGAAGCCAGCGCGCAACACGGCCAGCAGCGCCGCGACGAGGATCGGAGAGCGTTCCAGCAGGATGCCGATGCGCGCTTCCCTGCCGGCGATGCGCTGGCGAAGCTGCTGCACCAGCAGTTCGACCTGGCAGTCGAGTTCCGCATAGCTCCAATGCATCGCCTCGAATGATATGGCGGGACGGTCCGGATCCGCATCCTTCCAGTATTTGATCGACGCGTCGAGGCCGGACTCCGGCGGCAGCGCCCGCACCGGCCCCGTATCCCGGAGCGTCAGCGCTGCCCGCTCCTCCGGCCGCAGCAGCGGCACGGAGACCACGGTCTGGGCGGCATCCTGCACGAGGGCGCCGAGCAAGGCCTCATAGTGGCCGAGCCAGCGTCGCACGGTCGTCTCGTCGAACAGGTCGGTGTTGTAGTCGCATTCGATGCGGAGGCCGTCGTCCTGCTCGATGACGTTGACGAAGAGGTCGAAGTTGACGAAGGCCTTGCCGATGGTGGAGGCCCGCAGTGCCAGCCCGCCGCGATCGCCCGGCTGGGCCATCCGCTCCAGGTTGAACTGCACGTCCGCGAGCGGCAGCCGCCCTGTCGTCCGCGGCAGGTCGAGGCGGCGCACCAGCGTGCCGAGGGTGAAGCCCTGGTGCTCGCGCGCCAGGGCGGTTTCCTCCTGAACCGCGGCGAGATGCGCGGCGAGCGTTGTCGTTGCGTCCCAGCGCCCGCGAACCGGCAGCAGGTTCACGCAGTGACCGACCAGCGGCCCCTCCTCGACGACCAGCGACTGGCCGGCCATCGGCACCGCCACCAACACGTCATCCTGCTGCGCCAGCCGTCCCATCAGCACCTGGAACAGGCCCAGCAACGTGGCAAAGAGGGTCGCTCCCTGCCGGCCACCGGCAGCCTGCACCGCGCGGGCAAGCGAGGCCGGGACCCGGGTCGTCAGCGTCGCGCCGCGGAAGCTCTTCCGCGCCGGGCGCGGGCGGTCGGCCGGCAGGTCGAGCGGCGGCGGCGGATCGCGGAAACGACCGAGCCAATGCGCCTCCGTCGCCGCGTCCGTCACCGCCGCGCGGACGTGCCGGCCGAAGGAGAGCGGCGCCACCAGCGTCGCCTCCTTGCCGCCAGCCTCCGCGGCGAGCAGCGTGGCCAATTCCTCGATGACGAGGTTCATCGACCAGCCGTCACAGACGATGTGATGCGCACCGAGCAGCAGCGTATGCCGCGTCGGCCCGCGACGCAGCAGCGACGCGCGGAGGCAGGGGCCGCCGACGAGGTCGAAGGGCTGCCGCGCCGCGGTGGCCATCGCGGTCTCGATCACCGCGTCCTGCTCCGCAGCGGCCCAGGTCGAGAGGTCCTCGACCGGCAGCGTCACCGGCGCCGGAGGCGCGATGGCCATCGTCTCGCCCGTCGGGGCGAAGCGGGCCCGCAGCGCCTCATGCCGCGCCAGGACGGCGCCAAGGGCCCGCTCCAGCGCTGCCGCATCCAGCGCGCCCTCCAGCTCGATGCGCACGCCCTCGTTGAAGGCGCAGGACGCCTCGTCGCCGAGCTGGGCGGCGAGCCAGACTTCCATCTGCGGCTCGGTCAGCGGCAGCGCCACCGGAGTCTCCGCCACGGGGCCCTGCGGCGCCAGGATGCCGACCCGCTGCACCTCCTCGAGCGCTCCCTCGAAGGCCCGCACCACCAGCTCCACCTCCTTCGGCCCATGCGCCGTGGTGAGGAAGCAGGGAAAATTCTCCTGGATGTGCACCCCGCGCTCGCGGAGCAGCGGATAGAGCAGCGTCGCCTTCCGGTCCTCCGCGGCCGGGTTCAGGAAGAACATGCTGCCCCAGCGCTCGGCCCGTAGCGCGAGGCCGCGCCGGGCGAAGAGCGCATCGAGCTGGTCGGTGAGGGAGCGCGTCGTCGCCTCCAGCCTCGCCTGCAGCGCCGGCCCCTCGGCCTTCAGATGGGCGAGGACCGCCTGCGCCGCCGCCAGCGCCAACGGATGGCGGACGAAGGTGCCGGCGAAGATCGTCACCTCTGCTTCCGGCCCGCTATCGTCGCCAAAGGTCCAGCTGCCGCCGTCCAGCGCATCCATGAAGCGTGCAGAGCCGGCGAGCACGCCGATCGGCAGCCCGCCGCCGATCACCTTGCCATAGGTCGCCAGGTCGCCACGCACGCCGAACAGCGCCTGCGCTCCCCCCGGATGGACCCGGAAGCCGGTGACGACCTCGTCCATGATCAGCGCGCAGCCGTGCGCGGCGGTCACCTCGCGCAATGCGCGGATGAAGTCGCGCGGCTGCAGCCCGGGGTGCCGGCTCTGCACCGGCTCCACCAGCACCGCCGCAAGGTCCCCGGCATGGGCCTTGATCCACTCGAGCGAGGCGGGATCGGCGAACTCGAGGATGGTCATGTTGGCGACCGCTTCCTCGGTGATGCCGGCCGCGGCCGGCATGGACCGCGGTTCGCCGCCACGCCGCACGCCACGCAGCAGCACCTCGTCGAAGCCGCCATGATAGGCGCCGGCGAAGGCAACCACCCGCTTGCGACCGGTGACGGCCCGCGCGACGCGCAGCGCCGCCATCACCGCTTCGGAACCGGTGCAGGTGAAGCTGACGCGCTCGTGCCCGGTCAGCTCGGCGATGGCTTCGGCGACCGGGCCGGCGAGATCGGCCATCGGGCCGATCGGAAAGCCGCGACGGAGCTGCGCCGCAACCGCATCGGTGACGAAATCCGGGCTGTGGCCGAGCGCGGTCACGCCATAGCCATTCACTAGGTCGACATAGGCATTCTCGTCGACATCCCAGATGTAGGCGCCCTCGGCCCGGGCGCAGACGACGGGATGGACGAGATCCTTCCATTCGCGGCGGAAGCCGGCCGCTGCGCGCGGATCGGCCAGGACGTTGCGATACCGCTGGGTCAACGCGCGTGAGCCGGCCATGCGCGTCCGGTTGCGCCCGATGAGTTCGGCGACAAGGCCCTCCTGCGCCGCGGTCAGCGTCGCGGAGACTGGCTTGCCACCGGCGGTGAAGCGGCGGAAGCGGGAGTCCATCTCCGTCTCGGGGGCTGGCCCGGGCGCCGGGGTCGGCACCGGCACGATGGCCGCTGGGACAGGTACCGGGACAGGCGCCAAGACAGGTGCCGGCAGCGCCGCCGCGCCCGGGCCCTTCAACGCGTCGAGCTGCGCCAGCATCAGCCCGGACATCGCCTCGACCTGCGCGCGCAGCAGCCCTTCCAATCCCGCCCCAGCCACCAGGGCGGCAGGCGCGGCGGCAAGGGTGGCGGCCGGCACGATGGCCGGCGCCGAAGGTGCGGCAGCCGCCACGGGTGCCGGCGCCTCCGGAAGCTGCGGCGCCACATGCGCCGCCAGCGCTTCCAGCGTGCCGAGCTCGCGCAGCAGTTGCCGGAAGCTGGTCCGCACGCCGAACCGGGACAGGAGCACCTGGCTGAGCTGGCTGAGGAAAAGGCTGTCGAAGCCGAGTTCCAGGAAGCTGACGCCCGCAGCCGTATCCGGCAGCGCCTCGCCGGCAAGTTCCGCGATCACCTCACGGATGAGGTGTTGCGCCTGCGCAGCGCGATCCTGGGGCATGGGTTGAACCTCGGTTGGAACCACTTCGACGGTAGCAGCGGCGTTCGGCGCATCGATCCAGTGCCGGGTCCGCTCGAAGGCATAGCCGGGCAGGGAGACGCGCCGACGGGCCGCCCCCTGCCGCATCGCCGCCCAGTCGGGTACGATGCCGTTGGTCCAGAGCCGCGCCGCGGCCGCATGGATGGTGGCGAGGGCGGCCTCGCCGCCCTGCGCGTCCGGCAGCGAGGCGATGGCCGGCATGCCCCGCCCCGCACCCTGCCGCGCCAGGGTGACGAGCGTGGTGCCCGGCCCCACCTCCAGCAGCACGGCGGGGCCGTCAGCCGCGAGGGTCGCCATGGCGGCGGCGAAGCGGACCTCCGCCCGACAATGTTGCCCCCAGTAGTCGGGCGAGGTCGCTTCCTCGGCCGTGATCCAGGTGCCGGTGACGCCGGAGACCCAGGGGATCGTCGGCGGTGCCAGGCGCATCCGGCTGACCAAGGCGGTCAGCGGCGACACCACCGGGTCCATCATCGCGGAGTGGAAGGCATGCGAGGTGTGCAGCCGTCGCGCCTGCACGTTGCGCCCGGCGAGCCTGGCTTCCAGCCGCGCCATCGCCTCATCCGGCCCGGCCGCGACGCAGAGCTGCGGTGCATTCACCGCCGCCAGGTCGGCGCCGTCGCCGAGCAGCGGCCGCAGCTCGGCCTCCGGCAGCCGCACGGCCAGCATCAGGCCGCGCGGCTGCGCTTCCATCAGCCGCCCGCGCTCGGCGACCAGGGCGAGCGCATCCTCGAGGGTGATGCTGCCCGCCACCGTCGCCGCCACCAGCTCGCCAACGCTGTGCCCGGCCAGTGCCGCGGGTCGCAGCCCCCAGCCGAGCCAGAGCTGTGCCAGCGCATATTCTACGGCGAAGATCGCCGGCTGTGCCAACAGTGTATGGGTGACGGCCTCCGCATCCGGCGTGCCATAGAGCGCCTCGCGCAGGTCGAGGCCGAGCTTCGGCTGCAGGATGTCGGCACAACGATCGAATGCGGCGCGGAACGTCGCCTCCTCGTGGTAGAGCGCCGCCCCCATGCCAGGATACTGCGAACCCTGGCCGGGGAAGAGGAAGATCAGCCGCGGCGCCGCCTCGGCGGTCTGGGCCGTGGCGCCGGCGTCGAGCGCGGCCAGTGCGGCTGCGCGGTCGCCGACCGCGACGGCCCAGCGGCAGGGGAAGGCACTGCGTCCGACCTGCAGCGTATGCGCCACATCGCCAAGGGCGAGCCCCGGCTCCTCCCGCATGTGCCCGGCCAGCGCCGCGCGCATGCGGGCAAGCGAGGCCTCGTTGCGAGCCGACAGGACCAGCACCTCGAAGGGCCGGGCCGGGCCGGTGGCCGCGGGCGGCGGTGCCTGCTCGATCACCACATGCGCATTGGTCCCGCCGACGCCGAGCGCGCTGACGCCGGCGCGGCGCGGCCGGTCCGGCTCGGGCCACGCGCTGAGGTCGGCCTGGACGAAGAAGGGGCTGCCGGCGAGCGAAAGGCCCGGGTTGGGCGAGCGGAAATGCGCCGTCGGCGGCAGCATGCCCCGTTCGACACAGAGCGCCGCCTTGATCAGCCCGGTGACGCCGGCGGCAGCGTCGAGATGCCCGATATTGCCCTTCACCGAGCCCAGCGCGCAGAAGCCTGCCGCGTCGGCCTCGCCCCCCTCAGCGAAGGCCTGCCTCAGCGCCGCGACCTCGATCGGGTCGCCGAGCAACGTGCCCGTACCGTGGCACTCGACATAGCCGATGCTGCGGGGTGAGACACCGGCGATGGCCTGGGCCGTGGCCACCACCTCCGCCTGCATCTCGACGCTCGGCGCCGTGAAGCCGGCCTTCGCGGCGCCGTCGTTGTTCACGGCCGCACCGCGGATCACCGCGTAGATCGGGTCGCCTGCCTCCCGTGCGTCGGAAAGGCGGCGCAGCACCACCGCAGCGCAGCCATGGCTGAAGACGGTGCCACCCGCCGCGGCGTCGAAGGGCCGGCACCGCCCGTCCGGCGCGGCCATCCCGCCTTCCTGCGCAACGTAGCCACGCCGCTGCGGGAAGGTGATGGAGGAGCCACCGGCGACCGCCATGTCGCACTGATGCAGGAGCAGGCTCTGCACCGCCTGCGCCACGGCGACGAGGGAGGTCGAGCAGGCCGTCTGGATCGTCATGCTCGGTCCGCGCAGGTCGAGCTTGTAGGAGACGCGCGTGGCCAGGGCATCGCCCAGCGCACCGACGAGCATGGCATAGTCGCCGCCCTGGAAGGTGCCGGTGAAGCGCTCCACCGCGGCGCGGTCCTGCAGCACATGATGCAGCAGGTAGGTCGGCATGCTGCAACCGGCGAAGACGCCGACCGGTTGCCCGGCCAGGGTGGACGGGTCGTGCCCCGCATCCTCGATCGCCTGCCAGACAGTCTCGAGGAAGAAGCGGTGCTGCGGGTCCGTCAGCGCCGCCTCGCGCGGCTTCATGCCGAAGAAGGCACCGTCGAATTCCTCCGCCCCTTCCAGGATGCCGCGCGCCGCAACGAAGCCGGGCGCGTCCTGCCTGCCGTCCTCCCGTTCTTCCACGGTGAAGCGGCCGATGCTGTCGAGGCCGGCGCAGATGTTGCGCCACAGGCTGCGGACATCCGGCGCGCCGGGGAAGCGTCCCGCCATGCCGATGATGGCGATGCCCTCGGCCTCGGCCTCGCCCTCCCCTGCCGCGCCGCTCACTGGACCGCCCCCGGCCGGAGCAGGCGCAGCGCCGCCGCCTGTCGCGCCGCCCGGGCGGCGAGCGGCGTGGCGCCGCGCGCGGTCGCCGGGGTCGCCGGCTTCCGCAGATGCGCGGCGAGGGCTGCGACGTTCGGATGGGCGAAGAAGGTCGTCATCGGCAGGCTCCGTCCGGTCCGCCGCGCCAGTTCCGCCTGCAACTCCATCAGCTGCAGCGAGCTGCCGCCGAGGTCGAAGAAATTGGCCGCAGGGTCGACCACGGCCTGGCCAAGCACCAGGGCGAAGGCCTCGGCCACCTGCCGGTCCCACTCCTGCCCCTGCGTCTCCGCCGGTGCGGTGCTGGCCGGCGCCGGCGCCGCCAGCCGGCCACGGTCGACCTTGCCGTTCGGGGTCAGCGGCATGGCGGCGAGCGGGACGAAGGCCACCGGGATCATCCCGCGCGGCAGCCGTTCGGCCAGGTGCCGGCGCAATGCATCGGCGGGCGGCGGCATCGCATCCTGCTGCCCGGTCACCCAGGCAACCAGGCGCGGCTCCTGGCCGGGCCCATCCGTCAGCACGCCGGCGACGGCCTCGGCGACGGCGGGATGGGCGGCCAGCGCGGCCTCCACCTCGCCGAGCTCGATCCGCTGCCCGGCCAGCTTCACCTGCTGGTCCAGCCGGCCCAGGAACTCGAGCAGCCCATCCTGCCGCCAGCGCACCCGATCGCCGGTGCGGTACATGCGCTCGGGCGCCGTGCCGGGCAGCGCGGCCGGTCGGAAGCGTTCCGCCGTCAATCCCGGCCGGTCGAGGTACCCCGACCCGACCCCGGCGCCGCCGATCCAGAGTTCACCGGCATCGCCCGGCGCCGCCGGCGCTCCGGCTTCGTCCAGCACGGCGAGCCGCACGTTGTCGATCGGCCGGCCGAGCGGCACCGGCTCCTCGAGGCTGGCCGCATCAAAGGCGTGCGCCGCGCAGATGTCGGTGCATTCGGTCGGCCCGTAGGTGTTGAGCACGCGAAGCCCCGCCGGGCCGCGCTCCATCCAGGCCCGCAGCCGCGCCGCACGGATCGGCTCGCCCCCGAGCACCACGCGCCGCAGCGTGCCGAGCCGGTTCGCCCAGGGGCCCTCGATCAGCGGATAGAAGGTGCTCGGCGTGCAGTTGAGGCAGGTGATGCCCTCCGTCCCGATCTGCGCCGCCACGGCAGCCGGATCGAAGACATCGCCGGCCGGCAGGTGAAGGCTGCCGCCGGTCAGCAGCGGTGCGAAGATGTTCTTCTGCGTCAGGTCGAAGCCCAGCGCACTGACCAGCAGAACCCGGTCAGCCGGGCTCAGCCCCAGTGCGCCGGCATACCATTGCAACAGGTTGGCGAAGCCGCCATGCCGCAGCGCAGCCCCTTTCGGCTGGCCCGTCGAGCCGGAGGTATAGATGACGTAGAGCAGATCGTCCGCTGCCGGCGACGGCGCCCCGGCCGGCTCCGCCTGCGGCACGACCGCTCCGGCATCGATCGCCAGATCGGCCAGCGCGGCCGGCAGGGTGGCCCGCAGCGCCGGCACGGTGAGCACCGCACGCACGCCGGCGTCCGCCAGGATGTAGGCCAGCCGCTGCGGCGGGTAGGCCGCATCGAGCGGCAGATAGGTGGCCCCGGCCTTCACCACGCCGAGGATCGCACCGATCACCAGCGGCCCGCGTGGCAGCAGCACACCGATCCGGTCACCGCGCCCGATGCCGCGCCGCAGCAGCACCTGCGCCACGCCGTTCGCCAGCGCATCCAGCGCGGCATAACTGAGGGTGCCGCCTGCCGAAACCACTGCGGGCGCCGATGGCCTCGCCTGGCGCCAGGCCTCGAACCCGGCGAGCAGGCCGCCCGCTGGGACCGCCCTTGCCGGTCCGGATCCCATCGCCACCAGCCAGTCTTCCGCGGCCTCACCAAGGTCGGGACCGTCCAGCCTGCTCTGCGTCATCGTCTCGGACCTCCCGTCCGCGTTCATTCGGTATTGGACCCCGCGCTGGCCCCGGCGGGGCCCGGCAAGGCCATCGGCCGCCGTCGTGCCACCCCGTCCCGGCTCAGCAGGAACCAAGCGAGGGCGGCGACGTAGAGCGTCTCCAGCACCGCCAGGGCCTGAAGGGCGACGAGGAAGCTTCCCGCGGAATAGCCGAGCCAGAGGCAGCCGAGCCGCCCCGCCTGCAGCACCGCCTCGAAGCCGAGATGCTGGCGCTGGCAACCCAGCACCACGGCAAGCCCGCTGAGCGGGATCGACGTCATCCCCGCCGCGGCGCAAATCGACAGCAGGCGTAAGGTGGGCCCGACCGCAATCCATTGCTCGCCGAGCACGATCGCCACCAACTTGTCGCCGGCCACATGCAGGATGCCGATGCCGAGCAGCGAGGCCAGGCCAAGCGCCAGAATGGCAAGCACCACCGGCCGCGCGGCCGCCTCACCGGTGCGCCGCGCCTCAGCCGTGGCGCGGAACGTCGCCTGCCGCACCGGTTCGTCGGCGAATGCGGCCGGGACGGCGAGCACCCGTACCGCCATCCAGTAGAGCCCGGCATCGCGCGCGCCGAAGAGCGCCGAGATCAGCCCGATCATGGCGATCTTGCCTGCCGCCTCGAGGATCATCCGTGGGGCGCCGAAGAAGGCCAGGTGGCGCTGGGCCCAGGCCGCGTCCTGCAACTGCGCGATCCGCGGCCCCGCCGCGGCTTCGAGCCGTGGCGGTCGAACCCGTCCGAACAGCGCCACCAGTCCGGCGAGGGAGCCCAGCATCTGTCCGGCCAGCAGCGCCGCCGCACCGCCGCCGAGCAGCCCGCCCGCGACCTGCAGCCCCGTCATGGCCATGGCACGCACCAGGTAGAACCCTGCCACCGCGTCGTCCCGATGCTGCCGCAGCCCCCACTGCACGGCGACCAGCGTCCAGGCCTGCAGCGCCATGCTGATCGGTACCATCCAGGCGATGGCCGCGAGACCACCAGGGCTGACCCAAGCCTCGAGGTGCGTCCCCGCCAGTGCCAGCCCCAGTTCGAAGGCCGCGCAGAAGCCCGCCGCGGCCATCAATGCCAGGATGGCACAGGCCGCCGCCTCCTTCGGATGCTTCGCCGGGAGGATGCCCTGGTCGTAGCGCAGCGTCACCACGACCGAGAGCGCTGCCGCCGCGGTGCTGGCGAAGCCGAACAAGCCGAAGGCCTCCGCCGGGAAGATCCGCGCGAGCAGCGGCACCGCCGCCAGGGTCACGAGCTGCGCCAGCACCGTGCCCCGCGCCAGCCGAAGGGCACCGCCAAGCCGTATCCGCCCGAAGATCGCGCCCAGGTTCATGCTGCGGCACGCCGCGGCAGCCAGAGCAGCCAGATCGTCAGCACGGCGAAGGTCGGCACGAAGAACTGGTTCTCGAAGAGCAGCGCGCCGATCAGGTAGGCGGCGGTCCAGGCCTCGACCGGCGCAGGTCGCCGCAGCAGCATGCCGGCATGTCGCGTCAGCATCGCCACGACAAGAATGGCGATCGGCAGCCCCCCGGTCAGCGCCAGCTGCAGGATACCGTTATGCGTCGCGCTGAACCCGGTCCGCGCCTCAAGCTCGGCCACATAGGCCGAGCCGAGCCCGAGCGGATGGGACAGGGCGAGTTCCAGCGAGGCCAGCACGGTGTCGATCCGGTCGCTGGCGCCGGCCTGGATGTTGTCGGCGTCCATCAGCCGCTGCATCATCGAACCCTGACCGGGCGACTGCAGCGGGTCGGCCAGCAGCAGCAGCAGCAGCGCCACACCCCCGAAGGCGAGCGCTCGGCGCATCGCCGCGCCCCGCCGGACCAGGTGCAGCAGCAGCAGCAGGACGGCAAATGCGGTTGGCCCGCGGGTCTGGGTGATGAGGAAGACGCCGCCGATCACGCCGACCGCCAGCAGCAGGCCGAGCCGCGGCAGCAGGCGCTCCTCCACCAGGCCGATCACCAGAGGCACCGCCAGCAGCACCGTGCCGGCTGCCGCATTCGGATGGCTGAAGATGCCCGTCGCCCGGTAGACGCCATTGACCCAGACGAATTGCTCGAGCTCCACCGCGGTGAAGTCGGCATGCGCCGGGTCGAAGGTGACATGGTCGAGCACGATGCTGCCGAGGGAGAGCAGCAGTCCGGCCAGCAGGCCGAGGCTGACCGGCCGCCGTGCCTCCGGCCACCCCATCAGCGCCGCCAGTGCATAGCCGGAGGCGAGGCTCATCACCCAGCGCACCAGCATCATCTGCGCCGGGCGGTCGTAGTCCTGCATGGTGGTGGCGACCAGCTCCGCGCCGATCCAGGGCAGGCAGAGCAGAAAGGCGATGCCGGCCGGCCGCGGCCCGGGCGGCGGCAGCTGCCCCCACAGCGCCGACATGCCGAGTCCCGTCAGCGCGAGCACGGCCGCGAGTTCGCTCGTCCGTACCCCGCCCGGCGCACCGGGCAGCAGCGCCGGGAATGCTACCAGCACCGCCCAGCCGAAGGCCACAGCCAGCCACCAGCGTCGGTCGGCGACCGGGAGTGTGCCGCTAGTCGCGGACATAGGCGCGTCCGTAGGAGGCAAAATAGCCGCTGTCGCTGTAGCCGTCCCGGGCATGGCTATTGGCGTTCACCCGGGTCAGGACGACGCCGGCGATCCGCGCGCCCAGCTCGCGCAACCGATTGAGTTCGGCCTGGATCAAGTTGCGCCGCGTCCGGTCCCAGAGGGCGACGAAGACGACCACACTGCAGGACCGCGCCGTCAGCCTCGCATCGGCGACGGCGGCGAGCGGCGAGGTGTCGAGGATGACGAGGTCGAACTCCCCCTCCCACAGGGCCAGCTGCCGTTGCATCGCGCCGCTGACCAGAAGTGCTGCGATGTCCTCGCCCGCTCTGCCCGCCGGCACCACCGAGAGCTTGGACGCCTCGTGCCACTGCACCACCTCCGCGGAGCGGGCAGCGCCGCTCAGCAGTTCGCGGAGGCCCGGCCCCTCGCGCAGCCCGAGCGTCCGGTGCAGCGAGGGCCGGCGCATGTCGCCGTCGACCAGCAGGGTGCGCAGACCGGACCGCGCCGACATCTGGGCCAGAGCCAGCGAGACCGAGCTCTTGCCCTCGTCCGGCAATGCCGAGGTGACGGCGATGGAGGACGGCCGTGCCTCGCTCAGCAACAGGTTGGTGAGGATGTTGCGGATCGATTCCGCATAGGCCGATTCCGGCCGCCGCAGCAGATAGTCCGGCGACCGCGCCGCCCGCCGCACCGCCGGCACCAGGCCGAGTGCCCGAGTGCCAAGCTGTGGTGCGATGTCGTCCATGCTCTTGAAGCCGAGGCTCCGCCGCTGCGGCAGAAGCGCCGCGCCGCAGCCGAGCGAGAGAGAGGCAAAGGCCGCGACGGCGAGGAAGAGCAGCGTGCGCGGAAAGATCGGCGTCAGCGGTCGGTCGGCCGCGGAGATCACCCGCGCATCCGGCTGCAGCAGGGCAAGGCTCGCGCTCACCTCCTGCCGCCGTGCCAGCAACGCCTGCAGGAGGTTGCGCTCCGCCTCGGCCTCACGCGCCAACGCCCTGGCTTCCACGTCGTCGGAATTGGCTCGCTCCGTCTGCTGGCGCAGCGTCACGTAGCGGGCCTCCAGACTCTCGCCGTTCCGGTCCAGCACCGCCAGCTCGGACCGCAGCGCTTCGCCGACCTTGCCGATCTCTTGGCCGATCCGCAGTTGGAGGTCCAGGATGGCCGCCTGCAGCTGGACCACCTGCGGATGCTGCCGGCCGAGCGTCGCTGCCGATTGCGTCAACTCCCGGCGCAGCTGCGCCTCCTGCTCGCGTAGCCGCGTGACGAGCAGATTGTTGACCACCTCGGGCAAGGCCATGTTGCGCCGCGGGTCCTCCGCCTGCTCCACCCGGGATCGCGCATCGGCGAGCTTCGAGCGCGCCACCATCAGCTGGTCCGATACCTCGGCGAGCTGCTGTGCCGCCAGCGAACCGCCACTGCCCACCCGCAGCAGGCCGTTGGTGTTCCGGAAGATTTCAACCTTCGCCTCGGCCGCCTGTACACGCTGGCGCAGCTCGGCCACCTGGGTCTCGAGGAATCCCTGCGCTCGCCGGGTCGCCGTCACCTTGCGTTCCACCTGGCCTTCCAGGTAGCGCCGCGTATGGGTGTTGACGATGGCGGCCGTCAGCGCCGGTTCACGCCCGGTGATGGCGACGGAGACGGCACGGCTGCGGTCGATGGGCTGCACCCTGAGCGATTTGAGCAGGATGTCGACGGCCCGTGCCCGCACTGCCTCCGGCCCGGTTGCCTTGTCGTCAGGATCGGTGGATCCGATCATGGACCGGACCAGTTTCTTCGCCTTGCTGACGAAGGTCGGCTCCTCGAGCGCCGGATTGAATTCCGGCTGATGCACGAGATCGAGCGCATCCACCGTTTCCTGCGCGAGGGTGCGGGAGAGCAGCACCCGCACCTCGGTCAGCACCGCCTCCGCATCGCTCGCCATCTGGGGCAGCACCTGCTCGGAGCTGAGGACCCGCGCCTGCCGCTCCTCCAGCAGCAGGGTAGCCTCGGAGCGGTAGACCGGACGCAGGTTCAGCACCACCGCGGCGGCAATGGCGAAGGTGATCCCGCTGATCAGCAGGATGCGCCAGGGATGCCGCCGCAGTCGCTGTCCGATTCCCGGTACGGACGGGACGGCATCGAGGACGAGGGGTCCCCTCATGCGCGCGCTCTCGACCTCAACGTTCTGCAATGCCCGATGCCTTTCCGAGGAAGCCGATACGCGTCGTCTGCGCCTTGACGGCACCGATATGCTCGACGATGGCAACCGTCGGCGCCACGGAGCCATCGACCCAGACATTCTCGATGGCGCAGGAGACATGCCCGACATCCGAGCGGACAACCGTCCGCGCCACCGGCGCATTCAGCCAGACGCACAGGTTTTCCAGCCGTGCCAGCGACTGCGCGTTGAGCTGCACCAGATCGACCGGCACTGCCGTGCCCTGGTCGAAAGCGTTGCCGCAGAGATAGAGGTTCTGCACGATCACGTTGCGGGTGGCCGGTGCAATCCGCAGGAAGGGCCCGCGGACGTAGCTCGACTCCATCTTGCAATTGACCAGGTAGACTTGGCTGTTCGCCGAGCGACCGATCTGCGCGAACCAGAGCGCCCCGTCGCGGAACGACTCCCAGCGGCAATTGACGAAATAAAGTGCGTTGCTGTTGTCGCCGCCCGGGCCGTCGCGTCCTGGCCGATCGCGCAGCAATATGGCGGGGCTGCGGCCATCGGCGCCGGAGCACCAGTCCCAGGTGCAGTTGGTGAAACGGCTGTCCCATAGTTCGGCGCCGTCCAGGCCGAGGCCGGCGTTGTTGCGGTGCCAGACATTCTCCAGCACCAGGTCATGCGTATGCCAGGCCCGCAGCAGCGTCCCGGCCTCGCTGTTGCCATCGAGCACCAGGTCGCGGAGCAGGCAACCACCGACGCGCTGCTCGGTCGAGCTCCCGCTGACATCGAGCAAGGTCCCTGGTCCCGTCCGGCGGAGCACCGAGGCCCTCCCCATGCCGATCAGCGAGGTGTTCTGTGGCAGCCGCAGCCGGTTTGGCCGGATAGAGTAGATGCCGGGCGGCAGGGTGATTGCCCCGCCTCCCTGCTCGGCCGCGGTCGCCAGGGCGCGGGCCAGCGCCGGCGTATCATCCGCCCGACCGTCGCCGACCGCGCCCAGTGTGCGCAGGTCGGCAACTTGCCGCACGTCCGGCGCCGCCGTCCCCATGGCACCCGTCAGCATCAATCTTCGCCGGTCAAGCATGCATCACCGCCGATGCAGAGAGCCGCTCCCATTGCGCTTCAAGGATCGCCGCTGCCGCCGACCAGTTATGGTGCCGCGCCACGTAGCGCCGTCCCTGCTCGCCGATCCGCGCCGCCAGGGCCGGATCGCGCAGCACCTTGACCGCTGCGGCGGCGATGTCCTCGGCCCTTTCAGTTCCGCCAACGAAGTTTTCGCCAACCGACACCTCAAGCCCGGAGACGGCCTGTGGCGTGCCGATGACCGGCAGGCCGGAGGCCATCGCTTCCAGCACCTTCAGCTTTGATCCGCCACCGGCGCGGAGCGGGGCAATGAAAGCGCTCGCCTCCGCATGCGCCGATAGGACGCTCGGCGTGTAGCCGACCCATTCCAGCCTAGGGTCCGGCCAGCGCGCCGCCCAGGCGACCGGCATTGAACTGCCGCAGAGGCGCAGCCGCACCCCCGGTTCCGCCCGCCAGATCAGTGGCATGATGGTCTCGGCCAGCCACATCACCGCGTCGCGGTTGGGTGCGTAATTATAGTTGCCGAGGAAGACGAGCCGCCGTTCCGCCGCAACCGGCCGCCCCACGGCGAAGGTCGCCGTATCAACGCAGTTCGGAACCACCGCCGTCCGCCGGGCACCCAGTGCGATGAATGCGGCCTCATCCTGCGGCGTCACCGCGACGATGCAATCCGCCCTGCGCAGGACCTGCCGTTCCCATCGCTCCGCCCGGAGCCGGTCGAGCCGGGCGAGGACGCGCAGCGGAGCGGGCAGCTGCGCATATTGCAGCGACACCAGGCGGGACTCGACATTGTGCTCGGTGAGCAACCAGGGCGTCCGCGCCGCTGCCAGAGCCGCCTGCAGCGGCTCGACGCTGTAACTGTGCTCGACCTGCACGAGGTCCCAGCCGCCGGCTGCCAGCAGCCTCGCGAAATGCCGGGCATAGTCGGCGTTGCAGCCGTTCACCGTGGCAACTGCGGGTCGGTCGAGCGAGGCCATGGCCGCCAGCAGCGTCGCCACGCTGGTTCGTGCCCGGCGCGGCACAACGATGACTTGCTCGAGGAAGCCAGCAAGGTGGTCGATCGCCGCCTGGGTCGGCATCTCCCGCGCCAATGCCAGCAGGGTGATGCGATGGCCGAGCGCCGCCAAGCTGCGCAGCAGCCCGTATTGCCGCGTCATGCCACCGTTGTTCGCAGGCCAGGGGAAGTAGGGCGAAGTCCAGAGAACGCGCCGGCCCCGTCCCGCCGTCGCCTCGGTCCGCCGGCGCTCAAAGGAAAGGCTCATGCTGCTGGCACCGCACGATACCGCGCCGCTGCCGCCGCTAGGACCTCGTCGTAGAGCGAGGCATAGGCCTGGCCCATCACCTCCACGGTCAATGCCCGGGAGGCCGACCGCGCGCCCTCCGACAGGAGCTCGAGCAGCCCATCCTCTTCTGCGAGCCGGATCACCGCCTGGGCCATGGCCTGCGCATCCCCCGGCGGCACCAGCAGGCCAGTGCGCCCGGCGGCCACGAATTCCGGGACCGCTCCGATTGCCGAGGCGATCGCCGGCAACCCCGCCCGCATCCCCTCGGCCAGCGAGAGCGGCGCATTCTCCGCCCACAGCGACGGAAATAGCAGGACATCCGCCCGCTCCAGCGCCGCTTGCTTGGCCGCTCCCGAGAGAAACCCGCTGAGGGTGATCCGCTCGTCGCGGGCCGCCAGGGCCTCCAGCATCGGCAGGGCGGCGCCGGTACCCGCCACCTCCAGTACGGCCGCACCGCGCGGCAGCTTGGCCAGCATCTCGCCCAGCAGTTCCGCCCCCTTCTCCCGCCGCACCTGACCGAGGAACAGCAGCCGCAACGGCCCGGCCCGACGCCGCTTCCGTCCTAGAGCGCCATGGATGCCGTTGCGGATGACGTGGCTCCCGCTCCGCCCTGCCACGCTCGCTTCGAGATGCCGGTCGAGCACGAAGTGCGAGGGTGCAACCAGGGCGTCCACTGCGTGGGCCAGCATCCGCCGCGGCAGGCTGCCTGCCCAGCAGCTCGTGCAACGGGTGGCGCAGGCGGCAACGCCGCGCAGCATGACGCCGCGGTTGCAGATTAGATGATAATCATGCGCCGTGTGCAGGATCGGCACACCGTGCTGTCGCGCCGCGGTCCAGACCGCGGGCGAAAACCCCTTGAGGTTGTGCGTATGGACGACATCCGGCGCGAAGTCCCGGAGGATGGCATCGAAGCGCTGCAGGGTATCGAAGTTCCACTGGTCACGCAGGTTCCATATCAGTCGCCGAACCGCACCGCGACTGTCACCGGACTGGAAGCGTTCGTAATTCCACCAGAGATTGGTGGGAAAAAAGCGCACAACCCGAACGCCTCCGGGGCTGCGATCGGGTGCCTCATTCTGGCCTGGCCCACAGGTCGCCACGACCATCACGTCATGGCCTTCGGCTGCGAGCCAGCCCGCTAGGTTCTGTACGACGATTTCGGCGCCGCCCACCACATGCGGCGCATAGAAATTATTGACGAGGAGGATACGCTTCGTGTCCGGCATGGCCTATTCATCCAACGAGTTGAGCGGCGCAAGCCGAGGTGCGTCGAAGAAGCTGCCATGCATGGCCAGCCGGCGCTTGATGCTGATCGGCAGCGCCGCTTCGCGATTGCCAAGATGGTATGCGAGCAGCTTGGCCGCGGTGCGAAGCATGGCCTCCGGCATGCGGTGGGGTGCCTGCCGCGCGAGATAGCCGAGTTCCGACACGACGAAGCGTAGACCCTCGCCTTCCGCCCGGCCGAAGACATCCATCAGGTTGCGGTATTGAGCGTGGAACACGCCGATGTCGAAGTAGCGCTGGAATTCTTGGCGGACCGTATAGCCGTGCGAATGCACCACCTTTGCTTCGCCGACATATGCGATTGTCCAGCCGTGCAGAAGCATGCGGCCTGCTACGACCTGGTCCTCGCCCATGATGATCCGATTGGGGAAGCCGCCGACGCCGCGCAGTGCGACGGCACGGTAGGCAGCGAAGGAGTTCGAGCTGAACACCGCCTTGACCCCAGCCCTCCGGGCCCGCTGGATGTCGCGGAAGGAGCTGTTGCCGGGATAGTTGTAGTAGCGGGCATGCCGCTCCAGCGGACCCGCATTCGGCCGCGGCAGCTGCCGCCCGCAGGCGAGGCCGACCGCCGGATCGTCGAACGGCGTCAGGATGCGCTCGATCGCATCCGGCTCCGGCAACGCATCCTGCGTCATATAGACGAGGATGTCCGTCGGCCCGGCGAGGGACACGCCCATGTTGCGCGTTGCGCCATGATCGAACTGCGCACGGCGCACGCCCTGCACACGGCAGCCTTGCGATCCGTAGAGCGCCACCGTGTCGTCATCAGACTCGGAGTCCAGCACCAGTATTTGGTCTGGCCGGCGAGTCTGCGCAGCGAGTGCAGGAAGTTGCATCGCAGCATGCAGCGCTGCGTTCAGCGTCGGGACCACGACGGTCACGTGCAGCGGTGCGGCAGCACCAGCGGGATGAAGCTGCGCCATCAGAACGCATTCTCCCCGCTGAAGCCCGATCGGACCGTGGCGAGCAGAATACGGAGGTCGAGCAGCGGCGACCAGTTCTCCACATAATGCATGTCATGCTGCACGCGGCGAACAATTTGTTCGAGCGTATCGGTTGGTCCACGCCAACCATTCACTTGCGCCCAGCCGGTGATGCCGGGCTTCAGCCGATGGCGTGCGGCATAGCCTTCAACCGCTTCGACATAGGGGGTTCCAGACGCGCAGGCGAGCGGCGAATGCGGCCGCGGTCCGACCAGCCACATGTCGCCCATGACCACGTTGAGCAGTTGCGGCAGTTCATCGAGACTGCAACGCCGCAACAGGCGGCCGAAGGTGAATGTGCGCGGGTCGTTTTTACTGGTGAGCGTCAGTGGCAGCCCAAGGTCCGCTGAACGCGGCCGGTGATGCATGGTACGAAACTTGAGGATCTCGAAGCGGCGGTTGCCGTAGCCTTGACGGGTTTGACGGAAAAGGACGGGTCCCGGGCTGCTGCAGCGTATGCTTATTGCGATGATCATGAGGCCTGGCGCGATGAGTGCCAGCAGCATCAGTGCAAGCGTGCGGTCGGTGATATCCTTGGCAATCCATGCCCAACCGGCAAGCGGGCGGCTGACGATTGGCGCCAGCACATGTCCATCCACTTCGCAGAGCGGGGCGCTACGGGGACCAAAGCCTTGTGGTATGGTCTCGGCCAGGGAGAGAAGCACGCGCACGGGATAACAGCGCGCTGTCTCGGCTATGCCACGGATCGTCGCCGATAGGTGGAGCGGGACGGCGATGATGACAGCATCGATGGGCTGCTGAGCCAGCAAACGGTGAAGCCGCTGCCGCGCCATCTGGCTTAAGCTGTTGGCAGCCTCGTACGCTCGCTCGTCGAGTAACAGCGTACCGGCCAACCGGTAGCGCCGTGGGTCACGCCGTAGCGTTTCGACGATGGCCGGGTCCTCGTGCGCCAAGCCTACGACGACATATGTCGAGGCGAAGGGATTGCGCAGTTTAAAGAGGCGCGGTGCAACCCGGCAGATACACCGGTTGAGTAGTAGGATGACGAAGCAGCCAACCGACAACCAAGCCGAGGTCATCGCATGCCCCGATGATACACCTGCCTGCGCAATGACCGGCATGGTCAGCGCCCCGCCGGCCAGTACAGCGGCAAATCCCAGCGGTACAATACTCAGGCGCAGATTAAGTATGCGGGATGCCGCGTAGAGATCGAGGCTGCGAAAGCCAAGAACCATCGCCAGTGCCATCAGCCCTGAGCCGATGATCACTACGGCAGGGTGTCCGCCGCCCCCATGGCGGAACAAGCCCTGAGAGGCAATAGCATAACTCCAAAGGGTGGCGACGTCGGTCGCCTCCAGAAGAAGTATAAACGTCGAGAAACGGGGAGTGCGGGACGTCGCATCACAAGAAGTGATTGGAGGTGGAGTCGAAAACTTGGTTGTCTCCGCTTCCATAGTCACATCTAAAGGAGCAACAAAGTCATTTTCGCAACGCCGCCGCATAGTAAGTGTCCCTCACAGTATTCCACAGCGCTGTTTTTTATTGAAAAAACAATAATTATTTTTATTCATCATTAGATATTACATATAAAATATTTCGACATTCACTAAAAACAGGAAAAAATAAATTGCTGGCGTAATACTCATATAAATATAAGTTCATATGAAATATAAAGCCGCACAACAAAAGTCTTTACTGTTCTAAAACACGATACTGTATTTCTACTTCACACTAAAAGACGATCTTTTGCTTTACTGCGAGCGAATTATTCGCACTCAAGTTCGGCTTGGTCATCTCACAGGTTTGAGATCGCTACCAGATATGAACAGACAATATTAAACTCAAGGTTATATATGCGCTTAAAAATAAACTAGATCAGAGAAAATCTTTATGAATCGATCCAGGCCACGGCATGAATTTCACTTATTAGTTTATTTTGTGTTGGAAAACGCAGGTTTCGTCTCGATTTTGTGATAGCAGAAGGCTTCGTAGTGAAGATGTCGCGTTACTTCAAACCTCTGGATTTCTTTGGAATTCCATTCGAAGGTACTTGTACAAGCCGAAATAATTGCGGGCAACTTATTTGCACTAGCCTGTTAGTTGAATGACGGATGGTTTTTGAGCTTTTGGAAGCATTGGGGAATATGCCAATGGGGTGGAGTTATCAGTGACCAGGTGTGCAGTCCCGAAGTGTGGTGGGGCGTTCTCTCGTGACCAGGAGAACGCTCCCATGGCAGCAGGTCTTCACGGCTTAGCCCGAACAACGCCGCGAGTTCGAGCCGAACTCCCAGCGGCGCAAGCGTCGACCCACGCCCTCACCGCCTAGCAGGCTGCTGAGACTTGTAGCCTGAGGCTGGCCTTCATGAGTTGCTTTTGCCGACGGTGAGGGGGCGGCATGCGCGGCAATGACACGGTGGCTGGATCGCTGTTCCGCTATGTCGATCTGGAGCACCGGGTGCGGGCCGAGCATCCGCTGCGGGTCATCCTGGACGTAGCGAATGCCACGCTGCAGACGCTATCTTCGGCGTTCGACGCGCTGTGCTCGCCGTTCGGGCGGCAATCGATCCCACCAGAGCGGCAACTGCGTGCCCTGTTGCTGCAGGCGTTCTACTCGATCCACTCGGAACGCCAGTTGGTCGAGCGGCTCGACTTCGACCCGCTGTTCCGCTGGTTTGTCGACCTGGGCGTCGATGACCCGGTGTGGGACCGGCCACCGTCACCACGAACCGCGACCGCCTGTTGGCCGGGGACGTGGCGGTCAAGTTCCTGGCCGCCGTTCTGGCGCAGCCCAAGGTCCGCGCGCTGCTGTCGAGCGAGCATTTCTCGGTGGACGGCACGCTGCGGGACGCCGGGGCCAGCACCAAGAGCTTCCGGCCCAAGGATAGCTCCGGCCCGCCGCCCAATGGCGGCCGCAATGGTGAGCAGGACCTCCACGGTCAGCAGCGCGGCAACGACACCCATGCCTCCACCACCGATCCAGACGCCCGCCTGTACCGCATGGGCCAGGGCAAGGAGGCAAAGCTGGCCTTCCTGGGCCGTGCGCTCCTGGAAAACAGGAACGGGCTGATCGTCAGCGCGGTGGCCACCCGCGCCTCCGGCCACGCCGAGCGGCCGCAGCCGATCACGCTCGGTGGCGACAAGGGCTTCGATACCCGCGACTTCGTCGCCGAACTCCGTGAGATCAACGTCACTCCGCACGTGGCACAAAACACCAGCGGGCGGCGGTCCGCCATCAATGGTCGCACCACGCGCCACCCCGGCTACGCGGTCAGCCTGCGAATCCGCAAGCGGATCGAAGAAGCATTCGGCTGGGCCAAGAAGGTGGCTGGGCTGTACAAAGCACGGCATCGCCGCTTGGCGGTGTGCTGCTGCTTGGGCGGGGCAGCCCGGTCCGCCTCCAGGATGCAGCGATCACCGGCAGCAGCGCCCCCGGCTTGGGCTTGTCTGCCGGCCGTGTCCGCACATACCCAGGCGGCGCGGAGTACCGGCATCTTGGCTATCGTGTCCCGGCTCAGCCCGAAAACCCGGGATGCCTCCCGTCGGCTATGCCCCTCGAGGAGCACGAACCGACGGACCGCCGCGCAGGTCTCCACCACGAACATCTCCCGGCGCCCCACCCTGAGACCTCAGGGTAGGCCGCCTGCCACTGGCCGGGTTTTACCTGCCCGCAGCAGCATCACGCCGCCGCTTCATTGGCGGACTTTCTCTCCGCCGTACGCATCATCGTCTGGTCGGGCCTGCCCGCCATGCGTGCGCCCGGCACGCCCATCCCGGTTTCTCGACAGTAGCACCGACGGAGGACACCGGAGCCTACACATGCCTGATAACAATACCGTCGAGCGCGCCATCCGGCCGATCTGCCTCAGCCGGAAAAACGCGCTGTTCGCCTCGGGCGACGATGGCGGGGCAACATGGGCGGCCGTTGCCTCCCTGGTCGAGACCTGCAAGCTGAATGACGTCGATCCGCAGCGCTAATTCACCGCCGTGCTGACCCGCCTCGTCAACGGCTGGCCCAACAACCGCATCGACAAACTCATGCACTGGTGCTGGACGACCGCCGAACAAGGCTGAGCATCAACCACGGCCGAGATGGGCCCGAAATCCTCGCTTACGGGCTGGCGATGACGTTCTGCAGTTGATTATGGCCAGATGATTCCGAGACCCTTACCATCGGCTGCAGGCCCGTGCGTACGCTTCAGCCCGGCCGCTTGCGGCGGCAGAGCGGTGACCATAGCCGACATCTTTTGTGCCCGACCGCCGCCAGGGAATGGTCAAGCGTTGGTACTTACGATCTCTCATCGTTGCCAGGAGCATTGCCGCTTGTTTTGAGTCCTCCTCATTGGTATGCGTTTGATCGGATGTTTTCCGTATTCTCAAACGCGATCAAATGACGGTTGTTCATCTCTGGTGTTGGTCGGTCGAATGTTCGGATGAGTTGGATTGGAGCGTGCTTGATAATGCTGAGCAGGCACGCGCCTTACGCTTCGCCCAAGAACGATATCGCGTGGCGTTTCGGCGTGCCCATGCTGGCCTGCGTGCCATTCTTGGCCGGTGGCTTGGCGCAGCACCAGCGTCACTCGCTTTCGAAACTGGTCCACATGGCAAGCCTCGGCTAGCGAACCAGGGCGCACCCTATTTCAGCTTCAGCCATAGCGGCACCATCGCTTCCGTTGCAGTCTCGGCCAATTTTGAGATCGGTCTCGACATCGAGCGATGCCGCCACATCAACGCCCTTGAATTCGCTTCCCACTACTTCTCTCTGGCCGAGCAGACAGCACTCGCTCGCCTCCCCGCAGCTTTGCAGCACAAAGCCTTTTTCGAAGCCTGGACGCGAAAGGAGGCATTCGTGAAGGCCCTGGGCCTGGGCCTTTCCATGCCGCTCGACTCCTTCACCGTTTCTCTAGGTCCAGGCAACCTGCCAGCGCTCGTCGCCCTCGATAATGCTCCTGCCGAGCCGGCATCCTGGCAGTTCACCAGCTTTTGCCCTGCATCCGGCTTTCTCGGCGTTATCGCAGCGCGCGCAGTCGGCTGGACAGTCAAAAGAGAAGACGCGCGCGATGCAGATTTACCCAGCCCATACTAATAACCTGGCAATGTCATTCAGTACGCGGTCCATGCCGCCGATCGCGGCCTCAGCTTCTCCAGCCTCCACGTGGCCCTGGCCGCCATTCAGGCCGCCCACCGCCTCGCCGGCATCGCCCTCGGCCTCCGCCACCCCCGCCTGGTCCTGCTGCTCGAGGGCATCGCCCGCACCAGGGGCTCCCGGCCCGCGAAGCAGGCCACCGCCGGGCCCGACGTGCTGCGGCGGATGCTGGCGACCCGACCTTCGTCCGATACACCGCTCGGCGCCCGCGACCGGGCGCTGCTGCTGGGCTTTGCCGGGGCGCTGCGGCGCTCGGAGCCGGTTGGCCTGACGCTCGGCGACATCGAGGTGGTGCCGCAGCGCGGCCTCCACCTGCTGATCCGTCGCTCGAAGACCGACCAGCGCGGCGCCGGCCAGGCCATCGCCCTCTGGGCCAACCTCAAGGAGCCCGCGCTCTGCCCGGCCCGGGCGCTCGAGGCCTGGCTCGGCTTTCGCCGGGGTGCCGGTGATCGCACCGGCGGCGCCTCGGATGCGGCGCTGCCAGTCTTTGTCGGGCTGAGCAAGGCGGGCCGCCTCTCCGGCCTGGCCCTCTCGGACAAGGCGGTCTGGCGCCAGGTCAAACTAGATCAGGGCATAGGCGGGCTTGGTGTGAACGGTGCGGTTCCGGCCGGAGCGCTTCGCCTCGTACAGGCCTTCATCCGCGGCGCTGAGCAACTGCGCCGGCCCCTTCGTTTCCTCGCCCGGCAATGGCCAAAGCGTCGCACCGCCGACGCTGACGGTGATGATCCCGCCCGCCACGCCGCTGGCCGGGTGCAGCAGGGCCAGGCCTTCGATCTCCGCGCGTAGCCGCTCCGCAACCGCGGCGGCCCCGGGCGCATCGGTCTCCGGCAGCAGGATCGTGAATTCCTCGCCCCCATAGCGGGCCGCCAGGTCTCCAGCGCGGCGGACCGTGGCGCCCAGCACGGCGCCGATCTGCCGCAGGCATTCGTCGCCGCGCTGATGGCCCTGGCTGTCGTTCAGGGCTTTGAAGTGATCGACATCGACCAGGAGGACCGACAGCGGCAGTTCGGTCCGGGCGCAATGGCGCCATTCGCGCTGCAGGGCCTCATCGAAGCTGCGCCGATTGGCAACGCCGGTCAGGCCGTCGACCGTCGCCAGCCGGGCCAGTTCCGCCTCGACATTCTTCCGCTCCGTCACGTCCCTCGACACGGCGACCAGCCCATCCAGCGCGCCGGATACCGGATCGCGGACCACCCGGATGGTCGATTCCACCCAGATCCAGGAGCCATCGGCGCGGCGCGTACGATAGGCAACCGTCGCCTCCTCGGCCTCACCGTGCTGCAGGCGCTCGGCCGCCAAAGCGAGACCGGCCGTGTCGTTCGGATGGATCTCCTCCTGCGGCCGTCGTCCTACCAGCTCCGCAGGAGGCACACCGAGTAGTCGGATGGAGGCCGGCGAGACATAGCGGCGCACCCCGTCCGGCCCGATCCGCGACACCATGTCGCCGCAGTTCTCGGCCAGCAGGCGGAAGTTGGCCTCGCTCTCCCGTGCCGCGGCTTCGGCCTCCTGCCGGCGGCGGAGCTCACGCCGCAGCGCCAGGGCGGCCAGGGCCAGAACACCGACCAGCACGCATGCCGTGGAGCCGATAATCCATGCATGCCGCCACCAGCCGGCCTCGACCTCGGCCACCGAAAGGGACACGGCGACATGCAGCGGACCGTTTCCGACATCGGCCAGACTATGCAGGCGCCGGACCCCGTCGAGTTTGGAGACGGCGACGAACTGCCCGCCCGGCGTTTCCTTGGAGCGGCGGAAGACGTCGGTGCCGCTGACGTCGCTGCCGATGAAGGCCGCCCGATAGGGAACCCGCATCACCAGCGTGCCATCGTCGTGGAACAGCGAGATCGAGCCATGCGCGCCAAGGTCCATGGCGGCGAAAAGGTCGCGGACGGCGTCGAGCCGGATCGTGCCGACGGCGACGCCGCCGAAGCTGCCATCCGCGTTGGTGACTCGCCGGCTCAACGCGACAACCCATTGCCTGGTGAGGTGGCTGCGGAACGGTGCGCTCACCCGAAGGGTGGGTGTCCGATCATCGCGATGGGCCGTGAAGTAGACACGGTCGGCGAAGTCGGACGTATCCACCTCGCCCGGGCGAGCGGTGGCGACGACCTGACCATCGGCATCCAGCAGCATGAGATAGCCGAGGTTGCTGGCCGTGGCGGCGCGATCGAAAAGCGTCAGGTCCCGCAGCCGTGGCTCGAGCGCCATGACGCCGGGCACACGGCTGTTGTCGGCGACGCCACGCAGCGACAGGTCCAGGCTTTCGACGGTCCGGCCGATTTCCTCGGCGACGGCGCGTGCCAGGTTGCGGGTGGACTGGCTGGTGCGGTCCCAATTATCCCGCCGGGACTCGAACAGATTGAATGCAACCAGGCTGCAAAGGCCCATGGCGACCATCAGGGAGAGAGCGAGCGGATGCCAAGCCCGAACACCCCAGCTACGATATGCCATCGCTTTCTCACCCCTGAGTTGAGGGTACCTTGCAGCATTCTCGCGGTTTCGTGAATACGGTATACTAATCCTTCGAAATTTTAATGTAATTTCATGGAGTATCGTTGCCCTCCCGCGTCTGCTCGGGGCATCAGGCGGGCGAGGATGTCAACCACCACCCAGGTTGCGTTTGCCGGGATCGCGCGGCGGCGTCGGGTCAGCTGTTCTGGAACAGGACGACCTCCGCCCCCGCTTTGGATGTGCCGCGGTGCTGGGCATCAACGGGCACCACGCAGCATTGGCCCGGCCCCAGGTGAAGCGCGCCGTCAGCGAACTCGACGGTGAAGTCGCCGCTCCAGACGATGACCGTCTCGGTCGTGTCGCCATGGCTGCCCCACTGCCCTTCCCCGCCGCCGGCGACCCGCACCAGGCGGACGGCGACGCCGTCGCACTGGGTGGTTTCCTCGGTGCGGCCGGCGGCCTTGAGGCGGGCGAAGGCCTCGGCGAAGTCGACCATGGTCATGACGTTTCCCTTCTCACCGCCTGGCGGCAGCACGATCGTAGCCGCACCTTTTGCCCACGGCCAACCAGGCGAGCGCCGCGACACGCCGGCACGCGCCGGGCAGGCCAACCATACCAGGCTCATCTTTCGGCGCCGGGCATTCCGTAGGAAGGCCGCTCTGCCAGCGCGATGACCAGGATTCGCAACTCCTCGCTCATCAGCGCGATACTCGCCTCCAGCAGGTCCAGCATCGCGTCCCGCATCTCCAGTTCCTGGACCGTGTAGGCCCCGCCGCGACCGAAAAGCAGCGCCATGCGCGCGCCCTCGGACCTCGAGCCCGAGGCGCCGAACCGGTCCCCCGCCCGCCACTCGGCGGCCACCGTCTCGGCCGGGCTGGCGCGATCCGCGGCCTCCAGCGGGCGCCGGGTCAGGTACCGCCACACCGTGTTCGGAAACAGCTCGGACCGCGGCGGACGCTCCCATACCTCCCGCAACAGGTTGCGCTCGGTTCTCAGCATGCCGGAGGTTTCCCCGAACAGCAGCGCCGTCGCCACCGATGCCTCGGCGGTGCCGCCGACGATACCGGCGATATCCCCGCCCACGGAAGCGCCGCCCAGCGACAATCCCCCCGTCAGGGCCGCCGTCGTGGCGCCGATCAGGATGCTGGCCAGGCCCAGCCGCCGCGCCCGATGGTCTTCCGCCGCCTGCAGCCTCACCCGCAGGGCGTCGCCCCGCTCCCCCTCGCAGTCGATCACGGCAAGGGTGCTGGAGATATCGAGCATGGCGAGCTGGATGCGATCCGAGATCGCCAGGCGCAGGCGCAGCAGGCGGAGCTCGGCGGCCATGCCATGCCCCCGGGTCGCCTCCATCTCGGCGGTGAGCAACTGCTCGAGCAATGGCAGCGCGCCGATGATCTCGGCGATGTCGATGGCGTCCTGCGGGAAGCCACGCGCCGTGAGCCGGTCGGTTGCCGACCGGAGCGCCGCGGGCGCCAAGGCCGCCGTGGTTCCGAGGGAGTGCCGCGTCCGGGACACCGGCGCACAGACCCGATCGAAGCCACTCCTGGCCGCCTCTCCCGGTTCCGGTCCCAGACGCGATGCGCAGCCGGGAAGCAGCGCCACAGCGAATGCGATGGCACCGAGCCGCAAAGGGGTAAAGGTCCGCATGGATCCAGCTTATACACCGGGTCTGCCCGCCGCCGCGGCCACCGCCCTCGCCGGGCGCAGGCCAGGCACCGGCTGTCGTACCGGCGCCACCGCAGGGCATGGGACCCGGCAGATGGAGACCACGATCGAGCCCTGGCTCGCCGGCCACCGGCCGGGCGGCAGGTCAGTGCAGCCGGCGGGGATCGGAGCCGGCGGATGCTAGCCCGGACCGAAGCCGATCCGCGGGGCGGACACGCTATCCAGCGGCCAGGAGGTCAGGTGGGAGTTCGGGCAGACGCTGGCCAGCAGCGCCGTTTCGACCGCCACTTCCGCGCCGTCGATCCAGCAGGCCTTCCAGGGATCCGTGGTCCACAATGGCTCGTACCGTGACCCGAGATCGCGGTAGCCGAGAAAATAGCGCATCGAAGCCGGCTTGGACTGCGGCGATGAAATCTCGTTCGCTAGGATGACGTGCTTCGGCATGGCGCCCTCTGGCCCGGCACCCGATCGGCGCCACGCCAGGATAGTGCGCGAGGACCATCAACCAGAGCGATAGACGCTTGCGTGAACAGGATCACGCTCGGCGGCGCTGAACTGGCCTGGCCGGATCGAGGCGAAACCGCCTCCAGCACCCTCCCCGCCGCATTGACGCAGTGCAGCATCACCCGTAAACGCCCGCCTCCCAAACCAGCGAAGCCCCAATCGGCGTAGCCGTATCGAGCGCCGGAGGCGCCGCTTGACCATGTCCATGAATTTCGCCGACCTCGCCCTCGCGCCCCCCCTGCTGCGCACGCTGGCCGAGGAAGGCTACGCCACCCCGACCCCGATCCAGGCCCGGTCGATCCCGCTGCTGCTGCAGGGCCGCGACCTGCTGGGCATGGCCCAGACCGGCACCGGCAAGACCGCCGCCTTCGCGCTGCCGCTGCTGCATCGCCTGGCCGCCACGCCGCGCCCGGCGCCCAAGGGTGGCGCCCGCGTCCTGGTCCTGGCACCGACGCGCGAGCTGGTCTCCCAGATCGCCACCGGCTTCGAGGGCTTCGGACGCCACCTGCGGCCCAGCGTGACCACGATCTTCGGCGGCGTCAGCCAGTTCCACCAGGTCAATGCGCTCAAGGCCGGCGTCGACATCGTCGTCGCCGCACCGGGGCGGCTGCTGGACCTGATCGACCAGGGCCTCTGCGACCTGTCGCAGCTCGAGGCGCTGGTGCTGGACGAGGCCGACCAGATGCTCGACATGGGCTTCGCCAAGCCGATCGAGCGCATCGTCGCGACGCTGCCGAAGGACCGGCACACCCTGCTGTTCTCGGCGACGATGCCGAAGTCCATCGCCGCGCTGGCCGAAAGCCTGCTGCGCGACCCGGCCAAGGTGGTGATCGACCCGCCCTCGACCACCGTGGACCGGATCGAGCAATCGGTCATGTTCGTCGATGCCGCCGACAAGAAGGCGGCGCTGCTGGCGCTGCTGCGGACGCCGGGCATCGGCCAGGCCGTGGTCTTCACCCTGCAGAAGAACATCGCCAACGAGGTCTGCGCCTTCATCGCCGCGGCGGGCATCACCGCCGAGGCGCTGCACGGCAACAAGTCGCAGGGCCAGCGGGAACGGGCGCTGGAGGCCTTCCGCACCGCCGCCGTGCAGGTCCTGGTGGCGACGGATATCGCGGCGCGCGGCATCGACGTCGATACCGTCACGCATGTCTTCAACCACGACCTGCCGAGCCTGCCGGAAAGCTACGTCCACCGCATCGGCCGCACCGGCCGCGCGGGACGCAGCGGCGTCGCCGTCACGCTCTGCGATGCCGAGCAGCGCGCCTGGCTGCGCGACGTGGAGCGTGAGATCGGCCGCACCCTGACCGTGCGATCCGACCACCGCTGGCATTCGGAAGCGGCCCGGAATTCCACCCTGCGCCCACCCGTGCTGGGCGGCGCGCCGGTCAAGGAGATCAAGCCGCAGGAAAAGCGCGAGCGCCGGGTCTGGACCGAGGAGGAGAAGCTCATGGCGCGCGCGGCGGCCAAGGCGGCCTGAGCGGGCTCGAAACGAGGCGGGGGCCGCTGGCCTCCGATTCGCCCCCCACCGATTGACCCCCTCGCCACCCCCCGCCTACCGTCCCTCCCAACCAACACTCGGGCGGGGGAAACACCAGAGCCATGCAGATCCAGGCGCCGAAGCTGCAAGCCGCGATCACCCGGATGCTCCAGGCCGCAGGCACCGCCGAGCCCGCCGCGCATCTCGTCGCCGCGGATCTGCTGGAGGCCAACCTGCAGGGCCATGACAGCCACGGCGTCCAGCTCGCCCCGCGCTACGTTCTCAACATCCTCGCCGGCAAGCTCAACCCCAACGCCAGCGCCGAGGTGGTGCGCCAGGACGGCGCCATCACCGTGGTCGACGGCGGCATGGGCTTCGGCCAGGTGGTCGGCCGCCAGGCCATGGACCTCGCCATCGCCGCGGCCAAGGCCGGCGGCGTCGGCCTGCTGGCGCTGCGCAACACCCACCACCTCGGCCGCATCGGCGCCTATGGCGACCACGCCGTGGCCGCCGGGCTGCTCTCGCTCCACTTCGTCAACGCCGTCTCCGGCCCGCCCGTCGTCGCCCCCTTCGGCGGGCGGGAGGCCCGCTTCGGCACCAACCCCATCTGCATCGCGGTGCCAGCCTCCGGCCCCGGCGCGCCGACCCTGATCCTCGACTTCGCCACCAGCGCCCTCGCCATCGGCAAGGTCCGCGTGGCGCATGCCGCCGGCAAGCAGGTGCCCGAGAACAGCCTGGTCGACCACGCCGGCGCCCCGACGACCGACCCCGGCGCGATGTACGGCGGCGGCCCGCGCGGCGCCCTCCTCCCCTTCGGCCTGCACAAGGGCTCCGGCCTGGCGCTGATGTGCGAGATCCTGGCCGGGGCGCTCACCGGCGGCGGCACCAACCAGCCGGCCACGCCGAACGACCGCGGCATCGTCAACGGCATGTTCGCGATGGTCGTCGACCCCGCCCGCTTCGGCGACCTCGAGGCCTTCCGCGCCGAGACCGCCGCCATGGTAGCCCACGTGAAGACCGCCGCCCCCGGTCCCGACCGCAGCGTGCTGGTCGCCGGAGAGCAGGAGCAGCTTACCAAGGCCGACCGCCTCCGCCACGGCATCCCCGTCCCCGACGCCACCTGGGAGGAGCTGGCCGCCGCCGCCGCCGAGGTCGGCATCGCCCGCGCCGAGCTCGCCGCCCTTGCGGGGATCGCCTGATGCCCGCCCCGCTCGCCGGATTGAAGGTCGTCGAAGTCGGCCAGGCCGTCGCCGCCCCGCTCGCCGGCGTCATCCTCGCCGACCTCGGCGCCGAGGTGATCAAGGTCGAGAAGCCCGACGGCGGCGACGACGCCCGGCTCTGGGGCCCGCCCTGGGTGGGCGAGACCGGCCTCAGCTTCCACGCCTACAACCGCGGCAAGCGCGGCGTCACGCTCGACCTGAAATCCCCCGCCGACGTCGCCCAGCTCAAGGTGCTGGCGCGCGACGCCGACATCCTCATCCAGAACCTCCGCCCCGGCGTGGTGGAGTCGCTCGGCATCGGCCCGGCCGACATGCTGGCGGCCAATCCGCGGCTGATCTACTGCTCGATCTGGGCCTTCGGCTATACCGGTCCGCTCCGCCTCGCCCCCGGCTTCGATCCGCTGCTGCAGGCCTATGGCGCGATGATGAGCGTGACCGGCGGGCCGGATGACCCGCCGACCTTCGCCGGCGCCGCCATCAACGACAAGACCACGGCCATGTGGTGCGTCATCGGCGCCCTCGCCGCGCTGCGCCAGCGCGATGCCACCGGCCAGGGCTGCGTCGTCGATACCTCGCTGTTCGAAAGCGCCGTGGCGCTGGTTGAGACGCCGCTCAACGGCTACCTCGCCAGCGGCACCATGCCGCCGCGCCACGGCACCGGCAGCCCCAACCTCGTCCCCTACCAGACCTTCGAGACCGCCGATCGCCCGCTGTGTGTCGCCGCCGGCAACCAGCGGCTCTGGCAGAAATTCGCCCGCGCCGCCGGCCACCCGGAATGGGCCGAGGACCCCCGCTTCCGCACCGGCCGCGACCGCACCGCCAACCGCGGCCCGCTGGTCGCCGCCATCGCCCCGGTGCTGCGCGCCCAGCCGCGCGACCACTGGATGGGGGCCTTCACCGCGGCCGGCGTCCCCTGCGCCCCGGTGAACGACCTGGCCGAGCTGGCGGCAACCCCGCAGCTCGCCGCCATGGACCTGCTGCGCGGCATCCCCGGCACCGACCTCAAGGTCGTCGGCCTGCCGATCTCCTTCGACCAGGCGCGGCCGCATCCCCGCACCGCCGCCCCGGGCCTCGGCCAGGACAATGCCGAGATCCTCGGCAAGGGCTAGTCGCCCACCGCCGCCGCGACGTAGTCGACGAAGGCCTGGATGCGCGGCATCCGGTGCCGCCCCGGCGCCATGATGGCCCAGACCGGCACCTCCTCCGAGGCATGCTCCGCCTCCAGCAGCGCCACCAGCCGCCCGTCCCGCAGCGCGCCCCGCACCAGGAACTCGCTGACCCGGATGATGCCCATGCCCGCCAGCGCCAGGTCGCGCAGCGCCTCGGCGCTATCCGTCGTCACCGGCCCGCGCACCAGCAGCGTGGCAATCCCCTCCGCCGTCCGGAACGGCCAGGCGGTCAGCCGCGCCAGCCCATGCAGCAGGATGCAGTCGTGCCGCAGCAGCGCCTCCGGCCGCGCCGGCAGCCCGCGCCGCGCGAGATAGCTTGGCGCCGCGCAGATCACCCGCCGCCCGCCGGCGATCCGCCGCGCCACGAGGGAGCTGTCCTCCAGCGCCCCGGTCCGCAGCACCACGTCGGCGCCCTCCTCCACCAGATCCACCCGCCGGTCGGTCAGCGACAGGTCGAGGGTGATGTCCGGGTAGCGTTCGAAGAAGCCGGGCAGGATGGGGATCAGCCGGTGCCGGGCATAGGCCGTGCCGGTGTTCACCCGCAGATGCCCGCGCGGCCGGCCCCGCCCGGCGGTCACCTCCGCCTCCGCCGCCTCGATCAGGGCGAGGATGTCGCGCGCCCGGGCGGCATAGGCCTCGCCCTCCGCGGTCAGGGCGATCCGCCGCGTGGTGCGGGTCAGCAGCCGCACCCCCAGCCGCTCCTCCAGCCGCCGCACCAGCTTGGACAGGGCGGAGGGCGTCAGCGGCTGGCCCCGCGCCGCCGCGGCGAAGCCGCCCCGGTCGATGATGCGGAGAAAGGCCGCCATCTCGTCGGACTGGCCCATTGCGGACTCCTGTTCAGCAATCCGGGTCCCCGATAGCCGATTATACTCCCCCGGCGCAGGGATAAATTGAGCGGCAAAGGAGCACCCCGCCATGTCCCATGCCCGCATCGCCGTCCTCGACGCCCCCCTCGCCTCCACCCGCGCCCCCCGGACCGCGACGCCCTGGACCAGGACGCTGGCCCTCTGGCTCCGCCGCAGCCGCGACCGCGCCGACCTCCGCCGCCTCGAGGCGCGGGACCTGCGCGACGCCGGCCTCACCCCCTACGACGTCGCCATCGAGGCCCGGAAGTTCCCCTGGCAGGACTGACCGCCCCACCCCGCACGGAGACCGCCCGATGAGCACGACCCTGACCCGCCGCGCCCGCACCGCGACGCTCGAAGCCAGCCTGAACTACGTCGCCCCCAGCGCGGCCAGGCTGCGGAACCTCACCTACGACCCGCCGGACGGCGGCCCCCGCAGCAACGCCCTCCCCGACCCGCATGTCATGCCCATCCACGACCTGCGCGCCCGGCGGGACGCCTTCACCCTGGACGCGCACGGCTTCGCCCTGCTCCGCCACCCCAGCGCCGCCCCCGGCTACGACGATCCCGCCGCCATCCGCGACATCGTCTACCCCGAGGCCGCCCGGCTGCTGCGCGACGCGACCGGCGCCGCCCGCGTCCATGTCTTCGACCATACCCTGCGCCGCCGCATCCCCGGCCAGGAGGACCGCACCGGCCAGCGCCAGCCGGTCACCCGCATCCACATCGACCAGACCGAGCGCTCCGGCCCGCAGCGGGTCCGCGACCTGCTGCCGGATGAGGCCGATGCGCTGCTGCGCGGCCGGGTGCAGATCATCAACCTCTGGCGGCCGATCCGCGGCCCGGTGGTGGATGCCCCGCTCGCCATGATGGATGCCCGCAGCCTGGCGCCCGGGGACCTCGCCCCCGCCGACTTGGTCTACCCCGACCGCACCGGCGAGCTGTACTACCTCCGCCACAACCCGGCGCACCGCTGGTTCTACGCCCCGGCGATGCAGCCGGAGGAGGCGCTGCTGCTGAAATGCTACGACAGCGCCACCGATGGCCGCGCCCGCTGGGCGCCGCATACCGCCTTCATCGACCCCACCGCCCCGGCCGATGCGCCGCCGCGCGAAAGCATCGAGCTGCGGGCCCTGGTCTTCCACCCGGCCTGAGGCGACCCGCCCCGGGGAGAATTCCCGGGGCGACAGCCGGCGGGGAGCGGTCTAGCAAGGCCGCGACCCCAATCGCCTCAGCCGGAACCGCCATGACCCCCGCCGCCACCATCGCCGCCATCCTCGCCGACCCGCGCTTCCAGGCCGCTACCGCGGTGCTGGACCGCGAGCACGACCGCATGGTCGAGGACATCGTCACCCTCACCGAGATCCCGTCCCCGCCCTTCGCCGAGGAAGCCCGCGCCGCGGCCTACCTCGCCATGCTGCGCGAGCACGGGCTCGAGGAGGTCGAGCAGGACGCCATCGGCAACGTCATGGGCCGCCGCCGCGGCACCGGCAACGGCGCCACCATCGTCGTCGCCGCCCATCTCGACACCGTCTTCCCCGCCGGCACCGACGTGACGGTGCGGCGGGAGGGTACCAAGCTGTTTGCCCCCGGCGTCGGCGACGATACCCGCAGCCTCGCGGTCAACCTCGCCTTCATCCGCGCCATGGATGCCGCCGGCCTCCGCACCCGGGCCGACATCCTCTTCGTCGGCGACGTCGGCGAGGAAGGCCTGGGCGACCTGCGCGGCGTCCGCCACCTGTTCCAGGACGGCCGCCACCGCGACCGCATCCAGGCCTTCTTCACCGTGGACAGCCCGGAGGTCGACCGCATCGTCACCGGCGGCATCGGCAGCAAGCGCTTCCGCGTCACCTTCCGCGGCCCCGGCGGCCACAGTTTTTCGGCGTTCGGCCTGGTCAATCCCAGCTACGCCATGGCCCGCGCCGCCCTGACGCTTGCCGATCTTGCCGCGCCGACCGACCCGCAGACCACCCATTGCGTCAGCGTCCTCGGCGGCGGCACCTCGGTGAACGCCATCCCCAACGCGGTCTGGATGGAAGTCGACCTCCGCTCCCAATCCGCCGCCGAACTCGCCCGGCTGGAGGGTGAATTCCTCGCCGGCGTCGAGGCCGCGGTCGCCGCCGAGAATGCCGCCCGCTCCACCCGCGAAGGCCCGGTCACCGTCGAGATCACCCCGATCGGCGACCGCCCCGCCGGCCACACGCCCGCCGGCGCCGACATCGTCCAGCTCGCCACCGCCGCCGTCGCCGCGCATGGCTACGCGCCGAAGCACGAGTTCTCCTCGACCGATGCCAATATCCCGATGAGCCTCGGCATCCCCGCCATCAAGATCGGCTCCGGCGGCCGCGGCGGCCGGGCCCATTCGCTGGAGGAATGGATCGACGTGGAGAAGACCGAGAGCCTGCGCGGCATGTCCGCCAGCCTCGCCACCATCCTCGCCGTCGCCGGCTTGGCCGAGGCCTGAGGGCTACCGCCCCAGCAGCACCGCGCGGCAGGCGCCGCCGCCCGGTGCGGCGATCTCCTCCCGCCGGGTGAAGCCGGCCTCGGCCTGCAGCCGCGCCAGCACCGCCTCCGGCACCAGGTCCAGCCGCTCCTCCACCTGCCCCGGCGCCCGGCGGAAATTCTGCCGGTAGAAGGGGATATCGCTCGGGTCCGCGCCGACCAGCGCCAGCACCCCGTCGGCCCGCCCGGCCTCCCGCGCCAGCTGCGGCCAGGCGGCGCGGGACCGCAGCGGCTCCACCTCCACCAGCCGCCCCTGCCGGTGGAAGGCATAGGATACCTGCACCTGGTTGAAGCCATCGGCCTGGCCGATGACCAGCAGCCGCGGCACCGCGCCGTCCCTAAGCCGCTCCCCCATCTGCCCGACCACCGCCCGCCAGTCGCAGGCCAGCCCCGGGCGGGACTGCATGGAGCTCAGCCCGGCCAGCGGCGGCGGCGCCGGCCAGCGGCCGACCGCGGCCAGCGCCAGCGCCTGGGCCGCCACCAGCCCGAAGCCCAGCGCCAGCAGCCCGCGCCCGCCCCGGGCCTGCCCGGCGAAGCCGATGGCCATGGCGACGGCCAGCCCCGGCACCGCCGCCAGCAGGAAGCGCGGATTGTGGTTGCTGGCGAGGAAATGCCCGGCGACCGGCGGCGCCGCCAGCAGCAGCGCCACCAGGGCGATGCCGAGCGCCGGCCGCCTCCGCCAGACCGCGCCGAGCGGCGCCCAGCCCCATCCCGCCGGCCGGCCGCGCCAGGCCAAAGCCGCCAGCGCCAGCAGGCCCAGCACGAAGCCCACCGCGAGGAAGGGCCCGAAGGCCCAATCCGCCACGAAGGCCAGCCAATTGCCGGGATAGCCGATCGGGCTGTCGGCCTTCAGCTCATGCGAGCTCCAGTCCTCCAGCGCGAAACGGGCATAGCCGATGTAGCGCCCGGCATTCAGGGCGTAGTGCGGCCAGGCGACCAGCGCCGCCAGCAGCCCGGCCAGCGCCAGCCGGCCCAGCCGCGCCGGGTCCCGCCACAGCACCAGCAGCAGCCCCAGTGCCAGCACCGGCGCCACCTGCGGGATGAAGCTCAGCCGCGCCAGCGCCCCGGCACCGAGGCAGAGCCCCAGCAGCGCCGCGGTGCCCCAGCCCGCCTCCTCCGTCACCTCCCGCGCCAGGCACCACAGCAGCCCGGCCAGCGCCGGCATCAGCACCGATTCGCTCAGGAAGTCCTCGGCCGAGAACAGGGTCACCGGCGCCAGCAGATAGGCCGCGGCGGCCAGCAGCCCGGCCGCGGGTCCCGCCGCCCGCCGCGCCGTCAGCCCCACCAGCAGCGCCGTCAGCAGGCTCATCGCGCAGGCCAGCAGCCGCAGCGCGGTCAGGTCGGCATGGCCCAGCAGCAGCCCGAGCGGCAGGCCCAGCAGCCGCGCCCCCGGCGGATGATGCCGCGCCTCGAGGAAGAGCGAATCCCGCAACGCGCCCAGGCCGCCCTGGGCCCGCGCCAGCAGGTCCTGCTGCAGCTCGTCCGCGTAGCCGATCTGGTCCCAGCCACTGACCTCCGGATGGCGCAGGATCCAGCCCAGCACCGTGCCGAGGAAGACCACCAGCGCCAAGCCGAAGCCCGCCAGCGGCAGGTGGCGGGAGAACCTCCCCAGGAGGCCCGCCGGAACCGCGGCCGTGGGGCCCAGGGCCCCGCTACTCGAGAGCTGCATCGATCGGTCCCTCATGGCGCGCCGCCGTGGTCAGCCCCTCGGCAAGCCAGGCGGCGGGGATGCAGGCCGCCGACTGCGGCCGACCGTCTTTAGGGCGAATCGTTGCTGCGCCGCCTCGCACATTCCGGTCAGGCGATGTCAGCCTCCCGTCACCGGTCCGCCAGCACCAGCAGCTTGCGCATCACCGTCGGCAGCGCCGCCGCCGCCTCGGCCAGGGGCCGCGCCTCCAGCCCCGATGGGATCCCCACTGGTGCCTCGAGCCGAGCTACCTGGGCGGCGAAGAGCCGCATCTCCAGCTCGAAATGGGTGAAGCCATGCCGCGCCACCCCCGGCACCGGCACCCAGTCGAGCCCCGGCCCAGGTCCCGGCAGCACCGGCGCATGCGCCAGCGCCTCCGCCTCGCCCCAGGGCGCCTCCCGCCAGGGCGCCCCCGGCACCTCCAGCATCCCGCCGAGCAGGCCGCTCGGCGGCCGCCGCCGCAGCAGCACCCGCCCTTCCGCATCGGTCAGCAGGAAATGCGCCCCATGCCGCAGCGGCCGGGCCTTCTTCGCCGTCTTGCGCGGCAGCTCGGCCTGGATGCCCTGGGCCTGCGCCGCGCAGCCGCCGCGCCAGGGACACAGCGCGCAGGCCGGCGCCCGCGGCGTGCAGATGGTGGCGCCGAGGTCGAACAGCGCCTGGGCGAAGTCCCCCGGCCGGGCCCGCGCCGCGGCATCCGTCATGAAGCCCTGGGCCAGCGCCGCCAGCTTCGGCTTGGCCGCCGGCAGCGGGGTCTCCTCGGCCAGCAGCCGGGCCACCACCCGCTCCACATTGCCATCCGCCGGCACGACCGGCTCGCCGAAGGCGATCGCCGCCACCGCCGCGGCGGTATAGGCGCCGATCCCCGGCAGCGCCCGCAGGCCCGCTGCGCTGCGGGGAAAGCCCCCCAGCGCCACCACCGCCCGTGCCGCCGCATGCAGGTTCCGCGCCCGGGCGTAGTAGCCGAGCCCGGCCCATTCCTCCATCACCGCCGCATCCGGCGCCGCCGCCAGCGCCGCCACATCCGGGAAGCGCGCCAGGAAGCGGTCGAAGCGCGGCCCGACCGCCGCCACCGTGGTCTGCTGCAGCATCACTTCGGACAGCCAGACCCGGTAGGGATCCGGCATCCCAGTGCCTATGTTGCGGAAGGGCAGCACCCGGCGGTGCCGGTCGTACCAGGTCAGCAGGTCGGTCGCGGAAGGGAGGGGCATATGACGAAGGATAGCGAAGACAAGCGATTCGTGTGGGGTCCCCGTGCCCTCGGCGCCCTCATCCCCAGCCTCACCCGCCCGGTCTTCCGCAAGAAGTCCCCCGCCGGCGCCATGCTGATGGCCGATTGGGCGGAGGTGGTTGGGCCCTCGCTCGCCGCCGTCACCAGTCCGAAGCGGGTCAGCGGCGGCACGCTCACCATCGGCTGCGTCGGCCCGGTGGCGATGGAGCTGACCCATCTGGCGCCCGAGCTGATCGCCCGGATCAACGGCCATGTGGGCAAGCCCCTGGTGGAGCGCCTGCGATTCGTCCAGCAGGCCGCCGGCAGCATCGCCCCGCCCCGGCCCGGGCCGCGCCCCGAGGCGCCCCTGCCGCCCCGGGTGGAAGCCGCCATGGAGACCCTGCCGGCCGGCGAATTGCGCGAGGCGCTGGCAAAGCTGGCACAGGGCGTCTATCGAACCCGCGGCTGACCCCGAGGCCTTCCCCCTTGGGCCGGCTGCCGGATTCTGCCCCGCCCGCCCAGGAGGCCGCATGCTGCGCCGTTCCATCCTCGCCACCGCCACCCTGCTGGCCGCCTCACCCGGCCTCGTCTCCCTCGCCAAGGCCCAGGCCCCCACCCAGGGCACGGACCCGCGGCTCACCGAGCGCGGCATCGGCAACCCCGAGGCCCCGGTGAAGGTGATGGAGTTCTTCTCCCTCACCTGCACCCATTGCGCCGCCTTCCATAAGGAGGTCTTCCCGCGGGTGAAGCGGGAGCTGGTGGAGACCGGCGCCATCCGCATGATCTGGCGCGACTTCCCGCTGGACCAGCTGGCGCTGCTCGCCTCCGCCGTCGCCCGCAGCCTGCCGGCCGAGCGCTACGAGGGCTTCATCGGCGCGCTGCTCTCAAGCCAGGACCGCTGGGCCTTCACCCGCGGCGACCCGACCGCCGAGCTGGCCAAGATGGCGGCGCTGGCCGGCATGGCGAAGCCGCGCTTCGACGAGATCGTCGCCGATGCCGGCCTGCAGCGCGCCATCCTGGAACAGCGCATGCAGGCGGAGAAGGAGTTCAGCGTCTCCGCCACCCCGAGCTTCAGCTTCCAGGGCAAGGGCACCCCGCGCAACCAGTCCGGCAACATGCCCTTCGAACGCTTCCAGCAGCTGGTCGGGGAAGCGGGGCGCGGTTGACCGACGCCGGGCAGGACGAGCCGTTGCCGCCGGAGGAGGACGCGGCGCCGCGCCGCGACGCGCCCGGGGATGAACCGGTGCGGCGCGACGCGCCCGAGGATGAACCGGTGCGGCGCGACGCGCCGCGGGCAACCCTCGCCCGCCTCCGCATCGCCGGCTTCAAGAGCTTCGCCGAGGCGACCCTCGTCGAGGTCATGCCCGGCCTGACCGGCATCGTCGGCCCGAACGGCTGCGGCAAGTCCAACGTGGTCGAGGCCCTGCGCTGGGCCATGGGCGAGACCTCCGCGCGGTCGATGCGCGGCGGCGAGATGGACGACGTCATCTTCGCCGGCACCGCCACCCGCCCCGGCCGCAACCTCGCCGAGGTCTCGCTGTACCTGGAGGACGCCACCGGCCTCGCCCCGCCGCCCAATGCCGAAGCGCCCGAGCTCGAGATCATCCGCCGCATCGGCCGCGGCGACGGCTCCTCCTTCCGCATCAACGGGCGGGAGGTCCGGGCGCGCGACGTGCAGACCATGTTCGCCGACATCGGCTCCGGCGCCCGCGCCTCGGCCATGGTCAGCCAGGGCCGCGTCTCGGCGATGATCTCCGCCAAGCCGGAGGAGCGCCGGCAGGTGCTGGAGGAAGCCGCCGGCATCAGCGGCCTCCGCGCCCGCCGGCACGAGGCCGAGCTGAAGCTGCGCCAGGCCGAGAGCAACCTCGGCCGGGCCGAGGACCTGCTCGGCCAGCTCGATACCCAGCGCAACTCCCTGCAGCGCCAGGCCCGCCAGGCCAACCGCTACCGCAACCTCTCCGGCCTGGTCCGCCAGGCCGAGGCCGAGTGGCTCGCCCTGCTGCGCGCCCGCGCCCAGACGGCCCTCGCCCTGGCCAGCGCCACATTCGCCACCGCCAGCGCCGCGACCAGGCAGGCCGAGGCCGCCGCCGAAGCCGCCGCCATCCGCAGCTTCGAGGCAGAACGCGGCCTGCCCGCCCCGCGCGAGGCCGAAGCCATCGCCCGCACCGCCCTCGAACGCCGCCGCATCGAGGCCGAGGGGCTGGAGGCCGAGGAACGCCGCGCCCGCGAGGCGCTGGCAGCCGCCGAGGCCGCCCTGGCCCGCATCGCCGGCGACCTCGGCCATGCCGAGGCGGTCGAATCCGACGCCCTGGCCGCCGAATCCCGGCTGAGCCGGGAGGATTCCGGCCTCGCCGCCGCCGAGGCCAGCCTCCCCGCCCGGCTGGAAGCCGCCGCCGGCGCCCTGGCCGAGGCCACCGACGCCGCCCGCGCCGCCGAGGCCGCCGCCAATACGGCGACCGAGGAAGCCGCCGCCATCGCCGCCCGCGCCAATGCCGCCGCCATGGAGCTGGCCGCCAGCACCGAGCGCGCCCGCCGCCTGACCGCCCAGCGCGACACGCTGGCCGCCGAGCACGCCACGGCGCTGGTCGCCCGCATCGAGCCTGAGCTGCGCGACATGGCCGCGGCCGAGGCGACCGCCGCCGCCGCCGCCCTGGACTCCGCCCGCGCTGGTCTGGCCGAGGCCGAGGCCGCCCGCACCGCCGCCCAGGAAGCCCATGCCACCGCCCGGCGCGAGACCCTCGCCGCCGAGGCCGAAGCCGGTCGCGCCGGCACCGCCCTCGCCGAGGCCGCCCAACGCGCCGGCCGCATCGCCGCCCAGCACGGCAGCCTCGCCGCCGAGCACGCCGCCGCCCTGGCCCAGCGCGTCCCGCCCGAGCGCCTCGCCGCCGCCGATGCCGCCGCGAAGGCCGCCGAGCAGGCCCTGGCCGAAGCCCGCACCGCGCTCGAAGCCGCCGAGGCCGCCCGCGCCGCCGCCCAGGAAGCCCACGCCACCGCCCGCCGCCGCGCTGGCGAGGCCCGCACCGGCCGCGACCGCGCCAGCGCCGAGCACGCGACCGCCACCCAGCGCGCCACCCAGGCCCGCGCCCAGCACGCCCGCCTGCTGGCCGAGCGTAACGCCGCCCGCGCCGCCACCGTCGCCCCGGAGCTGGTCGCCGCCGCCCAGGCCGAAGCCGCCGAGGCCGAATCCGCCCTCGCCGCTGCCCTGGCCTCGATCACCGCGGCAGAGGCCGCCCGCGCCACCGCCGCCGCCCGCCACGCAACCGCCCGCACCGCCGCCGCGGAGGCCGCCGCCGAGCAGGCCAAGGCCAGCGCCGAGGTCCAGGCGCTCGGCGAGACGCTGGCCGCCGGCCAGGGCGCCGGCCCAGGGGAAGGTATTTCCGCGCCGCCGGTCATCGACGCCGTCTCCGTCCCCCCCGGCCTCGAAGCCGCCCTCGGCGCCGCGCTCGGCGAGGCACTGCAAAGCCCGACCGACCCCGCCGCCGCCCGCCATTGGCGCGACCTGCCGCCCTTCGCCGCCGCGCCGCCGCTGCCCGAGGGCCTGACCCCGCTCGCCACCCTGGTCGAGGCCCCGCCCGCCCTGGCCCGCGCCCTGGCCCAGGTCGGCCTGCTGCCCGAGGGCGCCGACGGCGCCGCGCTGCAGGCGGCCCTCGCCCCCGGCCAGGCCCTGGTCGCCCGCGACGGCGCCGCCTGGCGCTGGGACGGCCATACCGCCCGCGCCGACGCCCCCAACCCCGGCGCCATCCGCCTGCAGCAGCGCAACCGCCTGCGTGCCGCCGAGGCCCGCATCGCCGCCACCGCCGCCGACGCCGAGGCCGCCACCACCGCCCGCGCCGAGGCCGAGGCCGCGGAAGCCGCCGCCGGCCGCGCCGAGGCCACGGCGCGCGAGACCCGCCGCCTCGCCGATGCCCGCCTCGCCCGCGCCCGCGCCGAGGCCAGCCGCCTGACCGCCGCCGCCGCCGCCGCCAGCAGCCGGCTCGGCGCGCTGGAGCCCCAGCTCGCCCGCCTCGCCACCGAACTCGGGGAGGCCGAGGCCACCGCCGCCCGCGCCGCCGAGGCGCTGACCGCCCTGCCCGCCCCCGCCGTGGCCAATGCCGAGGCCGAGACCGCCGCCCGCGCCGAAGCCGCCGCCGCCGCCGCCGAGGCCAATGCCCGCCGCGCCCGCGCCGAGGCCGAGAGCGCCCTTGCCCGCACCCGCGCCGCCGCCTCCAGCCTCGCCGCCAGCGCCGCCCAGGCGGAAAGCCGCATCGGCGCCCTGGCCCCGCAGCTGGAGCGCCTGACCGCCGAACGCGCCGAGGCCGCCACCGCCGAGGCCGCCGCCCAGGCCGCGCTGGACGCCCTGCCGCCGCTGGCAACGCTTCGCAGTGCCGCCGCCACCGCCGCCCGGCAGGAAGAATCGGCGCTGGCCGCCGAAGCCGCCGCCCGCGCGGCCCGCGCCGCCGCCGAGGCCGCGTTGCAAGCCGCCCAGGCCGAGGCCGCCCGCCTCACCGCCGCCGCCGCCCAGGCCGAAAGCCAGGTCGCCGCCCTCGCCCCGCAGCTCGAGCGCATCGCCGCCGATGCCGCCGAGGCCACCGCCGCCCTGGACCAGGCCCGCGCCGCCCAGGCCGCCATCCCCGACCTCGCCCTCATCCGCGCCGGCGTCGCCACCGCGCGCGACGCGCTCTCCGCCGCCCGCGCCACGGAAGGCGCCACCCTCGAAGCCCAGGCTGCCTTGCGCGCCGAGCGCGAACGCCTCGCCACCCGCCGCGCCGCCATCGCCGCCGAGGCCGCCGACTGGGCCACCCGCCGCACCGACGCCGCCGGCCGCCTCGCCGAGCTCCGCCAGCGCGCCGCCGACGCCGCCACCGCGCGGGACAGCCTGGCCGAGGCCCCCGAAGCCGCCGCCGCCCGCCGCCGCCAGGCCGGCGCCATCCTGGCCGAGGCCGAGGCCCTGCACGCCGAAGCCGCCCGACGCCTCACCGCCGCCGAGGCCGAGCGCCAGGCCGCCGCCGAGGACCGCCGCGCCGCCGACGCCGCCTTCGCCGCCGCCCGCGAGGCCCAGCTCCGCGCCGAGGGCGCCGCCGCCCAGGCCGAGGCCGCCGCCGCCGCGGTCGAGGAGCGCGTCACCGAACGCCTCGGCGAGGGCGCCGAGCTCCCCCCGCCGGAGGAGCTGACCGACGCCGCCGAAGACAAGGCCCGCCGCAAGCTGGAACGCCTGGCGCGCGAGCGGGAGGAGATGGGCCCGGTCAACCTCCGCGCCGATGTCGAGATGGCGGAGATCGAGGAGCGCATCGCCACCATCACCCGCGAGCGCGAGGAGATCGGCAGCGCCATCGCCAAGCTGCGCGGCTCGATCGGCTCGCTGAACCGCGAAGGCCGCGAGCGGCTCCGCGCCATCTTCGACCGGGTCAATACCGAATTCCGCGCCCTCTTCAGCCGGCTCTTCGGCGGCGGCCGCGCCCATCTCGCGCTGGTCGGCTCCGAGGATGCGCTGGAGGCCGGGCTCGAGATCTATGCCGAGCCGCCGGGCAAGAAGCTGTCCGCCCTCTCGCTGCTGAGCGGCGGCGAGCAGGCGCTGACCGCCCTCTCCCTGATCTTCGCGGTCTTCCGCTGCCAGCCGGCGCCGGTCTGCGTGCTCGACGAGGTCGATGCCCCGCTCGACGACGCCAACGTGGAGCGGCTCTGCGACCTGCTCGACGGCATGGCGGCGGAAAGCGGCACCCGCTTCCTCATCGTCACCCACCACCCGCTGACCATGGCGCGGATGCACCGGCTCTATGGCGTGACGATGCAGGAACGCGGCGTCAGCCGGCTGCTGAGCGTCGACCTCGGCCGCGCGGTGGAGATGGTGGAAGGCCAGCAGGCCGCCAGCTAATCCACGGTGATCCCCGCCGCCTGCGCCAGCTCCCGCTGCCCGGCCAGCTCGCGCCGGGTCTTCTCCGCCAGCGCCTCGGCGGTGCCGCCCAGCACCTCCAGCCCCTGCCGCCGCAACTCCGCCAGCGTCGCCGGATCGGCCAGCGCCCCGTTCACCAGCGCATTCAGCCGCGCGACCAGCGCCGGCGGCGTCCCGGCCGGGGCGTACAGCGCCCACCAGCCCTCCACCACCACGCCGGGCACCCCGGCCTCGGCCATGGTCGGCACCTCGGGGAACAGGAAGTGCCGCGCCGCGCCGGTCACCGCCAGCGGCCGGATGGTCCCGGCCTGGATATGCGGCAGGAAGCCGAGCGGGTGGTAGACCATGGCGTCCAGCGTACCGTTCAGCAGGTCCGTCACCGCCCGCGCCCCGTCGCGGTAGGGCACATGCGTCGTCGGCACCCCGGTCCGCAGTTCCAGCAGCGCCTGGGTCAGGTGCCCCGTCGTCCCCGTGCCCGCCGAGCCCATCGAGACCGAGCGCCGCCGCGCCAGCGCCAGGAACTCCCCGACCGAGGCGACGCCCAGCTGCGGCCGCACCCCGAGCACGACCGAGGTCCCGGCGAAGCTGGCGATCGGCGCGAAGTCGCGGAGTGGGTCATAGGGAATGCCCGGCATGATCGCCGGGTTGGTCGCCATGGTGCCGCTGGTGCCGAACAGCAGGGTCAGCCCATCGGGCGCCGCCTGCGCCACCGCGGCGCTGCCGATGGTGCCCCCCGCGCCGCTGCGGTTGTCCACCACCACCGGCTGGCCCAGCCCGCGCGAGATCGCCGCCCCGGCGATGCGGCCGAGGATATCGGTCGTGGTCCCGGCGGCGAAGGGCACCACCAGCCGCACCGGCGCGCCTTGCGCCTGCGCCAAGGCCGGCAGCACCAGGCTGCCCAGCAATACCCGCCGCTTCATGGCGAAACATCCTCCGAGACATAATCCGCGAAGCCCGGCCCCGGCACCCCGCCCCGCAGCGGCACGCAGGCGGCCGGCGGTTCGCGCAGGAATTCCACCCCGCGATCCGCCAGCAGCCCCAGCACCCGGTCGAGGTGCCGCATCGCCCCGTTCGGCAGGTCGTGCAGCACCATCAGCACCGGCTCGGTCGCCGCCGCCGCCATGTCCAGCGCCGTCTCCGGCCAGCCATCCGGGTCGGCAAAGTCGCGCGGCACCGCATTCCACAGCACCACGGTATGCCCGCCCTTTCGAAGATGCGCCGCGGCGGAGGAATTCAGCAGATGCCGCCCGAGCGTCCCGCCACCGCCATTCGGGCGGAAGTACCGCTCCGGCTCCCGCAGCCCGCCGAGCAGCGCATCGGTCGCGGCGATCTCGGCAACGGCCTCCGCCCCGCCGCGGCGGCCCAAGGGTGCCCCATGCGTCAGCGTATGGTTGCCGACCGGATAGCCCTCGGCCCGCGCCCGCTCCGCCATGGCCCGCGCCGCCGGGTCGCGCAGCTTCTCGCCGACCACGAAGAACATCGCCGGGATGCGCCGCCGCCCCAGCACCTCCAGCACCACCGGGGTCACCTCCGGCTCGGGCCCGTTGTCGAAGCTCAGGCAGATCGGCTGCATCGGTCAGGTCACCGCGAATTTCACCACGCAGAGTGCCGCGATCAGCCAGACCGCGCCACTCACCTCCCGCGCCCGCCCCGCCGCCAGCTTGAGCACGGCATAGGTGATGAAGCCGATCCCGATGCCGGTGGCGATCGAGAAGGTGAAGGGCATCGCCAGGGTGGTGATGACCGCGGGCACATACTCCGTCGCCTCGTCCCAATCGACGCCGCGCAGCGCCTGGGCCATCAGGCAGGCGACGAAGACCAGTGCCGGCGCGGTGGCGAAGCCCGGGATGGCGGTCGCCAGCGGCGCCAGGAACAGCACCGCGAGGAACAGCACCGCCGCCGTCACCGCGACCAGCCCGGTCCGCCCGCCGGCCTCGATCCCCGCCGCGCTCTCGATGTAGCTGACGGTGGTCGAGGTCCCGAGCACCGCCCCGGTGATCGCCCCGCCGCTATCGGCCAGCAGCGCCCGGCCGAGCCCCGGCACCGTCCCATCCGGCCGCATCAGCCCGGCCCGGTGGGTGGTGGCGATGAGCGTCCCGGTATTGTCCAGCAGGTCCACCAGGAAAAAGGTGAAGACGATCCCCAGCACGCCGAGCCGCAGGGCGCCGGCGATGTCGAGCTGCAGGAAGCTCGGGCCCAGCGACGGCGGCAGGCTGGCGATGCCCTTGAACTGCGTCAGCCCGAAGGGCACCCCCAGCAGCGCCACCACGATGATGCCGATGATGATCGCCCCCGGCACCCGCCGTGCCGAGAGCCCGGCGATCAGCAGGAAGCCAAGGCAGGAGAGCAGCACCGGCACCTCCCCCAGCTTGCCGAGCCCGACCAGGGTCGCCGGATGCGCCACCACCAGCCCCATCCCCTTCAGCCCGATCAGCCCGAGAAAGAAGCCGATCCCCGCGGCGATGCCGAGCTTCAGCGACAGCGGGATGCCGTTCACCAGCCATTCCCGGACCCGCAGCAAGGAGACCGCGAGGAAGATCAGCCCCGAGAGGAACACCGCCCCCAGCGCCACCTGCCAGGAGACGCCCATCCCCAGCACGACGGCGAAGGCGAAATAGGCGTTCAGCCCCATGCCCGGCGCGAGCGCGATGGGCAGGTTCGCCAGCAGCCCCATCAGCGCCGAGCCGATCGCCGCGGCGAGGCAGGTGGCGACGAAGGCGGCGCCCGGGTCGATGCCGGCCTGGGCCAGGATCGAGGGATTGACCACGACGATATAGACCATCGTCAGGAAGGTCGTGGCCCCCGCCAGCACCTCGCCCCGCGGCGTCACCCCCCGCGCGGATAGTCCGAACAGCCGCTCCAGCATACCAGCCCCTTACCCCTCATGCGCCTGGATCATCTCCCGCACCCGCGGATAGATCGCCTGGGCATAGCGCCGGCCGCTGAAAACGCCATAGTGGCCGACGCCGGTCTGCAGGTGATGGCGCCGCATGGTGACCGGCACGCTGCGGCAGAGGTCGAGCGCCGCCATGGTCTGCCCGATGCCGCAGATGTCGTCCTTCTCGCCTTCCACGGTCATGACCGCCGTGCGGCGGATCGCCTCCGGCCGCACCGGCCGGCCGCGCCAGGTCAGGGTGCCGAGCGGCAGCGCATGCTCCTGGAACACGGTGCGGACGGTCTCGAGGTAGAATTCCGCCGGCAGGTCCATCACCGCGAAATACTCGTCGTAGAAGCGCCGGTGCATCGCCGCCTTGGCCACCTGGCCATCGGCGATGTTCCAGACCTGGTCCTGATGCGCCTTCACGTGCCGGTCCATGTTCATCGCCATGAAGGCCGAAAGCTGCAGCGCACCCGGATAGACCCGCCGCCCGGCGCCCCGGTAGCGGAAGGGCACCTTGTCGATGAGGTTCCGCTCGAACCATTCGATCGGCCTGGTATTGGCCAGCTCGTTCACCTTGGTCGGGTGTTGCCGCGTGTCGATCGGCCCGGCCATCAGCGTCATCGTGCGCGGCGAGGCGCGGTTGTGGTCCTCCGCCATGACGGCGACGGCAGTCAACACCGCGACCACCGGCTGGCAGACCGCCAGCACATGCCCGCCCGGCCCGATCGCCTCCATGAATTGGATGATGTGCGCGACGAATTCGTCGAGGCCGAAGCGGCCCTCGGCCAGCGGCACGTCGCGGGCATTGTGCCAGTCGGTGATGTAGACATCGTGGTCCTGCAGCAGCACCTGCACCGTGCCGCGCAGCAGGGTGGCGAAGTGGCCGGACATCGGCGCCACCACCAGCACCCGCGGCAGGCGGAGGTCGATATCCTTCCGGAAGTGCAGCAGGCTGGCGAAGGGCGTCGCCGCGACGACCTCCTCCGTCACCTCGACCAGCCGGTTGCCGACCCGCACCGGGCCGATCGCAAAGGCCGGCCGCCGGTCGCCGATCCCGGCATGGCCGAAGGTCTCGAGCGCCCCGCGCAGCAGCCGCAGCCCCTCGAATGCCGGATGCCGCGGGTCCACCTGCCCCAGGATGCCGCCCATGCCCCGGGCGAGCAGGCGCATCGGGTTGAGCATGTCCTGCCCTGCCTGCAACATCTGGTAGATCATGCCACCCCTGTCGCGCCGCCCCTGCGGCTGGCCCATGGTGACAGCAGACCGCCGTTTCGCAACCGTGAACGCACTGCTACTCTTTTGCCCGAAGCGAAGGATTTCGGCATGTCGGAGACGAAGCGTCCCAAATCCGTTTCCACCAGGCCCGTTTCCACTAAGCCCGCCGCCCGGCAGGACGGGGCGCCGGCGGCAGGCCCCGCGGCGGTGCTCCGCATCAGCAGCCGCAACTACTCCTCCTGGTCGATGCGCGGCTGGCTCATCCTCCGCCTCTCGGGCCTGCCCTTCCGCGCCGAGACCGTCTCGCCCGACGACCCCTCCACCCGGGCGGAGCTGCTGCTGCAATCCTCCTCCATCCTCATCCCCAGCCTGATCCATGACGGCGCCGAGATCTGGGACACGCTCGGCATCGCCGAATACCTGAACGAGCTGCGGCCCGAGGCCGGGCTGCTGCCGGCCGACCGCCTGGCCCGCGCCCGCTGCCGTGCCATCTGCGGCGAGATGCATGCCGGCTTCCATGCGCTCCGCTCCTCCCTGCCGATGAACCTGCGCGCCCATGTCCCGGGCTTCACCGTCTGGTCGGCGGCGCGGGCGGATATCGAGCGCATCTGCAAGCTCTGGCGCGACTGCCTCGCCAAATGGGGCGGCCCCTGGCTGTTCGGGGAGCACCGCACGGTGGCGGATGCCATGTACGCCCCGGTGGTGCTGCGCTTCCGCACCTACGACGTGGCGCTGGACGCACCCTGCGAGGCCTATGCGAAAACCATCCTGTCCTGGCCGGATGTGCAGGACTGGATCGCCGCAGCGAAGGAGGAACCGGAGGCGCGGATCACCGAGCTGGAATTCGACGCGGAATTCTGAGCGCCCGCGCCCGGTTTCCTTCCCGCGGGTCCAAGCTGCTAGGCTCCCGGCAAAGCCGACCAAGGAAGCCCGCCATGCGCCGCATCGACGCCCCCACCCTCAAGGCCTGGATCAATGACGGCCAGGAGCTCGCCATCCTCGACGCGCGGGAGGACGGCGAGTTCGGCCAGTCGCACCTGTTCTGGGCCAATCCCTGCGGCCTCTCCCGCGCCGAAATCCGCGCCCGCCTGCTGCTGCCCCGCCTCGCCACCCGCGTGGTCTGCGTGGACGCCGGCACCGGCCTGGCCGAGCGCCTCGCCACCCTCCTCGCCGGCATCGGCTGCACCGACCTCGCCGTGCTGGACGGCGGCACCCCGGCCTGGGCCGCGGCCGGCTATGTGCTGTTCTCCGGCATGAACGTCCCCTCCAAGGCCTTCGGGGAATGGGTGGAGCACCACTACCACACCCCCTCCGTCGACCCCGGCGAGCTGCGCGCGATGATCGAGGGCGGCGAGAACATGGTCATCCTCGACAGCCGGCCGATGGACGAGTTCAACCGCATGTCCATCCCCGGCGCCATCGATGTCCCCGGCGGCGAGCTGGTCTACCGCATCGGCGAGATCGCCCCCGACCCGGCGACCACCATCGTCGTCAACTGCGCCGGCCGCACCCGCTCCATCATGGGCGCCGAGAGCCTGCGGTCCGCCGGCATCCCGAACAAGGTCGTGGCGCTCCGCAACGGCACCATGGGCTGGGAGCTGGCCGGCTTCGCCTGCGACCGCGGCAAGACCGCCAGCTTCCCCACCGGCACGCCGGAGAGCCTGCCGACCGCCCTCGCCCGCGCCACCGCCTTCGCCGAGGACTGGGGCGTCCGCCGCCTCGACCGCGCCGGTCTCGACCGGCTGCTCGCCGATGCCGGCCGCACCACCCATGTGCTCGACGTGCGGGACCCGGCCGAATACGCCGACGGCCACCTGCCCGGCAGCCGCAGCGCCCCCGGCGGCCAGCTGGTCCAGGGCACCGACAACTGGGTCGCGGTCCGCGGCGCCCGCATCGTGCTGGTCGACGACACCGGCGTCCGCGCCCGGATGACCGGCGGCTGGCTCCGCCAGCTCGGCCAGTGGGAGGTCTACGTGCTGGAGGACGGCCTCGCCGGCCGGCTGGAGAAAGGCACCCAGCCCGCCACCTGCCCCGAGGCCGCCGCCATCCATCCCAAGACCATCTCCCCCGCCGAGCTCTCCGCCCTGCTGGCCGAGGGCGGCGCCCAGGTGGTCCAGCTTTCCCGCTCCACCGACTTCCGGGAGGGCCATATCCCCGGCGCCCTCTGGGGCGTCCGCAGCCGCCTCGCCGGCCTCGCCCCGCAGCTCACCGGCGACCGCAGCGTGGTCGTCGCCGGGCCGGACGAGGCGATCGCCCGCCTCGCCATCCCCGAATTGCAGGCCCTGGTCCCCGCCCCGGTGAAGCTGCTGGCCGGCGGCCTCGCGGCCTGGAAGGCGGCCGGCCTGCCGCTCGCCAAGGACCGCCGCGTCCCGGCCGATGCCGATTGCATCGACGCCTATCTCCGCCCCTACGACCGCAACGACGGGGTCGAGGCGGCCATGCGCGAATACCTCTCCTGGGAGATCGACCTGGTGCACGAGGTCGCCCGCGACGGCGACGCCCGCTTCGGGCAAAAATGACGACCGCCAGGGCCACCCTCGGCCGGCTTTCCCTGCAATGGGGCCGCCGCCTCGGCGAGGGCCTGCTGAACGCCATCCTGCCGCCGCATTGCTTGACCTGCGATGCGGAGGTGGACCACCAGGGGGCGCTCTGCGCCGCCTGCTTCGGCACCCTTTCCTTCGTCACCGCACCGCTCTGCGCCCGCTGCGGCGTGCCCTTCCCGCATGCCGGCGTCGGCACCCCCAGCGCCGCGGGGCCCCTCTGCCCCGCCTGCCTGGACCGCCCCCCCGCCTACGCCACCGCCCGCGCCGCGCTGCGTTACGATGCCGGCGCCCAGCGCCTGATCCTGCCCTTCAAGCACGGCGACCGCACCGAGCTGGCCGGCCCGCTCGCCCGCCACATGGCCCGCGCCGGCGCCGCGCTGCTGGCCCGGGCGGATGTGCTGGCGCCGGTGCCGCTGCATTGGCGCCGGCTACTGTCGCGCCGCTACAACCAGGCGGCGCTGCTCTCGGCCCGGCTCGCCCGCATCGCCGGCAAGCCGCATGTGCCGGACCTGCTGCGCCGCGCCCGGCCGACGCCCCCCTTGGGCGACCTCGGCGCCGCCGCCCGCGCCGCGGTGCTGGCCGATGCCTTCACCCTGTCCCGCCGCGCCGCCGCCCGCATCGCCGGCCGCCGGGTGCTGCTGGTGGACGACGTGATGACCTCCGGCGCCACGGCCGAGGCCTGCGCCCGGCTGCTGCTGGCCGCCGGCGCCGCCGCGGTGGACGTGCTGGCCGCCGCCCGGGTGCCGGACCCGCGGCTGGAAGCGCCGCCCGGACCACGCCGGGCGAATACTGCGTCTTATTGAGACATCGGCGGCTTATTCCTGCCGCACCGTCCCAAGTTCCGTGGATCGGCCCTGCCGCCCCCGATCCTCATCTTCGCTTTACTTCCCCCTGCGAGGTTTTCCCCATCGCACCAAGGAAATCCGCGCCATGGCCACCTGCCCCAGCCCCCATGCCGAAGACCTGCTGGACATCGACCCCGACGAGATCATGGCCGGTTCGCCCTTCGCCATCCCGCCCAGCCCCGGCCAGTCCGGCAAGGTGCTGGCCGTGGCCATGGAACAGGGCGACCTGACCGCCTTCCTCGCCGCCATCGCGCTGATCTTCGCGCTGGTCTCGGCGCTCGGCGTATCGTTGCTGCCCGGCCTCTGAATCACCCTTGAACCGGGCGGGCCGGCAGCCAAATTCGCCGGCATGCCCAAGGTCGAAATCTTCACCATTCTCTTCTGCCCCTATTGCGAGCGCGCCAAGGCGCTGCTCAGCCGCAAGGGCGTCGCGTTCGAGGAAATCGACGCACCCACCGGGTCCCCGGCCCGCAAGGACGCCATCGCGCGCTCCGGCGGCCGCACGACCGTCCCGCAGATCTTCATCGACGGCCGGGCGATCGGCGGCTCCGACGACCTGACGGCGCTGGACCGCGCCGGCAAGCTGGACCCCCTGCTCGCCGCGGCCTGACCGCGCTGCTGGCACTCGACTTGCCCGGCTGCCAGGGTATAGCAGGATTTGGTCGCGGCACCGGAAAGGCTGGGGATGATCCGTTACGATCTGCGCTGCGGCGCGGGCCATGAATTCGACAGCTGGTTCAAGGACAGCGAGGCCTTCGACAAGCAGGCCAAGGCCGGCTTCGTCGAATGCCCGGCCTGCGGCAATACCGACGTGGCCAAGCAGCTCATGGCCCCCGCCATCCCGAAGAAGGGCAGCGCCCGGGCCAAGGAACTGCCCGCGCCCGAGGCGGTCCCCGCCACGACGCCTGTCCCGGAAGCCCCCTCCCAGCAGGTCGCCGCCAATGGCCCGGTGCCGGCCCAGCTCGTCGCCCTGCTGCAGCGGGTCCGCGCCGAGGTCGAGAAGAACTGCGACTACGTCGGCCCCAATTTCGCCGAGGAAGCCCGCAAGATCCACCGCGGCGACAGCACCCGCAGCGGCATCTACGGCGAGGCCAGCCCCGCCGATGCCGAGGCCCTGCGCGACGAGGGCATCGAGGTCGCCCGCATCCCCTGGGTGCCCCGGGCGGACTGAACCGGCTTCCGGGCCAGGGTTACGTCCAGGCCGGCATCAGCCGGCGCCCAGCCAGCGGGCGATCACCGGCGCCGCCGCCGTCAGGGCACCCAGGGCAGCGACCACCGCCGCCACCGGCGTGATGATCCGGGCGATGCGCAGATTGGCCGCTTCCGCCATGAGCTTCACCGCCTCGGCGGTCAGCTTGTGCTGCTCGGCCGCGGATTCGCGGGTTTCCTCCTGCGCCCGGTCGATCTGGGCCAGCAGGTTCCGGTCATGCAGGTCTGAGGTTGTCGAACTCATTGGACAGTCCTCGTGATCCGGCGGAAAGTCCCAGATACCATGCCGTCAAATTGTGGATCGGCAGGCAGCACGTCAAGCATTCCCTTTCGGCAACAAGTGCGCCCTACTCCGCCATCACCAAGTAATTCACCCCCACGTCCCGCCCGCAGCGCCAGCCGCCGCCCAGCGGGTCCCGCACCAGCCCGGTGATATCCGTCACGCGCAGCCCCGCCGCCCGCAGCCCGGCCCCCAGCTCCGCCGGGCGGACGAACATCCGCCAGTCATGCGTCCCGATGGGCAGCAGCCGCAGCAGGTATTCCGCCCCCAGCTTGGCCATGACGAAGGACCGCGGCGTCCGGTTCAGGGTCGAGACGAAGACCTGTCCCCCCGGCGCCAGCAGCCCCGCCAGGTGCCGGCAGAAATCGTCCCGGTCCGCCACATGCTCGATGACCTCCAGCGCCACCACCGCATCGAAGCGCTCGCCCGCGGCCAGCAGCCCCTCCGGCATGCCCTCCCGGTAGTCGATCGCCAGCCCCTCGGCCGCCGCATGCGCCCGTGCCGCGCCAAGCGCCGAGGCCGCGGCATCGAGGCCCGTCACAGTCGCCCCGGCCCGCGCCAGCGCCTCGCTCGCCAGCCCGGCACCACAGCCCACGTCCAGCACCCGCAGCCCGGCCAGCGGCGCCGGCCCGGCCGGGTCCCGCCCACGCCGGCGGGCCAGCCGGGCGATGATCCAGCCCATCCGCGCCGGGTTCATCGCATGCAGCGGCGCCATCGGCCCGCGCGGGTCCCACCACTGCGCCGCCAGCCGGTCGAATTTGGCGATCTCCGCGCCGATCGCGCTGGCCATCCCCTGGCCGGTCCCCCGGCTCACCTCAGCCATGCGTCGCTCTCTCCCCGCCCATTCCCGCGCCAAATGTTGCAGCCGGGGGGCCACATCGGTATCTGTGCCGCCCTTCCCGTGGCCGCAACCACGCCGCACCACCCACGGCCACTTTTTCCGGACCCGAACAACCCCGCCATGGCCCGTATCGTGATGAAGTTCGGCGGCACCTCCGTCGCCGACCTCGACCGTATCCGCAACGTCGCCAACCGCGTGAAGCGGGAGGTCGAGGCCGGCCATGAGGTGGCCGTCGTCGTCTCCGCCATGTCCGGCGTCACCAACCAGCTGGTCAAGTGGTGCCAGGAGCTCTCGCCGCTGCACGACGCGCGGGAATACGACGCGGTGGTCGCCACCGGGGAGCAGGTCACGACCGGCCTGCTTGCCATCGCGCTGCAGTCGATCGGCGTCGACGCCCGGTCCTGGCAGGGCTGGCAGGTGCCGATCCGCACCGACAGCGCGCATGGCAAGGCCCGGGTCGAGGCCATCGAGGGCGCCGTCCTGGTCGAGCGCATGCAGCAGGGCCAGGTCCCGGTCATCGCCGGCTTCCAGGGCATCGACCCGACGCGGGGCCGCATCACCACCCTCGGCCGCGGCGGCTCGGACCTCTCGGCCGTCGCCATCGCCGCCGCCGTCAAGGCGGACCGCTGCGACATCTACACCGATGTCGACGGCATCTACACGACCGACCCGCGCATCGTGCCCCGCGCCCGCAAGCTGGACCGCATCAGCTACGAGGAAATGCTGGAACTCGCCTCGGTCGGTGCCAAGGTATTGCAGACCCGGTCGGTCGAGCTGGCGATGAAGCAGCGCGTCCGGGTGCAGGTGTTGTCGAGCTTCGAGGACAAGCCAGGGTCCCTGGTGGTGGATGAGGACGAGATCGTGGAACAGCCCATCGTCAGCGGCATCGCCTATTCCCGGGACGATGCAAAGATCACCCTGCGCCGCGTGCCCGACAGGCCCGGCGTCGCCGCGCATGTCTTCGGCACCCTGGCCAAGGCCAATGTGAACGTCGACATGATCGTGCAGAACATCGGCGCCGATGCCGGCACCGACATGACCTTCACCGTCGGCAAGGCCGACCTGGCCCGCGCCCAGGACGTGCTGGACAAGGCCGAGGTGGGCTACGAGGCCCTGGTCGCCGACCCCGACGTCGCCAAGATCAGCGTCGTCGGCGTCGGCATGCGCAGCCATGCCGGCGTCGCCAACACCATGTTCCAGGCGCTGGCCGACAAGGGCATCAACATCCAGGTCATCTCGACCAGCGAGATCAAGGTCAGCGTCCTGATCGGCGCCGACTATACCGAACTGGCGGTGCGCGCCCTGCACACCGCCTATGGCCTCGACGGGCCGGGCTGACCGCGATGGACAGCCTCGCCCCCGTCTCCGCCGCCCCGCCGCAGGACGGCATGGCGGCCCTCGATGCGCTGATGGCCCGCGGCGCCGCCTTCTTCGGCGCCCGCTACGCCCTGATGGGCGGCGCGATGAGCTGGGTCAGCGAGCGCAACCTGGTCGCCGCCCTGTCCAATGCCGGCGCCTTCGGCGTGCTCGCCTGCGGCGCGATGGAGCCCGAGCGGCTGGCGCAGGAGATCGCCGGCACCCAGGCCCTGACGCAGCGCCCCTTCGGCGTGAACCTCATCACCATGCACCCGCGGCTGGACCAGCTCGTGGATACCTGCCTGGAAGCCAAGGTCGGCCATATCGTCTTCGCCGGCGGCATCCCGCCGACGGCCGCCATCCGCAAGGCCAAGGACGGCGGCGCCAAGGTGGTCTGCTTCGCCCCGGCGCTGGCGCTGGCCAAGAAGCTGGTCCGCTCCGGCGCCGATGCCCTGGTGATCGAGGGCTCCGAGGCCGGCGGCCATATCGGCCCGGTCTCGCTCAACGTCCTCGCCCAGGAAATCCTGCCGAGCCTCGGCGAGCAGGTGCCGATTTTCGTCGCCGGCGGCATCGGCCGCGGCGAGGCGATCCTCGCCTACCTCGAGATGGGCGCCGCCGGTGCCCAGCTCGGCACCCGCTTCGTCTGCGCCACCGAGTCCATCGCCCATCCGCTGTTCAAGCGTGCCTTCCTGCGCGGCAATGCGCGGGATGCGGTGCCGACCATGCAGATCGACGAGCGCTTCCCGGTCATCCCGGTGCGCGCCCTGGTCAATACCGGCACCAAGCGCTTCATGGCCCATCAGGCCGAGACGCTGGCCCGCTTCCAGTCGGGCGAGCTGACCAAGGAGGCCGCCCAGCTCGACATCGAGCATTTCTGGGCCGGCGCGCTCCGCCGCGCCGTGGTCGACGGCGATGTCGAGAACGGCAGCCTCATGGCCGGGCAATCGGTCGGCATGGTGGACCGCGAGGCCCCGGCGGCCGAGATCATCGCCGAGCTGATCGCCCAGGCGGCCGCCGTCCTCGCCCGCCGCGCCACGTGACGTTCCGGTGAAATCCGCCCGCCGCGCCCGGATCGGAACTGCCGCCTCCCCGGCGGCGGGCACCGGGCCATGGGCGTACCAAGGGGCGTACCACTGGGCGTACCTTTGGGCGCGCCGGACGGCATGAACCGCTCCCCATGAACCGCTCCCTCCGGCCCGAGCCCGCCGCCGGCGAAGCCGCCCGCCTCGGCGAGGAATTGCGCGAGGCGCGGCTGTCCCTCGGCCTTTCGGTCGAGGATGTCGCCACCGCCACCCGCATCCGCCGCCCCTATCTGGTGGCGCTGGAGGAGGGCCGCGTGCGGGACCTGCCCGCCCCCGCCTATGCCGTCGGCTTCGTGCGTACCTATGCCAAGGCGCTCGGCCTCGACGACACCGCGGTGGTGCGCCGCTTCCGCGAGGCCAGCGGCCCCGTGGTCCAGCGCAAGACCGACCTGATCTTCCCCGAGGCGGTGCCGGAACGCGGCGTCCCCGCCGGAGCGGTGATCCTGGCCGGCGCGGTGCTGGCGGTCGGCGGCTACCTCGGCTGGTACCAGTGGTCCGGCAGCGGCACCGCATCCACCGTGCGGGTCTCGCTCTCGGCGGAACCGGAGGAGGAGGTCCATGTCGGCTGGGAGATCCTGAAGTCGCTGGGCATCCGC
>NZ_CEEDBP010000030.1:0-78813 GCF_979252845.1 Belnapia sp. AC561
CCCCCGGCACCCCGCGCTCCCGTCCCCGCCCCGGTCGCCGAGGCCGAGCCGGTCGCCAGCGGCGGCAATGCCCCGCCCCAGACCATCCGCGTCACCGTGGAGGTGCTGGAAGGGCTGATGATGCTGGTCTCGGAACTCGTCCTCACCCGCAACCAGCTCCTCCAGCTTTCCCGCAACGGCGCCGACAGCGCCTTCGCGGTGCCGCTGCAGCGCCTGTCGCACATCACCTCGGACCTGCAGGAAGGGGTGATGAAGACCCGCATGCAGCCGATCGGCAATGCCTGGGCCAAGCTGCCGCGCCTGGTGCGCGACCTCGGCGTGGAACTCGGCAAGAAGATCGAGCTGGTGATGCGCGGCGCCGAGACCGAGCTGGACCGCCAGGTCCTGGAACTCATCAAGGACCCGCTGACCCACATGGTCCGCAATTCCGCGGACCACGGCCTCGAAACCTCGGAACAGCGCCTCGCCGCCGGTAAGCCCGAGGCCGGGCGCATCCTGCTGACCGCCTCGCACGAGGGCGGCCACATCATCATCGAGATCGGCGACGACGGCCGCGGCCTGAACGTCGACCGCATCCGCCAGAAGGTGCTGGCCCAGGGCCTCGCCACCGAGGCCGAGCTGGCCGCCATGCCGGAGCGCGAGATCCAGCGCTTCATCTTCCGCGCCGGCTTCTCCACCGCCGCCGCCGTCACCGCCGTCTCCGGCCGCGGCGTCGGCATGGACGTGGTCAAGACCAACATGGAACGCATCGGCGGCACCATCGAGGTCCGCTCGAAGGAAGGCCGCGGCACCAGCTTCGTCGTCAAGATCCCGCTGACCCTGGCGATCGTCTCCGCCCTCATCGTCGAGGCCGGCGGCGAGCGCTTCGCCATCCCGCAGATCGGCGTCGTCGAGCTGGTCCGCGTCGGCGGGGAGGGCGCGCCGCAGCTCGAGCGCATCAAGGACAGCGCGGTGCTGCGGCTGCGCGACCGGCTGCTGCCGCTGGTCAACCTTGCCAGCGCGCTCCGGCTCGATCCCAGGTCCGGCGAGGAAAGCGCCTTCGTCGTCGTCACCCAGGTCGGCCCGCATGTCTTCGGCATCATCGTCGACCGGGTCTTCGACACCGAGGAGATCGTGGTCAAGCCGGTGGCGCCCATCCTGCGCCATGTCACCATGTTCAGCGGCAACACCATCCTCGGCGATGGCAGCGTCATCATGATCCTCGACCCCAACGGCATCGCCCGGGCGACCGGCGTCGGCGCCGAGAGCGGGGAAGGGGAGGCCGAGCGCGACGGCGGCCGCAAGGCGGTGGCGCATCGCTCCGACCAGCGCACCGCGCTGCTGCTGTTCCGCGCCGGCGACACCACGCCGAAGGCGGTCCCGCTCGGCCTCATCGCCCGGCTCGAGGATGTGGAGCGCGACCGGATCGAGAATGCCGGCGGCCGGCCGCTGGTGCAGTACCGCGGCAAGCTGATGCCGCTGGTGCCCATCGCCGGCCACTGGGACCAGTCCATGGCGCCCGAGCGCCAGCCGGTGCTGGTCTTCTCCGACGGCGACCGCGCCATGGGGCTGATGGTCGACGAGATCCTCGACGTGGTCGAGGAGCAGATGGTGATCGACGGCGCCGGCGAACGCCCCGGCTTCCTCGGCACCACCGTCATCGCCGGCAAGGTGACGGAGATGCTGGATACCGCCTGGTGGCTGCGCCAGGCCGGGGAGGACTGGTTCGGCGAGGCCGCCGAGGGCAGCAAGGGCCCCGCCCGCCACATCCTCGTCGTCGAGGACAGCGCCTTCTTCCGCAACCTCGTCGTCCCCGCCATCAGCGCCGCCGGCTTCACCGTCACCGCCGTCGCCGATGCCGAGGAAGCGCTGCGGCTGCGTGAGGGCGGCTTCGGCTTCGATGCCGTCGTCTCCGACATCACCATGCCGGGCATGGACGGCTTCACCTTCGCCCGCACCCTGCGGGAGGGCGGCGCCTGGCGCGACCTGCCGCTCATCGCGCTCAGCGGCCGCGCCGACCCGGTGGATATCGAACGCGGCCGGGCCGCCGGCTTCACCGACTATGTCGCCAAATTCGACCGCGCCGCCTTGCTGGACAGTCTCCGGCAATGCCTCGGCGCCGCGGTCGCCGGCTGAGGAACGGACAGATGCAGACCCAGACAAGCATCGGCGACAACCCCGCCGCCGGCCTCCTGGCGCGGGGCACCATCCCGGCCGATACGGCGGAGGAGATCTACCTGACCCTCACCGTCGCGGATCAGCTCTGCGGCGTGCCGGTGCTGGCCATCCGGGACGTGCTCGGGGTGCAGGCCATCACCCGCATCCCGCTGGCCCCGGCCGAGGTCGCCGGCAGCCTCAACCTGCGCGGCCGCATCGTCACCGCCATCGACCTGCGCTGCCGGCTCGGCCTGCCGCCGCGCCCTGAGGGCCAGCGCGGCGCGATGAGCGTCGTCGTCGAGCGCGACGGCGAGCTCTACAGCCTGCTCGCCGACCAGGTCGGCGAAGTCCTGCCGCTGCCGCGGGCGGAACGCGCGGCCAATCCCGTCACCCTCGACGGCGTCTGGCGGGATGTCTCGCGCGGCGTCCACCGGGTCGGCGAAAGGCTGCTGATCGTCATCGATGTCGAACGGATCCTGGCGATCGGCTGATCCATGCGCCCCGGCCTGCGCCGCAGGGCATCTGAAAGGGAGAGCGAAACATGACCGGCGAGAGCCCTGCCACCTGCCTCGTGGTGGATGACAGCCGCACCGTCCGCAAGGCGGCCCGGCGTATCCTGGAAAAACTGGGCTTCTCGGTCGCCGAGGCAGGAGACGGGGCGGAAGCCCTGGTCGCCTGCCGCGCCCGGATGCCGCAGGCCGTGCTGCTCGACTGGAACATGCCGGTCATGAACGGCCTCGAATTCCTCCGCGCCGCCCGCGCCGAATTCGGCCCCGACCATCCCATCGTCGTGCTCTGCACGACGGAGGCGGCGATGGACAGGATCGTCGAGGCGCTGGGCGCCGGCGCCCAGGAATACGTCATGAAGCCCTTCGACGAGGGCATCCTGCGCGACAAGTTCACCCAGGTCGGCCTGCTGCAGGATGAGGCTGCGTGACCCTCGCGCGCATGGCCCAGCCGCCCCCATCCCCGCCCGCCGCCGGGGACCCCGTGCGGGTGATGCTCTGCGACGACAGCGCCACCGTCCGCGCCGCCCTGGCGCGGGTGCTGGAGGCCGATCCGGGCATCAAGGTCGTCTCCCGCGTCGGGGATGGCCAGCAGGCCGTGGCCGCCTTCGCCGCCCTGCCCCCGGCCGGGCGGCCGCAGGTCGTGCTGCTCGACCTCGAGATGCCGGTGATGGACGGCATGACCGCGCTGCCCCTGCTGCTGAAGCAGGACCCGCGGCCCGCCGTCATCGTCGCCAGCGCCCTGACCCAGAAGGGGGCCAGCGCCACCATGGCGGCCCGCCCCCCGGCCTTCGCGCCGCCGCGCGGCCTCAAGGCGATCGGCATCGGCTGTTCCACCGGCGGGCCCCAGGCGCTCACCGCGCTGCTGCGCGGCCTGACCCGGCCCATGCTGGTGCCGCTGGTCGTGGTGCAGCACATGCCCGCCGGCTTCACCGCCATGCTGGCGGACCACCTCAACCGCCTCGGCGGCCCCGGCTGCGCCGAGGCCAAGGATGGCGAGGCGCTCCGCCCCGGCCGGCTCTACCTCGCCCCCGGCGACCGGCACCTGCTGGTGGAGGCGGCGGCGGGCGGCGGCCTGGTCGCCCGGCTGAACGACGGGCCGGCGGAGAATTTCTGCCGCCCCGCGGTGGACCCCATGCTGCGCAGCCTTTCCGCCGCCTGCGGCGGCGCCCTGCTGGCGGTCATCATGACCGGCATGGGCCAGGATGGGCTGATCGGCTGCCAGGCGGTCGCCGCAGCCGGCGGCACCATCCTCGCCCAGGACGAGGCCAGTTCCGTCGTCTGGGGCATGCCCGGCGCGGTGGCCAAGGCCGGCCTCGCCCGGGCGCTGATGCCGCCCGAGTCCCTGGCCGAGCAGGTGCTGGCCGCCGGCGCCGGCCGCCCCGGTGCCCCTGGCGCATCGACGATGACCCCTCCAACCATCTCCAACCAGGGTGCGATGGCATGACGCCGGATAGCTTCGCCTTCATCGCCGGGGTGGTGAAATCCCGCTCGGGCCTCATGCTCACGCCGGACAAGGGCTATATGCTGGAAACCCGGCTCGGCCCGCTGCTGAAGCAGCATGGGCTGGCCAGCCTGGATGCCCTGGCCGCCAAGCTGCGCGATCCCCGCGCCACCGCCCTGGCCGATGCGGTGACGGAAGCGCTGACCACCAACGAGAGCAGCTTCTTCCGCGACGGCAAGCCCTTCGACCACCTGCGCCAGGTGCTGCCCGGCCTCGCCCGGGCACGCGGTGCCGGCGCCACGCTGCGGATCTGGTCGGCCGCCTGCTCCACCGGCCAGGAAGCCTATTCCATCGCCATGCTGCTGCAGGAGGTGGCGCTGGAAGGCCGCCGGGTCGAGATCATCGGCACCGATATCGCGGAAGGCGTCGTCGCCCGCGCCCGCGACGGCTTCTTCACCCAGTTCGAGGTGCAGCGCGGCCTGCCCGCCAAGCTGCTGGTCAAGCATTTCCGCCAGGAGGACGGCCGCTGGCGCGTCTCGCCCGAGCTGCGCGGCATGGCCCGCTTCGAGCGCGGCAACCTGCTGGGCGACCTGCGCGGCTTCGGCCGCTTCGACGTGATCTTCTGCCGCAACGTGCTGATCTACTTCGATGCGCCGACCAAGGCGCGGGTGCTGAACGCGCTCGCCGCGCAATTGCTGCCGGATGGCGTGCTCTACCTCGGCGGGGCGGAGACGGTGCTGGGCCTGACCGACCGGCTGGTGCCCATCACCGGCGAGCGTGGCGCCTATGCCCGGCCGCGGGAGGCGGCGCTGGCAGGTTAGCGACCTGTCCCGATCCCGAATGCAGCAGGGGCCCGGTGGATCACTCCACCGGGCCCCTGTTGCATTCGGGCCTGTCGGCCGGGGCCCATCTCCGGCCCCGGCACGCCGCCCCGCTCAGGCGACCTCGCGCGCCGGTGCTGCCGGCCGGACCGGGGCGAAGCCGGCATTCAGCCGGGTATCGGGATCCCGCAGCACGTAGCCGCGCCCCCAGACCGTGCCGATCAGGCTATCCGCTCCGGCCTGGGCCAGCTTCTTCCGCAGCTTGCAGATGAAGACGTCGATGATCTTCACCTCCGGCTCATCCATCCCGCCATAGAGGTGGTTCAGGAAGGCTTCCTTGGTGAGGACCATGCCCTTGCGCAGCGTCAGCAGCTCGAGGATCGCGTATTCCTTGCCGGTCAGATGCACCGGCTGGCCCTCCACCGTCACCTCGCGCGAGCCGAGGTTCAGCGTCAGCCCGCTGACCGACAGGCTGGGCTGGGAGAAGCCCTTGGCGCGGCGCACCACGGCATGGATGCGGGCCAGCAGCTCCTGCCCATCGAAGGGCTTGGTGATGAAGTCGTCGGCGCCGACGCCGAAGCCCTTCACCTTCGCCTGCGGCCGCACCAGGCCGGACAGGATCAGCACCGGGGTCTCCACCCGCCCGGCGCGCAGCCGGCGGACGACCTCGTAGCCCTCCATGTCCGGCAGGACGAGGTCCAGGATGACGATGTCGTAGTCATAGAGCCGGACCAGCTCCAGCGCTTCCTCCCCCGTATCCACGGCATCCACCACCATGGAGGAAGCCTTCAACATCGCAACGATGCCACGGGCGGCGGTCAGGTCGTCCTCAACCATTAGAACACGCATTGTGCGGTCTCCTACACGTTTTACGTGCATAGTCCTACCAGACCTGCGCGCAATGTGAAGAGCATATTCACCTTTGAGACGTATCAAATTGCGAGACAATATATGAAATCTCGCCATATGGGGTCGGCAAAATGCCTGATGTCATGACTTATCAATCGATTAACCCATTCGCCGCCGCCACCGCGGCGTTGCAACGGTCCGAGGCCATCGCCCTGCACGGCCAGGTTGTATCCCTCGCCGGGCTCCAGCTCACCCTTGAGGGCCTCGCGCCATGGTTGCAGACCGGCGCCCGCCTCCGGCTCCAGCCCCCCGGCCGCCCGCCGGTCCCGGTCGAGGTCGTCGGCTTCGACGTCGGCCGCGCCACCGCCCTGGCCTGCGGCCCGCTCGACGGCATCGCCCCCGGCACCCCCGCCGTCCTTGCGCCCCCGGCCTGCCTCGCGGTCGACGACAGCTGGCTGGGCCGGGTGCTGGACCCCGGCGGCCAGCCGATGGACGGCCTCGGCCCGCTCCGCCCCGGCCGCCTGCTGCGCCCGCTCCGCGCCCCGCCGCCGCCGGCCGGGCTGCGCGCCCGCCTCGGCCCGCGGCTGGACCTCGGGGTGCGGGCGCTGGATGCCTTCGCCACCTGCCGCCGCGGCCAGCGCCTCGGCCTCTTCGCCGCCTCCGGCATCGGCAAGTCCACCCTGCTCGCCATGCTGGCCGCCGGCGCCGATTGCGACGTCGTCGTCCTCGCCCTGGTCGGCGAACGGGGGCGGGAGCTGCGCGAGTTCATCGAGGACGACCTCGGCCCCGCCGGCCTCGCCCGCAGCGTGGTGGTCTGCGCCACCTCGGACAGCGCGCCGCTGCTGCGCCGCGACGCCGCCCATGCCGCCATGGCCATCGCCGAGCATTTCGCCGAATCCGGCCGCCAGGTGCTGCTGCTGATGGACAGCGTCACCCGCTATGCCATGGCGCTGCGCGAGATCGGCCTCGCCGCCGGCGAACCGCCGACCACCCGCGGCTACACCCCCGGCGTCTTCGCCGAGCTGCCGCGCCTGCTGGAACGCGCCGGCCCCCGCGCCGAAGGCTGCCCCGGCGCCATCACCGGCCTGTTCACCGTGCTGGTCGAGGGCGACGACCACGACGAGCCGGTGGCGGACGCGGTGCGTGGCATCCTCGATGGCCATGTCGTGCTGGACCGCGCCATCGGCGAGGGCGGCCGCTATCCCGCCGTCGACATCCTCCGCAGCCTCTCCCGCACCGTCCCCGGCTGCCTGGCGCCGGCGGAGGCCGCGCTCATGCGCCGTGCCCGCGCCATCCTGGCGCTGCATGCCGACATGGCGGATCTGGTGCGGCTCGGCGCCTATCGCAGCGGCACCGACCCGGCGGTGGACGAGGCGGTGCGCCTCGCCCCGCGGATCGAGGCCATGCTGGCCCAGGCCCGCCGCGAGCGCGACACCGTCGCCGGCGCCTTCGCGGCGCTCGCTGAAGCGATGGGGGCCGAAGCGATGGAGCTGGACGCCGATGCCGCGTGACCCGCTGGCGGCGCTGGCCCGCCTGCGCCGGCTGGAGACCACCGAGGCCAAGCGCCGCCTGGGGGATGCCTTCCACCGCCTGGATGGCGCCGAGCGCCGCATCGCCGCCGCCGCCGCCAGCCTCACCGGGGAAGCCGCGGCCGGCGTCGCCGGCGACTATGCCCTCTGGCTCCGCCGCGGCCTAGCCGAGCGCGACCGCGCCATGATCGCCCGCGGCCTGGCCGAGGCCGGCGCCGCCACCGCCTAGGCCCTGCTGGCCGAGGCGAGCGCCGCCGAGCGGGCACTGGCGCAGTTGCGGGAGGCGCAGCGGCAGGCGGCGCGGCAGCGGCAGGCGCGGCGCCAGCAGGCGGCGCTGGACGACATCGCCCAGCGCCCGCGCGGCATCCGGGCATGAAAAAACCCCCGTCCTTCGCCGCATCGCGGCGAAAGCCCGGGGGCTGGCAGGACGCGCGGCGGCGTCCTTAGCGCTTGCGCGCCTTGCGGGCGGCGTAGCGGGCGTCGCGGGCGGCCTTCTGCTCGGCGGCCAGCGCCAGGGCGCGCTGGCGCTTCTCCTCGTCGAGCATGGCGGCGCGCGTCTCGCGATCGGCATTCTCCAGCGCGAGGAGACGGGCTTCCTCCGCCCGGCGGGCGGCCTCCTCGATCTCGCGCTTGCGCTGCTCGGCGGCGAGGCGGGCTTCCTCGGCGGCCTGGGCGGCGGCTTCGGCGGCGAGCCGGGCAGCCTCGGCTTCCTTGGCGGCCTTGCGCTCGGCGATCCGGGCCTCGCGGGCCTCGGCGACCGCCTTCTGCGCGGCGATCCGTTCCTGAACGACCGGGTCGTTCGGCTTCGGCAGGTTGCGGAACTTTTCCATGGCAGCCTGGCGGGCCTTGTTGGCGGCGCTCAGTCGGTCGCTGAAGTTATCGGTCTTGTGGGCTTGCATGGCCGCGTTCTACTCAGGACGGTTGCAAATGTACAGGCCGTAACCGCGACCTTTGTGTTGCATGTTGCGTGCCGACCAGCCGCCGGCGCAAGCCGTTTCCGGCCAGTCACGCCGGCCCCGGCGAGCCTCCGGGCGGCATTCGCGGCCCGTGGTTTCTACTTCTATTCATCATTGCGCGATTCCGTTGCCTCGCCGCTTGCCTCAGGGATGGTATTCGCCGACCGTGCCGCAGTCTTCACAAGTGACGGAGCCGGCCGTCCCGCCATCGATCCGGTCCGATGCCGCTCGACAAAACCCGGGCCGCGGCCCAGGGTGGCCGGCGATCTCAGGCGCGCCTGCCCGCCCCGGACCGAACCAGCGCCCATCCCCGGGCGCGGCGAGTGGCAGGCCAGCCACGGAGACATGTCATGGCCAAGGGTCAGAAGCGCAGCGGCCGCGAAGCCAAGAAGCCGAAGGCGGACAAGAAGCCCGGCGTCACCACCGTCTCCCCCTTCGACCGCTCGGTCGCGCCGCCGAAGAAGGCCCCGCCGAAGCCCGCCGGCGCCTGATTTCTTAGTACCTGACCCGCCTCCGGAGCCTCCCCATCCTCATCCTGCGCGCGTCCTGATGCCGGTTCTCGCGGTCCGGCACGTCACCACCTATCGCTACAAGCAGCCCGTGGCCTTCGGCGAGCATCGCATGATGCTCCGCCCGCGGGAGGGGCATGACCAGCGCCTGCTCTCGGCCGAGCTCCGCATCACGCCGGAGCCGGCCGAGCTGCGCTGGCTGCACGACGTCTTCGGCAACAGCGTCGCCGTTGCCCGCTTCAGCGGCCGCGCGACGGAACTCCGCTTCGACAGCACCGTGCGGCTCGACCATGCCCCCGGCAATGCGCTGGACTTCCCGGTGGGGGAGGGGGCCGAGACCTATCCCTTCGCCTATAGCACCGACGAAGGCCCCGACCTCGCCCGCTCGATCGAGCGGCAATATCCCGATCCGGGCCGGGAGGTGGACCGCTGGGCCCGCCAATTCCTCCGCACCGATGGCCCGACCGATACCCGCGCGCTGCTGACCACCATCACCCACGCCATCCGCGCCCGCTTCACCTATGTGGCGCGGGAGGAGATGGGCGTGCAGGACCCGATCCGCACGCTCCGCCTGGGCAGCGGCAGCTGCCGCGACTTCGCCGTGCTGATGATCGAGGCGGTGCGCGCCCTGGGCTTTGCCGCGCGCTTCGTTTCCGGCTACCTCTACGTGCCGCAGCGCAGCACCCCCCATCAGACCCCGGGCCAACCGAGCCGGGTCGGCGGCGGTGCGACGCATGCGTGGCTCCGGGTCTATGTCCCGGGCGCCGGCTGGGTGGAAATGGACCCGACCAACGGGATCGTCGGCAACCGCGACCTCATTCGCGTCGCCGTCGCCCGGGACCATCGCCATGCGGTGCCGCTGCATGGCACCTGGACCGGCTTCCCTTCCGCCAGCCTCGGCATGACCGTCGAGGTGAGCGTCACGGAAGCGGAACCAGACGCCCCGTCGAGACTTGAGCGCATCCCGCCCGCCCCTTTGCTCACCCCTCTGCCCGCCCCTTTGCCCGCCCGCACTTCCTAAGGACCCCTGCCTCATGCGCATCCGCGCCGGCTACCAGATCGTCTATGACTGCCCCCGGCCGACGCCCATGCTGCTGATGGTCAGCCCGCATCCCTCGCGGGTGCCGGACCTCGAGTCCCCGCACCTCATCACCTACGACCCGCCGATCGGCTCGCACCAGTACACCGACGGCTTCGGCAACCACTGCACCCGCATCGTCGCCCCGGCCGGCCGGCTGACCATCGCCACAGAGCTGACGGTGCAGGACAGCGGGCTGGTCGATGCCGTCGTGCCGGACGCCGTCCAGCATCCGGTCGAGGAATTGCCGGACGAGGTCATCGTCTACCTGCTCGGCAGCCGCTACTGCGACACCGACCGGCTTTCGGATACCGCCTGGTCGCTGTTCGCCAATACCCCGCCCGGCTGGGCCCGGGTCCAGGCCGTCTGCGACTGGGTCCACAACCACATCGTCTTCAACTACGAACATGCCAGCGCCCAGCGCACCGCCTGGGACGCCTACATGGAGCGCCGCGGCGTCTGCCGCGACTATGCCCACCTGGCCGTCGCCTTCTGCCGCTGCCTGAACATCCCGGCGCGCTACTGCACCGGCTGGCTCGGCGACATGGGCACCCCGCCGCCCTATGGCCCGATGGATTTCGCCGCTTGGTTCGAGGTCTATCTCGGCGGCCAGTGGCATACCTTCGATGCCCGCAACAACACCCCCCGCATCGGCCGCATCCTCATGGCCCGCGGCCGCGACGCCACCGACGTCGCCATCGCCACCACCTTCGGCCCCTGCCTGCTGTCGGACTTCAAGGTGATGACGGACGAGGTGGCGTGAGGCCTGCCGTCACCACGCTGAACCCGGACGGCGCGTCCCGCTACGTCCTGCTCTGCGAGCATGCCTCCAACTTCATGCCCGAGGCCTATGCCGGCCTCGGGTTGCTGCCGGCCGAGCTGCAGCGCCACATCGCCTGGGACCCGGGCGCCGAGCCGCTGGCCCGGCTGCTCTCGGCCGCGCTCGATGCGCCGCTCTTTCTCTCCGGCTATTCCCGCTTGCTGATCGACTGCAACCGGCCGCTCGGCAGCCCCACCTCCATCCCCCGCCGCAGCGAGGACACCGAGATCCCCGGCAACTGGGACCTGTCGCCCGAGGAGATCGCCGCGCGCGAGGACGGCTTCTTCCGGCCCTTCCACGCCGCCGTCGCCGCCTGCCTCGATGCCCGGGCCGGGCGCCCCACCATCGTCATCGGCGTCCATAGCTTCACGCCGGTCTACCAGGGCTTCCGCCGCCCCTGGCATGCCGGGCTGCTCTATGCCGATGCCGCCCCGCTCGGCCGCTTCCTGGTCGATTCCCTGGCCGCCGAGCCCGGCCTGGTGGTGGGCGACAACGAGCCCTACCAAATCGAGCCCGAGCACGACTACACCGTGCCCATCCACGGCGATGCCCGCGGCCTGCCCGCCGCGCTGATCGAGGTCCGCCAGGACCTGCTCGCCGACGAGGCCGGCATCGCCGCCTGGGCCGATCGCCTCGCCCCGGCCCTGGCCGCCTTCCCCGGCACCGCCAACGGGGTCTAGGCTTCCCCCAAGCCAGGCAAGGCAAGGGGGGAAGATCCATGGATTTCAATGGTAAGGTCGCGGTCATCACCGGCGGCGGCAACGGCATCGGCCGCGCGACGGCGCTCGGCTTCGCCCGGCGCGGCGCCCGCGTGGTGGTGGTGGACCGCGACGGCGAGGCCGCCGCCGCCGTCGCCGGCGAGATCGGCAGATCGGCCATCGCCTGCACCGCCGACGTCACCCAGGCCCGCGACGTCGCCGGCTACGTGAAGGCCGCGCTGGACGCCTTCGGCCGCATCGACTGCTTCCACAACAACGCCGGCATCGAGGGCAAGGTCACGCCCCTGGTCGACTACGACGACGCCGTCTTCGATGCCGTCATGGCGGTGAACGTGAAGGGCGTCTTCCTCGGCCTGAAGCACGTGCTGCCGGTGATGATCCGCCAGCAGTCCGGCGCCGTGGTGAACACCGCCTCCATCGCCGGCATGGTCGGCACCGCCGGCATGTCCGCCTACGTCGCCTCGAAGCACGCGGTGATGGGCCTCACCAAGGTCGCGGCGGGCGAGGTCGGCCCGCTCGGCATCCGGGTCAACGCCATCTGCCCCGGACCGATCAGCACCCGCATGGTCCAGGACATCGCCCGCCAGGTCTCGCCCAACAACCCGGAAAGCGTCGAGGAACGCTACGCCAGCGGCATCCCGCTGCGCCGCTACGGCACGGCGGAGGAGGTGGCGAACCTGGTGCTCTTCCTGCTCTCGGATCTCGCCAGCAACATCACCGGGGCGCAGTACCCGGTGGATGGCGGACGGACCGCGGCGCCGGCGGGGATGACACCCGCGGTCAATCTGTAATCCCTGTCGCCCGGGCCGCAAGGATCCATCGGATGCTGACGACGAACGCCACCGCGGCGTCGAAGCGCCGTGATCCAGGCCGGCCCGTGCGCACGCCTGCCATCCCTGACCACTGTCGAACAAGCACCCGGAGCCGTTGCGCCGCATCGGGCGGCGGCCATGCGGCATGCCCTGCATCCGGCATCCCCGCCACCGGGCCGGAGGCTCCGGCGCCTGTTCCCGGAGATTGATCCGCCTCAACGACTGCACGGTAAATAGTATACAATCTTCCGTCCGGCTGAGGACGGAAGGAAAAGCCCATGACCAGGATCAGCATGCAGGCGACCTTGGGCAACGACCTGATCAACGGTACCGACGAGGACGATGTCTTCCTGTTCGGCGATGCTGCCGTGCTGGGGGCCGGAATGCGTGGCGGCAATGATATCGTCAACGGCAACGGCGGCAACGACCGGGGCCTGACGGGCGATGCCAGGGATATGCTCGGCGACGCCCGTGGCGGCAATGACATCGTCAACGGCGGAAACGGCGACGATGCCTTTCCGGCGCCCGGCACGTCCGGCCCCTTCGGACTCTCCGGCGATGCCATCAACATGCGCGACGAGTCCCGCGGCGGCAACGATACCGTCATCGGTGCCAGCGGCAACGACTGGCTGCAGGGCGATGCCGGAGGCATGTCCGGCCATTCGCGCGGCGGCAACGACCTGCTCCTGGGCGGCGAGGGCAATGACACCCTCTGGGGCGATGCCTCCACCCTCCAGGATGAGGCGCGCGGCGGCAACGACACCCTGGTCGGCGGGGCCGGCGACGATCTCCTTTGGGGTGACGGCAACATGGCGCCGCAATCGATCCCTGGCGGCAACGCCTCCCGCGGCGGGAATGATCTGCTGATCGGCGGCCTCGGCAAGGATACCTTCGTATTCATCGGCGCCTTCGGGAAGGACGTCATCGCCGATTTCGGCCAGGGCGCCGACAGGCTGGACCTCGGGGCCTATCTGCCCGATGCCGTCGGCGACCTCGTCCTGGTCGACCTCGGCGCCGATGACGTCGAGATCGCGCGGGACCGGCACGGCACCACCATCACCGTCGATGTCGGCACCACGCATGGCACGATCACCTTGGCTGGCTTCACCGGCTCCCTCGACGACATCTTCGCCTGAGACGCCGCCAGGGGAGAACCACCAGGGGAGGACCCGCCGGGGAAGCACCAGGGGTCCCGGCGCCGGCGGGGCGGCGATGCCCTAGGGCAGCTCCAGCCGAACGACGATCGCCGCACTGGCGATCACCGCCACGTCGTTCCGCTCGTCATCCGGCACGTCCAGCCCGCCCTTCACCACCTGCACCGTGACGATGCCATGGGGCAGGGACGCCTTCACCCGTTCCGCATCCACCTGGCCCGGCTGCTGCACGCCGATGGTCACGTCGACCAGCATGGTCTTCGGATCCACCTTCAGCGCCCGCAGCATGGTCAGCGAGGAATGATGCAGCGCATCCTGCACCGCCCGCAGCGCCGCCTTGGTATAGTCCCCGCCATGGAGGTCGTTGCCCGCCCCCATCTCCAGGATCACCCGCCGCGCGCTCATGCCGCCTGCTCCGGGATGTCCAGCCGCACGATCGCCGCCGCATGCGCCATGACGGTGCTGCCGGTGCCGGATTCGTTCGGGATCTCGAGCCCGCCCTCCACCACCGTCACCGTCCCCGTGCCATGCGGCAGGATCGCCAGCACCGCCGCATGGTCGACCTGCTCCGGCTTCGGCACGCCGATCCGGACCTCGACCCGCATGCTGTCGATATCGACGCCGAGCGCATTGGTGATGGTCAGCGAATTATGCCAGAGCGCATCGCGCAGCGCCCGCACCGCGGCCTTGGTATAGTCGGTGCCGCGGATATCGGTTCCCATCCCGATCTCCAGCACCATGCGTTTCATCGGCATCTGTCAGCCCTTCTCCACATTCCAGAACACCGGCACGGGCCCCTTCAGGATCCCCTTCAGGTTGCTCCGCCACGCGCTGGGCGGCAAATACTGGCCGAGCGGGATGAAGGGCACCGTCTCGAAGGACCGCGCCTGGATCGCCTGGTCCAGCTTGTGCAGTTCCGCCTCGTCGGTCCCCGCCATCCAGGCCTCGCGCATCCGCTCCACCTCCGGGTCCTCCGGCCAGCCGAACCAGGCTTGCCGCCCGTTGCCCCGCAGGTTGGAGGCGAAGACCGGGTCGCGATACTCGGCGGCCGGGAAGCCGGCGGGAAAGACCGACCAGCCGCCCTTCTCCGGCGGCTCCATGCTGGTCCGCCGCTGCACGATGGTGCCCCAGTCCATCGACTGGTCGTCGATATTGAGCCCGACCGCCCGCCAGGCGGCGACGGCGACGCTGGTGAAGGCGTCGTAGAAGGTCTGGTCGGTCGGATGCATGCAGACGATCCGCTCCCCGGCATAGCCGGCCTCCTGCAGCATCCGCCGGATCGCCTCGGTCCCCGGCCGCTGCCGCACCGCCGCCATCCCGGCCTCGTTGGCCGAGGGCGTGCCGGGCAGGAAATAGCCGACCGGCGCCCGGAACAGCGCGGCATCGGTCCCCATCGCCGCGGTCATCGTCTCGACCTGGTCGATCGCCGCCAGCATCGCCCGCCGGACGCCGGGATTGGCGGTCGGCCCATGCAAATGGTTCGGCCGCATCGCGCCGAAGGTCCCGTAATTGTCGATCTGCCCGACCGTCACCCCCCGCGCCCGCTTGAGCCGCGACAGCAGGTCCGGCAGCGGCTGGTCGATCCAGTCCACCTCGCCGTTGATCAGCGCATTCGCCGCCGTCGCCGCATCCGGCAGGATCTGCCACTCGACCCGGTCCACCAGCACCCGGTAGCCGCCAGCGGCATGGCTCGCCGGCTCCGGCCGCGGCGAATACTGCTCGAATTTGGCGAAGACCGCGCGGCTGCCCGGCACGTAGTCCCCCGCCACCCAGCGGAAGGGCCCGCTGCCGATGAACTCGGAGACCTGCTTGTAGGGATCGGTCAGCGCCAGCCGCTCCGGCATGATGACCGGGCTCGGCTGCGTCTTGGCCAGGGCATAGGGCAGGGAGGCGAAGGGCTTGTTCAGCCGCCAGACCAGGGTGCGGTCATCCGTCGCCTCCAGCGCATCGAGCCGGGCCGCGATGGTCTGGCCGATCGGGTCCCGCACCATCCAGCGCCTGAGGGAGGCGACGCAATCCCGCGCCGTGACGCGCTCCCCGCTATGGAAGCGCAGCCCGTCCCGCAGCCGCATGGTCCAGCGCCGGGCATTGTCCTCGACCCGGTGGCCCTCGACCATCTGCGGCTGCGGGTTGAGCTGCTCGTCGCGGCCGTACAGGGTCTCGAACAGCAGATGCGCCGCGTTGCGGGTGACGACGGCGGTGGTCCAGACCGGGTCGAGGCTGGTCAGGTTGGCCTGCGGCACATGGATCAGCACCTTCGGCTCGGCCCCCAGCGCCGGGGCGGCGAGGCTGGGCAGCGTCAGGCTCGCCGGCAGCGCGGCCAGCAATTGGCGACGTCGCATGATCGGTTCCTCTCCCGTGATGGCCCTTGCCGGGCCTTGGCCGGGAGTGTCCACCTCTCCGCGCCCGGCCGCAACGCCTGCCGAAAATCCGGGCAGGGCCGGGCCGGAAGGCCGAGATAGCCGGGCCTTGGCGCTTGCGCCGCCCGCCTCGGGGCGCAGAATGCGGCCGCTGTACCGTGACGTGACGAGGACCCTATGACCCCACCCCGGCAGATGAGGCTCGGCGTTTCGATCCGCTACCTCGGCTACCACGCCGCCGCCTGGCGCCACCCGGAGGCCGACCCCGGCGCCGCCTCGAAGCTCAGCCACTTCGTCCGGCTCGCCCAGACTGCGGAAGCGGCCAAGCTGGACATGGTCTTCCTCGCCGACGGCATCGGCCTCCGCACCCGGGACGACCCGCCGGGCGCGCTCTGCCGCTCGCACCAGACCGCCGAGTTGGAGCCGCTGACACTGCTCTCGGCGCTCTCCTCCGTCACCAGCCGCATCGGCCTCGTGGCGACGGCTAGCACGACCTACAACGAGCCCTTCCACATCGCCCGCAAATGGGCCTCGCTGGATCATCTCAGCGGCGGCCGCGCCGGCTGGAACATCGTGACGAGCTGGTCCGAGGCCGAGGCCTGGAACTTCAACCGCGAACAGCACATGGACTACGAGACGCGCTACGAGCGCGCCGCCGAGTTCGTGGAGGTGGTGAAGGGACTCTGGGACAGCTGGGAGGGCGATGCGCTGGTCCACGACAAGGCCAGCGGCATCTTCTTCGACCAGAAGAAGCTCCATTGGCTGAACCACAAGGGCAAGCATTTCCAGGTCCGCGGCCCGCTGACCATCGCCCGCACCCCGCAGGGCCGCCCCATCCTGGTCCAGGCCGGCGCCTCCGAGCAGGGGCTCGAGATCGCCGCGCAGAGCGCCGACGTGGTCTATACCGGCGCGCTGAACCTCGAATCGGCCAAGGCCTACTACGTCAACCTGAAGGACCGCATGGCCAAGTACGGCCGCGCCCGGGACGACCTCAAGATCATGCCCGGCATCACCCTCTTCATCGGCCGCACCGAGGCGGAGGCCCAGGCGAAGTACCAGCAGCTCAACGATTTGGTGGAGCCCGAGCTCGGCCTCTCCTACCTCTACAGCCAGATGGGCGACCTCTCGGCCTATCCGCTGGACGGCCCGGTGCCGGAGCCGAAGGACCCCCGCGTTCGCAGCATGGCGGCGAACAACCTGGCCCTGGCGCGGCGGGAGAACCTGACCATCCGCCAGCTCTATTCCCGCATCGCCGCCGGCTTCGGCGGCCGGGTGCTGGTCGGCACGCCGGAGATGATCGTCGACAACATGGTGGAATGGATGGAGGCCGGCGCCGCCGACGGCTTCAACCTTTGCCCGCCGGTGCTGCCGCTCGGCCTCGACGACTTCGTCGAGATGGTGCTGCCGGAGCTGCACCGCCGCGGCCTGTTCCGCACGGAATACGAGGGCACCACCCTGCGCGAGAACCTCGGCGTGCCGATGCCGCCCAACCGCTACGTCGCCGCCGCCGAAGCCGCCGAATGAGCGGGCTGGTCATCCTCGGCGCCGGCCCCGCCGGGAGCGCCGCCGCAGCGATCCTGCCCGAAGCCCGCCTCATCGCCACCGCCTGGCACGCCGAGCCCGGCCGCCTCTGGATCGAGACCGCCGCCGGGGTCGAGGCCGTGCCCTTCGACCGCCTTCTGCTCTGCGCCGACGAACCCCTGCTGCTGCTCGCCCTCGGCTGCGCCTTCGCCGCCGGCCGCCCACAGGTGGACCCGACCGGCCAGACCAGCCGCCCCGGCATCTACGCCGCCGGCGCCATCCTCGGCGCCACCACCGCGGAGGAGGCCGCCCGTCAGGGCCGCATCGCCGCCCAGGCCCTGGCAGGCTTGCCGCCGGAAGGGCTGCTTGCCGCCACGCCGCTGCCGGAGCCCGTGGCCGCCACCCGCCTCGACCCCCTCGCCATCGCCCAACTCCTAGAAACCCCGCCCGGCCCCGCCCGCAGCGCCGCGGTGCTTGCCCAGGCCGCTCTCCGCGGCCCGCGCCTCTCCAGCATCGCCGCCCCGGCCCGCAACGTCGGCTTCGCCGCGCTGGCCGCCATAGCCCCGGCGACGCTGACCCCGCGCGATACCCAGGCCGACACGGGGACGCTCGCATGAGCTACGACGTCATCGTCGTCGGCGGCGGCCTGCACGGCATGTCCGCCGCCCTCCACATCGCCCGCCGCGGCCGCCGCGTGCTGGTGCTGGAGAAGGACCGCGTCGCCGCCCATGCCTCCTCCTACTCGGCAGGTGGCGTCCGCACCCTCGGCCGCCACCCGGCCGAGGTGCCGCTCGCCGTCGAATCCCTGGCATTGTGGCACCGCATCGCCGACCTCGTCGGCGACGACTGCGACTTCCACGAGACCGGCCACGTCAAGGTGGCCGAGACCGCTGCCGAGCTGGCCGAGCTGGAAGCCCGCGCCGCCACCATGCGCGCCGCCGGCTGGGACCACGAGGAAGCGATCGACCGCGCCGAGCTCCGCCGCATCCTTCCCGCCGTCGCCCCGCACGCGACCGGCGGCCTGATCGCCCGCCGCAACGGCTTCGCCCGCCCCTACCGCACCACCCTGGCCTTCCAGCGCGCCGCCGAGGCCGCCGGGGCCGTGGTGCGCGAGGGCGCCGGCGTCGCCGGCCTCGACCGCCGCGACGGGCAATGGCACCTCCGCTGCACCGACGGCAGCAGCCACGCCGCCCCCATCCTGGTGAACACCGCCGGCGCCTGGGGCGCCCGCCTCGCGCGGTCGGTCGGCGAGGAGATCCCGCTCGGCTTCAACGCCTTCATGATGATCTACACCTCCGCCCTGCCGCCCTTCGTCACGCCCGTCGTCGGCCTCACCGGCCGGCCGATGTCCTTCAAGCAGGCCGAGACCGGCCACGTGATGATCGGCGGCGGCCACAAGGGCGTCGGCGATCTCGATACCGGCGAGGTCGCGCTCGACGTCGAACGCCTAGCCTTCTCGGCGAAGACCGCCCTCGACATCTTCCCCATCCTGAAGGACGCCCGGATGGTCCATGCCTGGGCCGGGATCGAGGGCGTGCTGCCGGACGAGATCCCGGTCGTCGGCCTCTCCCGCGCCGTCCCCGGCCTCGTCCACGCCTTCGGCTTCTGCGGCCATGGCTTCGAGCTCGGGCCGGTCATGGGCGGCATCGTGGCCCAACTGGCGCTCGACGGCGCCACCAACATGCCGATCGCCCCCTTCGCCCCGGACCGCTTCGGCCAGGTCGCCGCTGCCGGCCCCGGCGCCCTGCTGCAACCCGCGGGATAGACCGGCATGCGCGTCGCCATCCTCGGCACCGGGGCTATCGGCCTCGGTGCCGCCGCCCTCCTCACCGAGCAGGGCCACCAGCCCGTGCTCTGGTCCCCCTCCGGCACCGGCGCCGCGGCGCTGGCCGCGGGTGAGCCGCTGGAAGCCTCCGGCGCCCTGACCGGCCGCTACAAGGTCGCGGTCGCCGCCGATGCCGCCGCCGCCGTCACCGGTGCCGAGACCGTCATGCTGGCGCTGCCCGCCTATGGCCACCGGGCGGTGCTGGACGCCGTCCTGCCGCACCTGGCGGCCGGGCAGACGGTGCTGTTCAGCGGCCATCTCTCCTTCGCTGCCCTCTACCTTGCGCAGCGCCTGGCCGAACGCGGATTGCGCCTGCCCATGGTCGTCTGGGGCACCACCGTCACCACCGGCCGCCGCACCGACCCGACCGCCGTCCGCCTCAACATCCGCGCCAAGGTCGACGTCGCCAGCCTGCCCGCCGGCGAGGGCGGCCTCGCCCTGTCGCAGGCGCTGTTCGGCGACCGCTTCGTCCCACGCGACGACCTCATCGCCATCGCCCTCAGCAACGTCAATCCGCAGAACCACATGGCCATCGCGTTGTGCAACCTGACGCGCATGGAGCGCGGCGAGGAATGGGCGCAGAACGAGAACATCACCGACGCGGTCGGCCGGCTGATCGAGGCGCTGGACGCCGAACGCCTCGCCATCGCCCATGCCTTCGGCGCCACGGTCCGCACCGTGCGCGAGCATTTCCACCTCTCCTTCCACATCCCCGAGGCCCCGCTCGGCGAGATGGCCCGCGCCATGGTGGCCAAGGGCGACCGCACCCTGGCCCCGGCAACGCTCGAGACCCGCTACGTGCTGGAGGATGTGCCCTTCGGCCTCGTCCCCACCGTCCTGCTCGCCCGCCTCGCCGGCATCGCCACGCCGCTGCACGACAGCGGCATCGCCCTGCTCTCGGCGCTCTATGGCCGTGATCTTGCATCCGCCAACGACATCCTGCCGTCGCTCGGTTTCGCCGGCATCACGAAGGACAGGCTACGCGCGCTGGTGCGCTGAGGAGACAGGCTGCGCATGGGAACGCTGAACTACATCGCCCGCCGGCTGCTCTTCTCCGCCTGCCTCATCCTGGGCGTCAGCGTCATCCTCTTTGCCCTGATCAACGCCATCGGCAACCCGATCGAGATCCTCCTTGCCGAACGCCCCGGCGTCACCGAGGAGATCATCGAGGCGGTGACGAAATACTACGGCCTCGACGGCAGCGTCACCGACCGCTACTTCACCTGGCTCGGCAACCTCGCCCGGCTCGATTTCGGCACCAGCATCATCTACAACCAGCCGGTCGGCGACATGCTCTGGTCCTTCGGGATCGAGACCTTGAAGATCCAGGTCCCCGGCATCCTGCTGGCGCTCGGCCTGTCGGTGCTGGTCTCCACCCTCGCCGCCACGCGGCAGTACAGCCGCACCGACTTCACCGTCATCGCCGGCGCCATGCTCGGCCATTCGCTGCCCGGCTTCTTCATCGGCATCCTGCTGATCCTCATCTTCTCCTACTGGCTTGGCGTGCTGCCCTCCTACGGCGCCTATTCCACCCGCAACCTGCTGTGGGACAGCGAGCTGGCGGACGGGCTCTGGCACATGGTGCTGCCGGTCGGGATGCTGACCATCTTCAACACCGCGACCCTGACGCTGCTGATGCGCTCGTCGCTCGTCGACGTGCTGCGGCAGGACTTCATCACCGCCGCCCGCGCCTCCGGCCTGCCGGAACGCCGCGTGGTCTTCGGCCATGCGCTGCGCAACGCCTTCATCCCGGTGCTGACCTATCTCGGCATCCTCTTCGGCCTGATGCTCGGCACCGCACCAGTGACCGAGACGGTCTTCACCTGGCCCGGCCTCGGCGCGCTCTACATCATGGCCATCCAGCAGCTCGACTATCCGCTCATCATGGGGGAGACGATGGTCATCACCGTCATGCTGGTCGGCGCCACCCTGCTGACCGACATCGCCTATGTCGTCATCGACCCGCGCATCCGGCTCGGCTGATGCACGGCACCCTTCCCGCAAAGCCTCCCGGCATCTGGCGCCAGGGCTGGTACCGCTTCCGCCGCAACCGCGGCGGCATGCTCGGCCTCGTCCTCGTCGCCCTGGTGGTGCTGGTCGCGCTGACCTGCTTCGTCGCCGCGCCCTACGACCCGAACGACCAGTCCGCCATGCTGCGCGGCGCCTCCCGCCAGGGCCCCTCGGCGCTGCACTGGCTCGGCACCGACCGCATGGGCTACGACGTGCTCAGCCGGGTGCTCTACGGCGCCCCCACGGCGCTGGCGGTCGGGCTCGGCGCCATGGCCATCGCCTCGGTCATCGGCGTCGTCATCGGCGGCATCGCCGGCTACGTCGGCGGGCTGGTGGATGAGTGCCTGATGCGCTTCGCCGAGTTCTTCATGGTCATCCCGGTCTTCATCGTCATCCTCGCGGTGGTCCGCCTCTTCGGCATCATGGTCGTGGGCACCTGGATGGAACGCGTGCCGCACCTCAACCTGATGACCATCATCGCCCTGCTGGGCATCTTCGGCTGGCCGCCCGTCGCCCGCATGGCCCGCGCCGAATTCCTCCGCCTCAAGCACGCCGAATTCGTCGAGGCCGCCATCTGCATCGGCACCACCCGGCGGGACATCCTGGCGCGCCACATCCTGCCCAATGCGCTGCCCTCGCTGATCGTGCTGGTGGCACTCGGCATCGGCGGCGCCATCCTGGCGGAGACCATGGTCAGCTTCCTCGGCTTCGGCGACCCCAAGGCCATCTCCTGGGGCCAGCTCCTCTACTTCAACTACGAATCGTTGAAGGTCGCGCCCTGGGGCTCGGTCGCCCCCGGCGTCGCCATCTTCACCACCGTGCTCGGCTTCAACCTGCTGGCGGATGGGCTGACCGATGCCTTCAATCCGCGCCTCCGGCAGTAGCGCCATGACCGAACGATTGCTCTCGGTCGAGGACCTCAAGGTCCATTTCTTCACCCGGGACGGCGTGGTCCGCGCCGTCGATGGCGTCGATTTCTCGGTCAACCGCGGCGAGACGCTGGGTATCGTCGGCGAGAGCGGCAGCGGCAAGACCGTCTCCAGCCTCGCCCTGCTGCGCCTGGTCCCACCCCCCGCCCGCACCGTCGGCGGCCGCGTCGTCTTCGAGGGCGAGGACCTGCTGACCAAGCCCGCCAAGGCGCTGGGCACCATCCGCGGCCGCCGCATCGCCATGATCTTCCAGAACCCGGCGACCTCGCTGAATCCGATCTATTCCATCGGCACCCAGCTCGGCGAGATCCTGCTCTGGCACGAGCCCATCACCCGGGCCGAGGCCGAGGCCCGCGTCATCGCCCTGCTCACCCTGGTCGGCATCACCGACCCCGCCGCCCGCCTGCGGCAGTACCCGCATGAGCTCAGCGGCGGCATGAAGCAACGCGTCGGCATCGCCCGCGCCCTGCTCTGCAACCCCTCCCTGGTCCTGGCGGACGAGCCCACCACCGCCCTCGACGTCACCATCCAGGCGCAGATCCTCGACCTGCTGGCCGACCTCCGCCGCCGCCTCGGCATGGCCATGGTCCTCGTCACCCACGACATGGGCGTCGTCGCCCGCATGGCGGACCGCATCACCGTCATGTACGCCGGCCGCGTCTGCGAAACCGCCGACGCCGCCACCATCTTCCGCGCCCCGCAACACCCCTATACCCGCGCCCTGCTCGACAGCATGCCGCGCATCGACCACCGCTACACCGGCGGCGCCCGCCAGGTGCTGCCCACCATCCCCGGCCGCCCGCCCAACCTGCTCGACCCACCCGCCGGCTGCCGCTTCCACCCCCGCTGCCCCGATGCCATCGCCGACTGCCGCCGCATCCTGCCGATCGAGACCGAGATCGCCCCCGGCCATACCGTCAGCTGCATCCGCCGCGGCAGCCAGGGGATCGCCGCATGAGCGAGGCGCTGCTCGAGGTCCGGAACCTCTCCAAGCACTACCCCGTCCTCAAGCGCGGCATCCTGCTGCAGCGGAAGGCCGCCGAGATCCGCGCGGTCGACGACGTCTCCTTCAGCATCCAGCCCGGGGAAACGCTCGGCCTGGTCGGCGAGAGCGGCTGCGGCAAGACCACCACGGCGCGGGCCATCCTCAACCTCGTCACCCCCAGCGAGGGCAGCGTCCGCTTCGCCGGCCAGGACATCGTCCCGGTCTTCCGCGGCCGCGACCGCGCCGCCCAGCTCGCCATCCGCCGCAGCCTACAATACGTCTTCCAGGACCCCTACCTCTCGCTCAACCCGCGCTGGACCATCGGCGAGACCCTGCGCGAGCCGCTCCGCGTCCACCTGCCCGATCAGCAGGCCGGCTGGCAGGCCCGCATCGACGAATTGCTGCAGATGGTCGGCCTGGAGCCACACCACGCCTGGCGCTACCCGCACGAGTTCAGCGGCGGCCAGCGCCAGCGGGTCGGCGTCGCCCGCGCCCTGGCGGTCGAGCCCCGCCTGCTGATCCTGGACGAACCCGTCTCCTCGCTCGACATCTCGGTCCGCGCCCAGATCCTCAACCTGCTGGTGGAACTCCAGGACCGGCTCGGCCTGACCTACCTCTACATCTCGCACGATCTCAGCTCGGTCCGCTTCATCAGCACCCATGTCGCGGTGATGTACCTCGGCAAGCTGGTCGAGCTCGCCCCGGTGGACACGCTGTTTGCCACCCCCGGCCACCACTACACGCGCGCCCTGCTGAGCGCGATCCCGGTGCCCGACCCCGGCGCCGCAAATACCCGCATCGCCCTGCAGGGGGAGGTGCCGAGCGCCATGAACCGCCCCCCCGGCTGCCCCTTCCACCCCCGCTGCGCCGCCGCCCTGCCGGTCTGCGCCCGCGAGGAACCGCCGCTGACTGCCTTCGGCCCCGGCCACCGCCTGGCCTGCCACAACCCGGCTTGATAGGAGCACGCGCGCCATGCAGGTGATCGTCATCGGCGCCGGCGCCGTCGGGGCCGCCACCGCCTTCCGCCTCGCCCAGGCCGGCGCCCGCGTCACCGTGCTCGAGGCCGGCCGCATCGGCGGCGGCACCAGCGGCACCAGCTTCGCCTGGATCAACTCCACCAACGCCGACGTCCCGCCCGCCTACCATGCGCTGCGCACCGCCAGCATGGCGCTGCACCGAGACCTCGCCGCCGAATTCGGCAACCCCGACTGGTACCACCCAACCGGCGGCCTGCAATGGATGCGCCCCGACAAGGCCCCGGCGCTGGAGGACAACCTCCGCCGCCTGCGCGAACGCGGCTACGCCGCCGAATGGATCACCCGCACCCGCCTGCTGGAGATGGAGCCCGACCTCGACCCCGATGTCGTCGGCGACGTCCCCATCGCCTGGTTCCCCGAGGAAGCCTGGCTCGACCCCGTCCCCTATGCCGGCGCCATGCTGCGCGCCGCGCGCGCCCTCGGCGCCGAAATCCGCACCCACACGAAGGTCGCCGGCATGGCCATGCAGGGCAGCCGCGTCACCGGCGTCACCCTCGCCGACGGCACGACGCTTCCCGCCGATACCGTGGTGAATTGCGCCGGCCGCTGGGCCGATACCGTGGCGGAGGACGCCGGCCTCCGCATCCCGCTCGCCCCCACCCATGGCTTCCTCGTCTTCACCCCACCCGTGGCGCTCGCCGTCGCCCACCTGCTGCATGCGCCGGAGGCCAACCTCCGCCCCGATGGCGCCGGCCGCCTCATGCTGGTCTGGAACGACTTCGCCGCCGCCGTCACCGCCGACACCATCCCCGATACCGCCATGCCCGAGGTGCAAGCGATGATGCGCAGCGTCGCCCGCCTCATCCCCGCGCTGGCCGGCGTCGAGGCCGAGGCCGTCCGCATCGGCACCCGCCCCCTGCCGCCGGACGGGCTCTCCATCGTCGGCCCGGTGCCGCGGATGGAGGGCTACTACGTCGCGGTGACGCATAGCGGCATCACCCTCTCGCCCCTGCTCGGCAAGCTCGCCGCGGCGGAGATCATCACCGGCCGACCCGACCCTGCGCTGGCGGAATTCCGCCCGGCGCGCTTCTTCAACTGAGGAGACCCCGCATGCCGAAACGCCGCACCCTGATGCAGGCCGCCGCCGCGGCGGCCGTCACCGCCGCCGCCGGTCCCGCCCGCGCCGCGCCGCCCTTCTTCAAGCTCTACATGATGATCCCGAACAACCAGCCGGCGCGGATGATCTGGGGCACGCTCGCGGCGCAGCAGATGTCGCGCATCGGCATCGACGTCGTCTCCTCCTTCGTGCCCTTCACCGTCATCGCCCCGCGGCGCTCGCGCGGGGAGGGCAAGCCGCATCCCGAGGGCGGCTGGGACTGCTACCTCGAGCGCTACTACTACAACGCCATCAAGCCGACGCCGAACACCCTGTTCCACAGCCGCCTGATGCCGCCGGGCGGCGAGAACTACTACTACGTAAACGACCCGCAGATCGACGCCTCGCTCGACGCCATCAGCAACACCCGCGACGACGCCGAGCGCAGTGCCGCCTACAAGGCCTTCCAGAAGCGCTGGACCGAGGTGGAGCCGCTGACCATCCTGTTCTATCCGCAGGACGTCATCGCGGTGAACCCGAAGCTGAAGGGCTTCGACGCCACCACCTTCAACCCGGTCTTCTTCCCGCAGCCGGAGAAATGGACCATCGAGGGCGCCGGCCGCAACGCGACCGCCGCCTTCGCCTCCTGGGCGCCGCCGGCCAGCCTCATCCCGATGTACACCACGGGCTACAACGAATCGAACATCTTCGGCCCGGTCTACAATCGCCTCTACGAATACGAAAGCTGGGAGAACAAGAAGCTCATCCCCAGCCTCGCCACCGGCCATACCGTCTCGGACGACGGCAAGACCTGGGTCATCACCCTGCGCCAGGGGGTGAAGTGGCATTCGGGCGAGGAATTCACCGCCGCCGACGTCAAGTTCACCTGGGACACCATCCTCAACGCCGCCTACGGCTCGCAGCTCCGCGCCGGGCTGCTGGCCGTCCTTGGCGGGGCGGAGAACTACAAGGTCAGCAGCAAGTACGAGATCACCGTCACGCTGCCCGCCTACAACATGCTCTTCCTCGACTGGGCGCTCGGCTCCCTGGCGATCATGCCCGAACACGCCTACAAGGACCTGCGCCCCGAAAGCCTGCGCGGCCACAGCGCCAGCACCTGGCTCGGCACCTATCCCGTAAAAACCTCGGACGGCAAGACCTTCACCGCCCGCGGCGGCGTCGGCACCGGCCCCTGGATCCCGCAGGGCTACGACCCCGCCCGCAAGGCCTACAAGTATGCCCGCAACCCGAACTACTGGAAGCCGCATACCGGCAACGTCACCACCTTCTACATCGTCAACATCCAGGGCACCGACAGCGTGCTCAGCGCGCTGAAGGCCGGCGAGATCGACGCGCACGACCCGATGTACGACATCGGCCCGCTCGCCGGCACGGTGGATCCTGCCTGGGGCAAGGTGCAGACCTTCGACAGCTTCAAGTGGCAGCACATCTGCTACAACCTGAAGCACCCGGTCTTCGGCACCGGCGTCGACACGCCGCTCGGCAGGCAGGACCCGTCGCGCGCCGCCGAGGCCGCCGCCTATATCCGCCGTGCCATCAGCCACGCCATGCCGCGCGACCAGATCGTCAAGGAGATCGCCGGCGGCTACGGCGAGCCGGGCATCGTGCCGATGCCCTGGTCCGCCCCCGAGTTCGACCACGACGGGCTGAAGCCGATCGCCTACGACCTCGAGCTCTCGCGCCAGTACATGGAAAAGGCCGGCTACAAATTCTGAAGGGGGATGCACCGATGAAACGCCAGATGCGGCTCGGCATGTCCATGCGCGGGCTCGGCTACCACCCCGCCGCCTGGCGGCACCCCAAGGTGCCCGCCGACGGCAGCCTCGACTTCGCGCATTACGTCCGCAACGCCCAGGCGGCGGAGCGCGGGCTCTTCGACATGATCTTCTTCGCCGATGGCATCGGCATCCGCGAGAAGGACGAGCCGCGCGGCTCGCTCGCCCGCTCCGGCTACGAGATCGTCGAGATGGAGCCGATGACCCTGCTGCCGGCGCTCGGCGCGCTCACGAAGCACATCGGCCTGGTGACCACGGCGTCGACCACCTACAACGAGCCCTACCACGTCGCCCGGAAATTCGCGACGCTCGACCTCATCAGCGGCGGCCGCGCCGGCTGGAACATCGTCACCTCCTGGTCCGAGGCCGAGGCCCGCAACTTCAACCGCGAGGAACACCTCGACTACGACACGCGCTACGAGCGCGCCGCAGAATTCGTCGAGGTCGTCACCGGGCTCTGGGACAGCTGGGAGCCCGATGCCTTCCCCTACGACAAGGCCGGCGGGCTGTTCTACGACGAGAGCCGCATGCATGTGCTGAACCATGTCGGCAAGCACTTCCAGGTGCGCGGCCCGCTGAACGTCGCCGCCATGCCGCAGGGCCGCCCCATCCTGGTCCAGGCCGGCGCCTCCGAGCCCGGCCGCGAGATCGCCGCCGCGACGGCCGATGTCGTCTATGCCGCCAGCGACAGCATCGCCAATGCGAAGGCCTACTACGACGACGTCAAGTCGCGCATGGCCAGGTATGGCCGCGAGCCGGACGACCTGAAGATCATGCCCGGCCTCCGCACCGTCGTCGGCCGCACCCGCGCCGAGGCCCAGGCCAAATTCGACGAGCTGCAATCCCTGCTCGACCCGCTGGTCGGCCTCGCCCGGGTCTACAACGCGCTCGGCGACCTCAGCGGCTACGACGTGGACGGGCCGGTGCCGGAGCCGGTGAAGCCGCCCCAGGTCCGCAGCCTGGTGGACCAGATGATGCAGCGCGTCCGGCGGGACAATCTTACCATCCGCCAGCTCTATACCCGGATGACCGCCGGCGGCTTCTGCCTCATCGGCACCGCGGCCGACATCGCCGATGGCATGGAGGCCTGGTTCGACGCCGGCGCCTGCGACGGCTTCAACATCCTGCCGACGCACCTGCCGGAGGCCTGCGAGGATTTCGTCGAGCATGTCACGCCCGAGCTGCAGCGCCGCGGCCTGTTCCGCACCGCCTACGAGGGGGCGACCCTGCGCGATAACCTGGGGTTGAAGCCGCATGTGAACCGCTACGTCGCCGCGCGACAGCGGTCCCAGGCTGCGGAATAGCCCAGCGGTTGGTGGGCCACCGCCGGCTTTGTTAATGATTGACGCGGGTTTTCAAACCGCGTCAAAGTTTGTCGGCCGGCTTCGGCCGGCGCTGCAACGGATGCCTGGGAAGACGCGAGAATAATAACAAAACGCCGTGTTCCGGCCGGTTGGCCGCGGCATGCTGCGTCCAAGGAACCGAGAGTGATGACCGACCTGCCCAAGCGCTGCGACGATCCGCTCTTGGCCCGGCCGATCCTGCTCGGCCGTCACCGTGCCGAGGCCCCGATCGGCGGCATGCTGGAACGTCTCGGCCTCACCGGCCCGCCGCAGGGCCACCCCGCCACCCGGCGCCAGCGCCGCAAGCTCATCGCCCAAGCCTTCGAGGCGGAGATCCTGCCCCGCCTGAAGCTGGGGCACCAGGCCGCGCCGCCGCCGCGCCCATCGGCCCACCCCCTGGCCGGCGGCAATGCCGCCATCGCCGCCCCGGACCTGGAGACGATGGCCGGGCTGGTGCTGCGCCAGGACCTCGCCGGCAGCCTCGCCCTGCTGGAGACGGTCCGCGCCCGCGGCGTCCCGCCCGCCCGCATCAGCCTGGACCTGCTGGCCCCCACCGCCCGCCACCTGGGGGAGATGTGGGAGAACGACCTCTGCACCTTCACCGAGGTGACGCTCGGCCTCGGCGTGCTGCGCAAGCTGCTCGGCGCCGTCTTCGGCCCGCTGGAGACCGAGGTGCCGGTCCGCGATGCCGCCCGCCGCGTGCTGCTGGCCAGCATCGCCTCCGAGCAGCACAGCTTCGGCCTCGGCATGGTGGCGGATTTCTTCCGCAAGGCCGGCTGGGACGTCGCCGCCGAGGCCCCCGGCTCGGCCGAGGCGCTGGCCGCGCAGACCGGCCAGGAATGGTTCGCCGTCGCCGGCCTCACCCTCAGCACGGATGAGGGCATCGGCCCCCTCGCGCTGGCCATCCGCGCCATCCGCCAGGCTTCCTGCAATCCCATCATCGGCATCATGGTCGGCGGCCCGGTCTTCACCGCGCGGCCGGAACTGGCGCTGCTGGTCGGCGCCGACCTCACCGCGCCGGATGCCGAACAGGCCGTGCTGCGCGCCGAGGGCCTCCGCGTGCTGATGAGCATCCTGCCCAACCGGCGGTAACGGCGGCCGGGGCTCAGCCCCGCGCGGCGCGGTGGACGTGCCGCGCCGCCAGCAGCGCCGCCAGCTCCTCCTCGCCCTCGGCGACCGCGGTCAGGATCATCGCGTGCTCCTGCCAGTCCGGCCCGGCCCGCTCGGCGCTGTTGCGGCGGAAGACCAGCTCGGTCCGCTCCCGCAGCGGCCGCATCAGCTCCTGCAGGGCGCGGTTCGCCCCGGCATCGGCCAGCAGCTCGTGGAAGGCGGCGTTCAGCGCCGCCAGCGCCTCGGCCGGGCCATCCGCCGGGATGGCGGCGCCGCGTGCCAGCAGGGCGCGGATGCGGCCGACCATCCCGGCATCCCGCCGCCGCGCCGCCAGCCGGGCATTCAGCCCCTCCAGCACCGCCCGCACCTCGATCAGCTCGGCGGCGAAGTCCGGGGTGAGGGCCGCGACCTGCGCCCCGCGCGCCCCCTCCGCCGGCACCGCCAGCCCCTCGGCGACCAGTTGCTTGATCGCCTCGCGGATCGGCACCCGGGACATGCCGAGGTCGGCCGAGAGCTTCTCCTCGATCAGCCGCTCCCCCGGCGCCAGGCGGCCGGCGAGGATCGCCTCGCGCAGCGCCTCCTGCGCCTGGCGGCTGAGCGGCGCCCGCGGGGGCGTGGCACCGGAGGAGGGGAGGGCGCTGAGCTGCGCCGCCGCGGCCTCCGGGGTGGGGATCGGCCTGTTCATGCTGCCTGGGTCACTGCCTCGTCGCGCCTGTCCTGGCTATAGCGGATCCTGGCTATAGCGGATTTTCCCCGGCCCCGCATCGCCGTATACGGCAATTCCGCGGCAGCCCAGGGAAGTGGCCGTATTTCGCCTGATCGATGAATATTCAGGCAAATACGACCGGCATTCCTGCAATTATTGGTCCGGGAGCCGCACCGCCCGCGGTGGTTTCTGTTGACAGCCCTTGTCGCCGTATACAACGATGCGGCAACGCCAGACCCCCGCGGCCCGAGATACCCATCCCGAGGAGTGCCCGCCCCATGGGGGTCCAGCTCGACGCCGTCCACAGCATCTATCTCGTCGGCGTCGCCGCCATCGTCGTCTCGATGATCCTGCGCGCCAATGTCGTCGTCCCCGCCATCATCGCCACCTTCGCCGTGGCCTTCGCCTTCACCGGCAGCCCGCTCGCCGCCACCATCTCGGTCTTCAACGGCTCCCTGGTCGCGGCGAAGGAGCTGTTCAGCATCTTCCTGGTCATCGCCTTCATGACCGCGCTGCTGAACGCCCTGCGCAGCCTGGGCGCGGACCAGCAGATGGTCCGCCCCTTCCAGCGGGTGATGACCAATGGCCATGTCGCCTACCTGGTGCTCGCCGCCGTCACCTACGTCATCTCGCTGTTCTTCTGGCCGACCCCGGCGGTGCCGCTGGTCGCCGCCACGCTCCTGCCGGCCGCCATCTACGCCGGGCTGCCGGCGATGGGCGCCGCCGTCGCCATCGCCATCGCCGGGCAGGGGATGGCGCTCTCCTCCGACTACGTCATCCGCGTCGCGCCGGCGATCAGCGCCCGCGCTGCCGGCATGGCCGATGCCGCCAATACCATCGCCGACAAGACCCTGCTGCTCTCCCTCGTCACCGGCCTCGTCGCGCTCGGCCTCGGCTGGCTCCGCATCCGCCGCGGCATCCAGGCCCCGGGCCAGCGCCACCTCGCCGCCTGGCAGGAGGGCGCCACGCTGGAGGCGAGCCTCGCCGAGCAGCGCGAGCAGGTCGCGCCCAACATCGGCTCCTTCGACAAGTCGGTCATCGCCTTGCGCGCCGCGGAAGGCCTGCCGGAGAACGACAGCACGGCGCCCATCCCGCCGGCGCATCCCTGGTGCCGCGCCATGGCGATCCTGACGCCGATCGTCTTCCTCCTCGTCATCGTCATCATGCTGGCGCCGAAATTCGTCGCCGGGATGCCGGACCTGAAGGGCGGCGATGCCGCGGCCCTGGTCGGCGGCACCGCGGCGCTGATGATGCTGATCGCCACCTTCGCCGCCGATGGCCGGCGGGCGATGCATACGGCGGCCGACCACATCATCGACGGGCTGGTCTTCTCCTTCCGCGCCATGGGCACCGTGCTCCCCATCGCCGGCTTCTTCTTCCTCGGGGCGTCGGAGACCTCGGGCGCCATCCTCGGCCTGCCCGCCGGCACCCATGGCCCCGGCCTGCTGTTCGAGGTGATCGGTGCGGTCCAGCACCTCATCCCCCCCAGTCCGACGGCGGTCGCCTTCGCGGTGCTGATCGTCGGCATGATCACCGGCATCGACGGCTCGGGCTTCGCCGGGCTGCCGCTGACGGGGGCGCTGTCCGGGGCACTCGGCCCGGTGGCGCATGTCGACCCGACCACCCTCGCGGCGGTCGGGCAGATGGGCGCGGTCTGGACCGGCGGCGGCACGCTCATCGCGTGGTCCTCGCTGATCGCCGTCGCCGGCTTCTGCCGCGTGCCCGTGCTCGATGCGGTGCGGGTGCTCTTCCTGCCGGTGATCGCCGGCCTCATCCTCTCGACCATCGTCGCGGTGGTCCTGTGGTGAGCGATACCAACTCCAAGGAGGTTCCGATGGCCACGCTGATGAACCACGACGAATTCCGCACCGCGCTCGAGAATGCCATCAAGGGCAAAAGCGCCAACCAATCCCCCTTCAGCATCGCCTGGGCGACCGGCCAGCTCTCGCGCGAGCATCTCTGCCGCTGGGCCGAGAACCACTACCACTACGTCGGCCCCTTCGCCGACTACCTCGGCTACGTCTATGCCCGCATGCCCGCGCAGTACACGGAGGCGAAGGACTTCCTGCTCGCCAACATGTACGAGGAGGAGATCGGCGGCGACCGCCACACCGACCTGCTCATCCGCTTCGCCGAGGCCTGCGGCACCACCGCCGCCCGGGTGAAGGACGAGGACAACATGTCCCCCACCACCCGCGCCCTGCAGGCCTGGTGCTATGCCGTCGCCATGCGCGAGGACCCGATCGTCGCCGTCGCCGGCCTGGTCGTCGGCCTCGAATCCCAGGTGCCCAGCATCTACCGCAAGCAGACCCCGACCCTGCGGGAGAAGTATGGCTTCACGGACGAGGAGGTCGAGTTCTTCGACCTGCACATCGTCTCCGACGAGATCCATGGCGAGCGCGGCTACCAGATCGTGCTGGAACACGCGACCACGGTCGAGCTGCAGCAGCGCTGCCTGAAGATCTGCGAGATCGGCGCCCAGATGCGGCTGCTCTACACGACGGCGCTCTACAACGACTACGTGGCCAAGGAGATCTCCCTGCCGCAGCTCGGCCTCGCGGCGTAACGCCCCGCATGCCCGTCGTCGTATTCCGGAAGGGGGAGGGGGTCTTCGAGGAGGAGGTCCCCGACAACGCCAATCTCGTGGTGCGCGCGGGCATCAAGAAATACCCCTGGCCGCATCTCCGCTACGGCTGCGGCATGGGGAAATGCGCCAAATGCGCCTGCCGCGTCCTCAGCGGCGCGGAGCACCTGCCCGCGCCGAACTGGAAGGAGGAGAAGCAATTGGGCGACCGCATCGCCCAGGGCTACCGCCTGGTCTGCCAGATCTGGCTGACCCATGATATCAGCCTCGCCCAGAACGAGGTCGCCCTGCCGCCGCGCCCCGCAGCCTGAGGAGCCCGCCATGTATGTCATCCTCACCAGCAAGCCCGGCCAGTTCCGCACCGAGCTGACCCCCGGCCTCACCCCGGTCGAGACCTACGACTACCTCTTCCACGAAAGCCGCAAGGCGCGCTTCGTCATCGCCGCCATCGCCGGCACGCCGCGCATCCGCGTGGTCGAGGAAGGCCCCGCCGGCCTCGTCAACAGCGTGCCCTGCAAATTCCTCCAGCACTTCGACACCGTCGAGGCCGCCCGCCGCGAACTGCGGACACTGACCGCCTTCGGCAATGTCCAGGCGCGGCTGGAGCCGGTGGCGGCATGATCACCGTCGAGTTCCTCACCAGCGGCAGGACCGCGACGGCGCCGGAGCAGACCAGCCTGCTGCGCCTCTCCATCCGCGAGAAGGGCGGCATCCCCTTCAAATGCGGCGGCGGCATCTGCGGCACCTGCAAATGCAAGGTGGAGCAGGGCCTCGAGAACACCGACCCGGTGAAGCCGAAGGAACGCCGCCACCTGACCGAGGCCGACCTCGCCGCCGGCTACCGCATGGCCTGCCAGACCTTCGTCACCGGCGACGTCGCCGTCTCCTGGGTGCCCGTCCCGCCCCGTCCCGGAACCGTCGCATGAAAAGTGCCCTGAAGCTCGAACTCCGCGAAGCCCGCGCCATGGTCGCCGGCGCCACCGCCGAGGCCAGCCGCATCGGCGTGGCCCAGACCGTCTGCATCACCGACGACGGCGGCTTCCCCATCGCGCTGGAGCGCATGGACGGCGCCCGCATCACCGGCCCGCAGATCGCCTGGAACAAGGCCTTCACGGCGGCCGGCCACAAGCGCTCGACCCACCTGTTCAACACCCCGCCCAACGGCCCCGCCCTGCCGGGCAACGAGGCCTTCGGCATCCAGTGGAGCTTCGAGGGCCGCTTCGCCGTCTTCGTCGGCGGCATCCCCATCGTGGTGGATGGCGCGGTCGTCGGCGGCATCGGCCTCAGCGGCGGCAATGGCGAGCAGGACATCGCCTGTGGCATGGCCGGCCTCCGCGCCCTGGCCGAACTCCTGGCGCCGGATGGCCTGGCGGTCCTGGTGGAGCCCGACATCAAGCGGTGAGGACGCTGCTGATCGTCGCCCACTCCGCCACCGGCGGCACCCGGCAGATGGCCGCGGCCGCCGCCCGCGGCGCCGCGCCGGAAGCCGGCGTCCATACCCGCCTGCTGGCCGCCCCGGACACGCAGCCCGCCGACGTCCTCGCCGCCGACGGCTTCCTTTTCGCCACGCCGGAGAACCTGGCTGCCATCGCCGGGCTGATGAAGGACTTCTTCGACCGCTGCTACTATCCCGCGCTCGACCGGCTCAACGGCCGCCCCTATGCCAGCCTGATCTGCGCCGGCACCGACGGCAGCAACGCCGCCCGGCAGATCGCCCGCATCGCCACCGGCTGGCGCCTGCGCGCCGTGGCCGAGCCGCTCATCGTCCTGACCGGCGCCCAGACGCCGGAGGCGATCCAGGCGCCCAAGACCATCCCGCCCGAGGCCCTGGCGCGCTGCGAGGAGGCCGGCGCCGCGCTCGCCGCCGGCCTGGCGATGGGCATCTTCTAGTCCAGCAGCCCGAAGATCCGCCCGCCCACCGCCGCCGCCGGCCAGCCCGGCAGCCCCAGCGCCGCCAGGCATCCCCAGACCCCGACCGAGGCGCTGTCCACCACCGGAATCCCCAGCTCCGCCTCCAGCGCCGCCACCACCGGCAGGCCCGGCAGGTTGGTGCTCCAGAGCAGCACCGCATCCACCCCCGGCGCCACCGCCCGCGCCGCCTCGGCGATGCGGGAGGAGGCCAGCGCCGCGGTCTCCGGGTTGCTCGCCACCCCGAATGCCCGCATGGCCCTCACCTCGAAGCCCTGGGCCCCGAATTGCCGGGCGCTCAGCGCCGCCTGGTCCTGGCTGCCCGGCGCCACCAGCCCGATCCGCTTCGCCCCCAGCCGCCCCAGGATGGTGAGCGTATCCAGCGACACGGAAACCACCGGGCATCCCGCGACGGCGCTCATCGCCGCGCCGAGGTCCCGGTCCACCTGGAAGCCGTCCCAGCAGCCCTTGGTGCCGTTCCAGGAGATCGCCGCCACCCCCGCATCGCGCAGCAGCTCCACCGCCGCCCGGATCGGCGGCAGGTCGTAGCCCTGGGCCGGCTGCCCGCTGCCGTCGGGGTGGAAGGGGATGCGCGCGTAGCAGGCGCCCCAATCCGGAAAGCCCGCCAGCAGCCGCTCCACCGTCCGCTCCACCGTGCGGTTGGAGGAGGGGACGAGCTGGCCGATGGCCCGGGGTGGGACGAGCATGCGTGGAATTCTCCTGATGGCGCCGCGGCGGCACGCAATCGACATGCCACCTCACATGTCACGTGGGGGGGCCGCCAGCCCTGGCGAAGCCGCCGGCGCGGCGCCATCTGCTGCCGCATGACCCAAAGGCCCCTCCTGCGCCGGCTGGCCCATCTGCCGCTGGTCCTGCTCGCCATCCTGGTGGTGGCCTTCGAGGCGACCATCTGGCGCTGGCTCACCGCCCTCGGCCGCGTCCTGGCCCGGCTGGCGCCCTTCGCCGCGCTGGAACGGCTGGTCGCCCGGCTCAGCCCGCGAATGGTGGTGGCGACCTTCGTGCTGCCCTTCGCCGCCTTCATCCCGGTGCTGAAATTCGGCGAGCTCTGGCTCTTCCTGCATGGGCATTTCGTGCTGGGGGTGATGCTGCTGGTCGCCGCCAAGGTCATCGGCGTCGCCTTCTCCGCCCGGCTCTTCGAGATCGCCCGGCCGAAGATGCTGCAGGTGCCGGCCTTCGCCTGGGCCTATGGCCATGCGATGCGGCTCTGGGCCGCCTGCCACGCGCTGCTGGAAAGCCTGCCGGCCTGGGTCGCGGCGCGGGCCTTCGTGCATCGCCTGGGCGCCGCCACCCGCGCCCTGCTGGCCACCGGCTGGCAATTCCTGCGCGCGCTCTTCGGCGGCAGCGCCCGGGGCGGCCTCCGCGCCCGGCTTGCCGCCGCCATCCGCCTGCTGCGGCGGCCCGCCTGAATCCACTTCGGCCTCCACACCCCCTGGGCCGGCAGCCGCCCCGGCGATAGACTGCCGCCAACCACCGGGACCCCGATCCACCATGGCTGAAACGCCTGCCGGCCTGCTCGCCCGCCTCGCGGCGCTCGGGATCGAGACCACCACCACCGAGCATGCCCCCGTCTTCACCGTCGCCGAGAGCCAGGCGCTGCGCGGCACGCTGAAGGGGGGCCACAGCAAGAACCTCTTCCTCCGCCCGGCCAAGTCCGGCCCCGGCCCGCATCTGCTGGCGGTGCTGGAGGAGAATCGCCAGGTCTCGGTCAATGCGCTGGCCCGCGCCGCCGGCGCCGGCCGCGTCGAGATGGCGCCGCCCGAGGCGCTGCTCTCGCTGCTCGGCGTCATCCCCGGTTCGGTGACGCCCTTCGGCATGGTCAATGCCCCGCCCGGCGCCGTCCGCATCGTGCTGGATGCCGGGCTGCTGCGCGACCACGACCGGGTGCATTTCCATCCCCTGGTGAACAGCATGACCACGGCCATCCGCCCGGCGGACCTGCTGCGCTTCCTCGAAAGCCTCGGCCACCGCCCCGAATTGCTGGAGCTTCCGCCGCCGCCCGCCTGAGGCAACACCCTGAGGCGGCACCGGCCGCCGCACCCGGCGGCCAATTGTTGAATCCCCCCACCCCCGGCTACCATCTGCGCCTGTCGCCAGGCCGCCATGCGCGCGGCGGGCCAGATCGCCCCATTGCCCTTGCGCCGGACCGGCGCATCTATGTGCCAAGACCGAGGAATAGCCACCATGGACGTCATCTTCGACCCGAACCGCCAGGCCCCCCCAGCCCCCGCCCAGGGTCTCGGCCAGGGCTTGGCCGGCGCTGCGCCGGCCGATGACCTGATCAGGGACGGCGACCAGCGCACGTTCATGCAGGATGTGGTGGAAGCCAGCCGCACCACGCCGATCCTGGTCGATTTCTGGGCCACCTGGTGCGGCCCCTGCAAGACGCTGACGCCGACGATCGAGAAGGTCGTCCGCGCCGCCGGCGGCCGGGTTAAGCTCGTCAAGATCGACATCGACAAGAACCGCCAGCTGGTCCAGCAGCTCACCCAGCTCGGCCTGCCGCTGCAGTCGGTGCCGACGGTTGCCGCCTTCTGGCAGGGCCAGATTGCCGATCTCTTCCAGGGCGCCCTGCCGGAAGGCGAGATCAAGCGCTTCGTCGAGGGCCTGCTGAAGCTGGCCGGCGGCCAGATGCCCGCCGCCGACCTGCTGGCCGAAGCGAAGGCCGCCGCCGAGGCGGGCGACCACCAGGGCGCGCTCCAGCTATTCGGTGCGCTGGCCCAGGAGGAGCCCGAGAATGCCGAGGCCTTCGCCGGCATCGCCCGCAGCCTGATGGAGCTGGGCGAGGAGGAGCAGGCGCTCCAGGTGCTCGACCAGGTGCCGGAGAAGCTGGCCGACCACGCCGCCATCGCCTCCATCCGCGGCACGCTGCAACTGGCGGCCGAGGGCCGCGAGGCGCGGGAGAAGCTGGCCGAATTCGAAAGCCGCCTGGCCGCCGACCCGAACGACCATGCCGCCCGGATTGAGCTCGCCGTCGCGCTCAATGCCTCGGACGATCGGGCCGGCGCGGTGGATGCGCTGCTCGAGGCCTTCAGGCGCGACCGCACCTGGAACGAGGAAGCCGCCCGCAAGCAGCTGCTGAAGTTCTTCGAGGCCTGGGGCTTCGCCGATCCGGCGACCGTCGCCGGCCGGCGGAAGCTTTCCGCGCTGCTGTTCCGGTAGCGCCGGCTCCGTGGCAATCCCCCCCAGCGACACAGCCGTGCCGACACCGGAATTGCCGGAGGAGATTGCCGTCTTCCCGCTCTCCGGCGCCCTGCTGCTGCCGCAGGGGCGGCTGCCCTTGAACATCTTCGAGCCGCGCTACTTGGCGATGGCCCAGGACAGCCTGGCGGCGGGGCGGATGTTCGGCATGATCCAGCCGGACCCCGCTGCGGCGCGCGGCCCGAATGGGCCGGGCCTCTACCGCATCGGCTGCATCGGCCGGCTTTCCTCCTTCGCCGAGACGGATGACGGGCGCCTGCTCATCACCCTGACCGGCCTCAGCCGCTTCCGGGTGGCGGAGGAGCTGGAGATGCGCCGCGGCTATCGCCGGGTGCGGGCGGACTACAGCGGCTTCGCGGCGGATCTCGACACCGCCGCGCCGCCGCCCGTCATCGATCGCCCGGCGCTGGAGGCGGCGCTGCGCCCCTTCTTCAAGGCGCGCGGGATCGAGGCGAATTGGACCGCGATCGAGCAGACCGCCGATCTCGCCCTGGTGCTGACCCTTGCCATGGTCTGCCCCTTCGAAGTGCCGGAAAAACAGGCGCTGCTGGAAGCCGCCACGCCGACGGACCGCGCCGCCATGCTCATCGCCCTGCTGCAGATGGGCGCGCATGGCGCGACCTCCGGCGATGGCCCGCCCGGCCAGCGGCCAAGCTGAAGGACCAAACGCATATGCCCGAGACGAAGACCGCCCCCGCCGGCGAAAGCCCCAGCCAGGTGGACCCCGCCCTGCTGGAGATCCTGGTCTGCCCGCTGACCAAGTCGCCGCTGCGCTACGACCGCGCCGCCGGGGAGCTGATCAGCGATGCCGCCCGGCTCGCCTATCCGATCCGCGACGGCATCCCCATCATGCTGCCGGACGAGGCGCGCCGGCTGGACGGCTGAGGTGCCCAGCCCGACCGAGATCCGCCTGAAGCGGGCCGAGCGCCTGCTGGACGTCTCCTTCGACGACGGCACGCGCTTCAGCCTGCCGGCCGAGTACCTGCGGGTCGAAAGCCCCTCCGCCGAGGTGCAGGGCCATGGCCCCGGCCAGAAGGTGCTGGTCGCCGGGCGGCGGGAGGTGGGGATCATGCGGGTGGAGCCGGTCGGCCACTACGCCATCCGCATCGTCTTCGACGACCTGCACGACAGCGGCATCTTCAGCTGGGCCTATCTGCAGACGCTCGGCCGCGAATACGCCGAGCGCTGGGCCGCCTATGAGCAGGAGCTGGCGGCCAAGGGCCTGACCCGCGACCCGCCCGCGCGCCGCAAGGGCTGATCGTGCTGGATTTCGGAACCGCATCGGTTTATAGGATTATAAGCCGCAGGCATCCCGCGCCCGATGACGGCCCCGGAATTTTAGCGAATTGAGCCGAATTTTACGGAATTTAGCAGGATTTAGGCGAATTGAGCAGCCTTTAGCAGAATTGAGTTCCGCCTAAGCCCTTGATAACGCCCAAAAATAGCTGAGGGTCCGGGAGAATGCCTTCTCCCGGCCTTCCCCTAATTGCGTGCGATTCCAAGCCCTTGCCCCGCCAGCAGCCCGGTCACCCCCGGCCCCAGCCCCATGGCCTGCCGGGCGAAGGCCTTCTTCAGCCCCGGGATCCGGTCCACCGCCGCGATCCCCAGGCGCCGGGCCAGCCGCACCGGTCCGAAGTCGTTGCCGAACAGCCGCTCCAGCGCATGCATGCCGGACAGCATCAGCATGGTGTCCGGCCGCCGCCGCGCCTGGTAGCGCGCCAGCACTGCGGCGCTGCCCGGGTCGCCGCCGCCGTTCCAGGCGGCGATCATCTCCTCCGCCAGCGCCGCCACGTCGCGGAAGCCGAGGTTGAGCCCCTGGCCGGCGATCGGATGGACGCCATGCGCCGCGTCGCCGATCAGCGCCAGCCGGGTATCGGTCCAGCGGTCCACCAGCAGGGCGGACAGCGGATAGGACCAGCGCCGCCCGATCGGCCGGACGGCGCCGAGGCTGTCGCCCATGCGCCGCGCCAGCTCCCGCCCGAAGGCGGCATCGTCGAGCGCCAGCATCCGCTTGGCGATGGCGGTCCGGTCCGCCCAGACGAAGGCGGAGGCATGGGGCAGGGCGGCCGTGCCGAAATTGCCGGGCCCGGCGAGCGGCAGCTGGGCGAAGGGGCCATTGGGCAGGAACTGCTCGAGCGCCACGCCCTGATGCGGCAGCTCATGCGCGAAGGCGCCGACCATGCCGATCTGGTGGTAGTCGAGCGTCGTGGTGCGGATGCCGGCCTCGCGGCGCAGCGGGCTGTTGCGGCCCTCGGCGGCGATGACCAGCCGGGCGTTCAGCACCTCCCCGGTCGAGAGCCGGACGGTGGCGCCCTCGGCCCGGCGCTCGACCGTCGCCCGGGCCGGGGCGAAGACCTGCAGGTTGGGCAGGGTCGGCAGCGCGGCGTTCAGCGCGACGCGCAGGCTGCGCGCTTCCACCATGTAGCCGAAGGGCTCGGCCGAGACCTCCGCCGCGTCGAAGACCAGGCCAAGGCGCGAGGCGGGCTCGCCCGGCCTGCCGTCGGCGACGCGGATGCGGCGGATCGGCCCGGGTTCGGCCGGCAGCCGGTCCCAGATGCCGGCCGCCTCCAGCAGGCGCTTGGAGGTGAGGGCGATGGCATAGGCCCGGCCGTCGAAGTCGGGCAGGGCCATGGGCGGCAGCGGGGCGCTGTCCACCACGGCGGTGGGCAGGCCGGCGGCGGCGAGGGTTGCGGCGAGCGTCGCACCCACCGGGCCGGCGCCGACGATGCAGGCCGCCACGTCGAAACTCGATGTCATTCGCGCCTCATCCCATGCCGTTACGGGAAGGTCCACCGCCCTGCTGCGACGACCGCCCAAATCCTGTTCGCACTGCATCATTTTCAGGCATGCAAACAAGCCTGCGTGACCTGTCCTCAGCCGGAAGCTTGGGTTCCCGGCTGGCACGAGAATTGAAGACATGCCTCCGCCAGGACCATTCAAGGAGGATTACGGGCAGATGAAGCTGGTGATGGCGTTCATCAAGCCCTTCAAGCTGGACGAGGTGCGCGAAGCGCTCACTCCGCTCGGCGTGCAGGGGCTCACGGTGACTGAAGTGAAGGGCTTCGGTCGCCAGAAGGGGCAGACGGAAATCTACCGCGGTGCGGAATACCAGGTCAGTTTCCTGCCCAAGATCAAGATCGAGGTCGTGGTCGCGGACGAGCTGGTGGATGCGGTGATGGAAGCCGTCGCCAAGGCCGCCCGGACCGACAAGATCGGCGACGGCAAGATCTTCGTGCTCGAGGTGGAACGCGCGCTGCGCATCCGCACCGGCGAAACCGACACATCGGCGCTCTAGGCGCCGCGCCAACCTTCTCAGGATGATGGGGACACTATGATGAGGATGCCCGCACGCGCGCTGGCGCCGCTGGCCGTGGCGCTGTTCGCCGCCGCCCCGGCCATGGCGCAGGACGGCCCGAAGATCGATACCGGCGATACCGCCTGGATGCTCACCAGCACCGCGCTCGTGCTGATGATGACCATCCCCGGCCTGGCGCTGTTCTATGCCGGCATGGTCCGCAAGAAGAACGTGCTGGCGACCATGATGCAGAGCTTCACCTGCGCCGCGCTGGTGACGGTCGTCTGGATGGTGGCCGGCTACAGCCTGGCCTTCGGCGAGGGCGGCCCCTGGATCGGCGACCTGTCCAAGCTCTTCCTCTCCGGCATCGCCGAGAACTGGGACAAGCCCTTCACCCTCGGCACGGGCGACGGCGCGGTGGCCTTCACCATCCCCGAGACGGTCTTCCTGATGTTCCAGATGACCTTCGCCATCATCACCCCGGCGCTGATCACCGGCGCCTTCGCCGACCGCATGAAGTTCAGCGCCATGGTGCTGTTCAGCGTGCTCTGGTCGCTGCTGGTCTACTCGCCGGTCGCGCACTGGGTCTGGCACCCGAATGGCTGGATCTTCGCTCTCGGCGCGCTCGACTTCGCCGGCGGCACCGTCGTCCACATCAATGCCGGCGTGGCCGGCCTGGTCGCGGCGCTGGTCCTCGGCAAGCGCCTCGGCTACGGCACCGACAACCTCTCGCCCTACAACCTGACCTTCGCCGTCATCGGCGCCGGCATGCTCTGGGTCGGCTGGTTCGGCTTCAACGCGGGCTCGGCCGGCGGCGCGGGTGCCCGCGCGGGCATGGCGATGCTGGTGACGCAGGTCGCGGCCGGCGCGGCGGCGCTCACCTGGATGTTCGCGGAATGGGCGACCAAGGGTAAGCCGAGCGTGCTCGGCTGCATCTCCGGCGCGGTCGCCGGGTTGGTTGCCATCACGCCGGCCAGCGGCTTCGTGCTGCCGGTGCCGGCGCTGATCATCGGCGTGGTCGCCGGCGTCGCGGGCTTCTGGGGCGCCACCGCCCTGAAGCACATGTGCGGCTACGACGACAGCCTGGACGCCTTCGGCGTGCATGGCGTCTGCGGCATCGTCGGCAGCCTGCTGACCGGCGTCTTCGCCTATGGCGCGCTCTCGGCCACCACGGCGGCGCCGGATGGCTTCGGCGGCAGCTTCGACCAGTTCATGCTGCAGGTTTACGCGACCGTCGCGGTCATCGGCTACACCGCGGTCGGCAGCTTCGTCCTGCTGAAGGTCACCGACGTGATCGTCGGCCTCCGGGTGCCGGAGGAGGAGGAGCGCGAGGGCCTCGACGTCACCCAGCACGGCGAACGCATCGCCTGATCCGGCGGGAAGGGGGCGCAGCCCGCCCCCTTCCTCCCAACTTGGCCCTAACCGTTCTAAATACGATATATTCGGGGGATAGAAAGACCATGTCGACCCAGCCCGGCTTCCTCGCCCGGCCCGCCGCCGCGCTGCGCACCGCGCTTGTCGCGGCCGCCGCCTTCGTCCTGCCGGCGCTGCCCGCCGTTGCCCAGACCGCCATCGAATCCGCCGGCCTGACGGTCACCCTTACCCCGGCCGTCTCGAACGACTACCTGTTCCGCGGCATCAGCCAGACGCGCAACAACTGGGCCTTCCAGGGCACCGCCGACATCCAGCACGAGAGCGGCTTCTACATCGGCGCCTTCATCAGCAACGCCAAGTTCCTGGCCAACCCGTACAACGACACCCGCCAGGAGCTCGATGCCCTCGCCGGCTACCGGTTCGAGCTGGCCGGCGTCGCCATGGATATCGGCTACATCGGGTACTACTACCCCGGCCAGGGCAAGGCCCCCGGCACCCAGCTGAACGAGTACCACGAGCTCGCGGTGAAGGCCTCCTACACCATCGACACGGTGAAGCTGCTCGCCGCCTTCAACTATTCCCCGAACTTCTTCGGCCGGTCCGGCAGCGGCTACTACATCGAGGGCGGCGCCGACGTGACGCTGCCCTATGCGCTCACCGCCTCGGCCCGCGTCGGCCACCAGTGGATCGAGCGCAACCCGCTCTTCGGCACCCCCGACTACCTCTGGTACTCGGTCGGCGTCTCGCGCGAGATCTATGCCGGCGTGACGGCGGCGGTGGGCTGGTACGGCACCACCATCGACAAGAAGGACTGCATCCCGGTCGCCGACCGCGCCACCGGCGGCCAGCGCGCCTGCGACGGCCGGGTGCTCTTCACCCTCAGCCGGATCTTCTGAGCCGCGTCCGAGCGCCGGACGGGACGGGGGCGCCGGCCGCAGGGCCGGCGCCTTTTTTCATCTCCGCTGATTCCCTGGTTCGCCAAGCCGTTACCCGCTATCCTTGGGGCCTGTTCTGAACCGGACCCCGCGACCTATGCCCGCGCCCCGCATCACTGCCTCCGACCGTCCCGTCAATGCCGGCCGCGCCGCGGCCCGGCCCGTGGCGCCGCCCCTGGCGGGCGTCCGCCGCTTCGCCTCCCCCGCCGTCAAGGCCGCGCTGCTGCGCCGGCTGTTCGAGCTGCTGGCGGTGCTCTGCGCCCTGGCCGGGCTCGGCCTGCTGCTGGCGCTGGCCAGCCACGATGCCGCCGATCCCTCGCTCTCCACCGCGACCACCCGGGCGGCCACCAACCTGGCCGGGCCGGCCGGCGCCACCGTCTCGGACGTGCTGCTGCAGGCCTTCGGCTGGGCCGCGGTGCTGCCGGGGCTGGCGCTGCTCGGCTGGGCCTGGCGGCTGGGCACGCATCGCGGCCTCGGGCTGTTCCCGGCGCGGCTGGCGGCGCTGCTGGCGGCGCTGCCGCTGCTCGCCGGCCTGCTGACCCTGCTGCCGGTCGCCCCGGGCGTCACCCCGGACATCACCCTGGGCGTCACGGCGGAATCCGGCGCGGGCGGCGTCGCCGGCGGGCTGGTGGCGGACTGGGTGACGGAAACCGCGGGCGGGATCTTCGGCCCCTTCGGCACGGTGCTGGGCAACCTGACCCTGGGCCTGCTGGCCTTCGCCCTGGCCGGGGCGGCGCTCGGCCTTTCGCCCAGCGAATGGCTCGGCATGGGCCGGGCGGCCAGGGCCGGGGCCGGCGGCGTCGCCCGCTTCGGCGCGGCCGGGCTCAGCCGTGCCGGCGGTGCCGGGGCGCGGGCCTCGGCCGGGGTGCTGGGCCGCCTCGGCCAGGGGGTGACGGCGCTGTTCCGCTTCCGCCGGCGCCGCCCGGCCGGGCTGCCGCCGGCCGACCTCGCCACCGTCCTCCGCGCCGCCGATGCCGCGGCCGAGTCGCCGCGCGTCCCCCGGCGGGCTTCGCGTCCGGAGCAGCGCCAGGAACCGGGCCAGGAGTCGGGCAATGAGTCGGGCCAGGAGCCGCGGGTGGCGCCGCGGCTGGAACCCCGCATGGCGGCCGAAACCCCATCCGCCTTCGCCCCATCCGCACCGCCCCCGCCGCGCATCAATGCCGGCGCGCCATCCGCGCCGCCGGCACCGAAGCGCGGCGAGGCGCCGCGCCAGCCGCAGCCCGACCTCGCCGACAGCCCCTGGCAGCTGCCGCCGCTCTCGCTGCTGGCGGAGCCGCCGGCGCGGCGGGCCGGCGGGCCTTCCGAGGAAGCGCTGCAGGCCAATGCCCGGCTGCTGGAGCAGGTGCTGGACGACTACGGCGTCAGAGGCCGGATCGCCGCCATCAACCCCGGCCCGGTCGTCACGCTGTACGAGCTGGAGCCGGCGCCGGGCACGAAATCCGCCCGGGTCATCGGCCTCGCCGACGACATCGCCCGCAACATGCATGTCACCGCGGTCCGCATCGCGACGGTCCCCGGCCGCAACGTCATCGGCATCGAGCTGCCGAACGCCAAGCGCGAGACGGTCTATTTCTACGAGTCGATGGCCGCCGAGGAATGGACCCGCCATCCCGGCCGGCTGCCGCTGGCGCTCGGCAAGGACATCGGCGGCAACCCGGTCATCGCCGACCTCGCCCGGATGCCGCACCTGCTGATCGCCGGCACCACCGGCTCGGGCAAGTCGGTCGCCATCAACACCATGATCCTGTCGCTGCTCTGGCGCTTCAGCCCGGACGAGTGCCGCTTCATCATGATCGACCCGAAGATGCTGGAATTGTCGGTCTACGACCGCATCCCGCATCTGCTGGCCCCCGTCGTGACCGAGCCGCCGAAGGCGATCGGCGCGCTGAAGTGGACGGTGCGGGAGATGGAGAAGCGCTACCGCGCCATGTCCCAGCTCGGCGTCCGCAATATCGGCGGCTACAACGACAAGGTGCAGGAGGCCCGCCGCCGCGGCGAGGTACTGACCCGGCGCGTGCAGGTCGGCTTCGACCCAGAGACCGGCAAGCCGGTCTTCGAGGACCAGCCGCTGGCCCTCGCCCCGCTGCCGATGATCGTCGTCGTCATCGACGAGATGGCCGACCTGATGATCGTCGCCGGCAAGGAGATCGAGGCGGCGGTGCAGCGGCTGGCGCAGATGGCGCGTGCCGCCGGCATCCACGTCATCATGGCGACGCAGCGCCCCTCGGTCGATGTCATCACCGGCACCATCAAGGCCAACTTCCCGACCCGCATCAGCTTCCAGGTCACCAGCAAGATCGACAGCCGCACCATCCTCGGCGAGCAGGGCGCGGAACAGCTGCTCGGCCAGGGCGACATGCTGCACATGGCCGGCGGCAGCCGCGTGGCGCGCGTGCATGGCCCCTTCGTCTCGGATCTCGAGGTGGAGAAGGTGGTCGACTTCCTCCGCGCCCAGGGCGAGCCCGCCTATATCGAGGAAGTGACGGAGGCGGAGGAAGACCTCGAGGGCGGCGACAGCGGCCTGTCCGGCATCGCCGCCGCCGGGGAGGGCGAGAAGGGCCTGTTCGACCAGGCCGTCTCGCTGGTGAGCCGGGAGGGCAAGGCCAGCACGAGCTTCATCCAGCGCCACCTGAACATCGGCTACAACCGCGCCGCCAAGCTGATCGAGCAGATGGAGAAGGAAGGGGTCGTCGGCCCCGCCAACCATGTCGGCAAGCGCGAAGTCCTGACCCGCCGGCCGGATGAGGATGATTGAACCAAAGGGTATAGCCGGCGCTTGCATGCCGGCCCCTCGGCCACCGGAAGGATACGTTTCTTGCGTCTTACCCAGATCGTCCTGATCGGCAGCCTCGCTGCCGCCGCTTCGCCCGCCCTGGCACAGGACCGCCCCGTCCTGATCCCGACCCGGGATGTCAGCGTCACCTATCGCATCTCCACCCAGCCGCCGGCCGATATGCGGATGTCCTGGCTGGTGGCGGAGCAGAAGCTGCGGGTCGACATGCCCGGCGGCATCGGCTGGTCCCTGGTCGATCAGCGGACGCAGAAGATGACCATGGTCATGGAGCAGCAGCGCATGGTCATGGAGATGCCGACCCAGCCCGGGACCGGCGGCGTCAACCTGCCGACCCAGCCGCCCGATACCGCCCGCTTCACCCGCGGCGGCACCGCGACCGTCGCCGGGGTCGCCTGCACCATCTGGAACTACGAGGATACCGCGACCGGCGGCAAGGGCGAGTCCTGCCTGACCGCCGACGGGGTGATGCTGCGCAGCACCGGCACGCATGGCGGCCAGACCGGCACGCTGGAGGCGACCCAGGTCGCCTACGGGCCGCAGGACCCGGCGCGGTTCCAGGTGCCGACCGGCTATCAGTCGATGCAGATGCCCGGCCAGCCGCCGGCGGCCAAGCCGCCGGGCGCCGCGGGCCGGCCGGCCCGCTGAGGCCCTAGCCGCAGCCAGCCCAGCAGAAGCCGGGCGCGCAGGGTTTCCACCCGCAGCGCGCCCGGCGCCAGCGGCTGCGGCCTCAGGCTGGGGCAGGCCGCCTCCAGACCGGCCCAGGCGGCGCCGAAGCTGCGGGCGCCGAGCAGCCGGGCAAGTTCTCCCGCCGGCAGCCGGCAGCGCCGCGCGAGCGCCCAGAGCGCCGGCGTTTCCGGCACCACGCTGCCCACGCCATCCTGCCAGAGCCGGCGCAGCGCCGCCCGGGCGCGGAACCGGCGGCAGGCCGCGCCCAGCCGCTCCGGCGCCGCAGCGGGTTGCGTCCCGGCCAGGGCGGCGGGAAGGCCGCGGATCTCGGCCTGACGCCGCCCCAGGACCGCGAGCAGCGCCCCCGGGCCGCCGGCCGGGATGCCCCCGGCGAGGCTGGCGGCGGTGACGGCGAGGCTGGCGGCGCCATCGGGCTCGGGCGCCGAACCGGGATCAAGCCGGGCGGCGATGGCATCCAGCAGGGCGGCGTAGTCGCTGGCCGGCCCGGGCTGCGGCCGGATGCCGGCGGTCGCCGCCGCGGCGCCCTCCGCGATGGCCTGGACCAGGGCCGCGGCCCAGCCCGGCTCCGGCACCGTCGCGGCATCGAGGGTGAGGATGATGCCGCGCGGCCCGCACCAGTCCAGCGCCGCCTCCAGCGCCCCGCGCCAGGCCCAACCCCCGGCATTGGCGCCCGGCCGGGCCATGGGCGCGAGGCGGAGCGGGAAAGGCAGCCGGGCGGCGAGGCCGGCGAGGAAGGCCGCGGGATCCGCCGGGGGCGCGGCGGGCGCCAGCACCACGCCCAGCTCCGCCGCATCCAGCCGCAGGCCGCCCAGGCCGCGCTGGCGCAGCAGGCCGAGCAGGCAGGCCGGCATCGCCGCCGCCTCGCCGGCGATGACGACGATGAGCCGCGGCGGCGCGAGCGGCCGGGCCGGGGTGCAGGCGGGCAGCAGCAGGAAGGGGGACAGGTTCGGCATGGTTGGCATCCAACGCGGCGTTACCGGGACAGTCGCGCCGCGATCGCGCCGGGGCACTACACGGGAGCGATATGACCGCTCACGTCTTCGCAGGGCTTTGCGAGACGCGCCCGGTGGTCCACATGCTGCGGGATGGATCGCCGCACCCTTCTCGCCCTTCCCGCGCTGCTCGGCGCCTCCGGGGTCTTCACACCTGGGGCCGTCATTCCCGGGGCCTTCGCCCAGACCACGGCCGCAGCGCTGTCCGAGCGCGACCGGGCCGATATCGCCCGGGCCGAGGCCTGGCTGGGGGCGCTGCGCACCCTGAAGGCGCGCTTCCTGCAGATCGCCCAGAACGGCGCCTCGGCCGAGGGCACCGCCTGGATCCAGCGGCCCGGCCGCATGCGCTTCGAATACGACCCGCCGGAGCCGCTGCTGCTGGTCGCCAGCTATGGCCAGTTCTTCTACTTCGACCGGGAGCTGAAGCAGGCGACGACGCTGCCGCTGGGGGCGACGCCGCTCGGGATGCTGCTGCGCGACGAGGTGAAGCTTTCGGGCGATGTCACCGTCAGCCGGGTCGAGCGCGGCGGCGGGCTGCTGCGCATCACGCTGTTCCGCACCGGCCGGGCCGGGGAGGGGCGGCTGACCCTGGTCTTCACCGACAACCCGGTGGAGCTGCGGCAATGGGCGGTGGTGGATGCCCAGGGGCAGGAGACGCGGGTGACGCTGACCCAGGCGGAATACGGCGGCCGCTTCCCCGCCATCCTGTTCGACTTCAACGACCCGCGTTTCCGCGAGGAGCTCGGCATCCCGAATTAGCGTGGCTGCCATGACGAATTTACTGCGGATTGCCTCGGCTGTGTCTTGATCGCGCCGCAATGCCGGGTGACTCTGACAGGGTGATGAAACCTCTCATCGGTATCTCCTGCTGCGTGAAGGCCTTCGGCATCTTCGCCACGCCGAACCACGCCGCTTCGGACAGCTACGTGCGCGTCGTCCTCGGCCCTGTCGGCGGCATCCCGGTGCTGCTGCCCGCGGCCGGGGAGGCGCTGGTGCCCGAGATCCTGCCGCGGCTGGACGGGCTGATCCTGACGGGGAGCCGTTCCAACGTCTGCCCCGACTACTACGAGGGCCCGCCGCATGCGGAGGGCACGCCGGAGGACCGGGAGCGGGACGCGACCACCCTGCCGCTGATCCGGGCCGCCATCGCCGCCGGCCTGCCGGTGCTGGCGATCTGCCGCGGCTTCCAGGAGCTGAACGTGGCGCTGGGCGGCAGCCTCGACCAGCGGATCCAGGACCTGCCAGGGCGGATGGATCATTCGACCCCCTCCGACCAGAAGCTGCCGCGGATCCGCACGGCCAAGGCACATGGGGTGCGGCTGGTGCCCGGCAGCCTGCTGGCGGATATCGCCGGCGGCACCGATATCCCGGTCAATTCCCTGCACAACCAGGGCGTGGCCCGGCTGGCGCCGCGGCTGGTGGCCGAGGGCTGGGCGCCCGATGGGACGGTGGAAGCGGTGCGGGTGCGGGACGCCATCGGCTTCGCCTATGGCGTCCAGTGGCATCCGGAATACGACTGGGAACGTGACGACATCAGCCGTCGTTTGCTGGAACGCTTTGGTCTTGCTGCGGAATCCTGGGCAGCGCGGCGGCGAATGCCACAGGCAGCGGAATAATACGATTATCACGCCTGCGTGATTAGGCGGTCCCGGGACGGTCGCATGGCTGCCTCGCGCAAACGCCTTTTGCGTAACGCGGCGCATGGCGTTATTCTGGTGCTACCAGCCGCCTTAAAAGCTGGTGGTGACCACCGGTTTCCCCTACCGGCTCGCCCGACCATTCCGATCGGAAACTAAAGTATAGGCGCTCGGACACCCCCCTGTCCGGGCGCTTTTTTTGTTCGCGGTGTCAACCCGAACGCGAAGTCTTGTGGGCAATGACACGCCGGAGTGCATTCCGCCAGGCTTTTGGTCCCGCTGATCGCGCTGCGCGGGCGAATTCCCCGGCAAATCCCCGGGGCAGGTGATTCCACCGGTCGGGCGTTTGCTCTAGGACTGCGTCAGCTTCGTCACCGGAGGTTTCGCCGCATGCCCGATTACGTGATTGCCCCGCCGGCGGTCTCCGCCGTGCCCATCAAGGGCAGCGACCAGCTTTTCCCGGTGCGGCGCATCTTCTGCGTCGGCCGCAACTATGCCGAGCACGCGATCGAGATGGGCTCCGACCCGACCCGGGAGCCGCCCTTCTATTTCACGAAGCCCTTCGACGCGCTGGTCGTCAACGGCGCCGACATGCCCTATCCGCCGGCCTCCAAGTCGCTCCACCATGAGATGGAGCTGGTGGTCGCCATCGGCACCGGCGGCGCCGCGATCAAGGTCGAGGACGCGCTCAAGCATGTCTGGGGCTATTGCTGCGGCCTCGACATGACCCGGCGGGACCTGCAGAACGAGGCCAAGAAGACCGGCCGTCCCTGGGACATGGGCAAGGGCTTCGACCTCTCCGCGCCCATGGGCGACCTGATCCCGGCGGCCGGCTTCGATCCCTCCAAGGGCAAGATCGAGCTGAAGGTGAACGGCAAGACCACCCAGGTCTCCGACCTCTCGAAGCTGATCTGGTCGGTGCCGGAGGTGATCTCCAACCTTTCCCACCTGGTGACCCTGGCGCCGGGCGACCTCATCATGACCGGGACGCCGGAAGGCGTGGCCGCCGTGGTGCGCGGCGACGTGCTGGAAGGCACCGTCGAGGGCGTCGGCACCGTGCGCACCAAGATCGCCTGATGGGCCGGACGCCCGCCGCGCCGGCGGTCCTGCCTGCGCGGCGGGCGCTCCGCATCGTCACCTGGAACATCAACTCGGTCCGGCTGCGGCGGCCGCTGCTGGCGGAGCTGGTGAAGGACCTCGACCCTGACGTGATCTGCCTGCAGGAGACGAAGTGCCCGGACGAGCACTTCCCCCTGGAGGACATCCGCGCCTTCGGCTTCCCCCATGTCGCCCATCGCGGGATGAAGGGCTACAACGGGGTCGCCGTCCTTTCCCGCCTGCCCTTCGCCATCCGTCACGACGACCCGAACTGGTGCTCGAAGAACGACTGCCGGCACCTGGGCGTGGAGCTGGACGTGCCGGGCGGGCCGCTCGAGCTGCATGATTTCTATGTGCCGGCCGGCGGCGACGAGCCGGACCCGGCGATCAACCCGAAATTCGCCCATAAGCTCGACTTCGTGGCGGAGGCGACGGCCTGGATGCTGGCGCGCGGCCCGGCGAAGCGCAGCGTGATGCTGGGCGACCTCAACATCGCCCCGCTGGAGCACGACGTCTGGAGCCACAAGGCGATGCTCAAGGTCGTCTCCCATACCGCGGTCGAGGTCGCGGCGATGGAAGCCTGGATGGCCGCGGGCCAATGGCACGACGCGGTGCGGCACTTCGTCCCGGCCGAGGAGAAACTCTATTCCTGGTGGTCCTACCGGGCGAAGGACTGGGCGGCGGCGGATCGCGGCCGGCGGCTGGACCATGTCTGGTGCAGCCAGGACCTGGCCGGGTCGCTGACCCGCCAGCAGATCCTGAAGCCGGCGCGGGCCTGGCCGCAGGCCAGCGACCATGTACCCGTCCTGGTGGAATTCGCGCTGTGAGCCGGGCCGGGTAGCGATGGCCGTGATCCTCGCCCTCGATGCCGCCCTGGCCCGCTGCTCCGCCGCCGTGCTGGCGGATGGGGTGGTGCTGGCGGCCGAATCGGCCCCGGGGGAGCGGGGCCATGCCGCGCTGCTGCCGCCGATGGCGGACGCCGTGCTGCAGGCGGCGGGGCTGGTGGCGACGGGCCTCGATGCGGTGGCCGCGGTGGTCGGGCCGGGTGGCTTCACCGGCATCCGCGCCGCCCTGGCGCTGGCCGAGGGCATCGGCCTGGGCGCCGGCATCCCGGTGATCGGCGTGACCACCGGGGAGGCGCTGGCGGCTGCCGTGCCGGATGAGGCGCGGGCCGGGCGGGCGGTCTGGGTGGTGGTGGACAACCGGCGGGGGCGGGTGCTGCTGGAGCGCTTTCCCCCCGGCTCGCTGCTGGCGGAAGGGCCGCCCGAGGTCTTCGCCGAGGCCGAATTGCCGCGGCCGGCGGGGCCGGTGGCGGTGGCCGGGGATGCGGCGGTGCCGGTCGCGGCCTGGCTGGCGGCCCAGGGGCATGACGCCCTGCTGACCGAACAGCGGATGCCGGAGGCGGCGGCGGCCGGCGTGGTCGCGGGGTTGCGCCTGGCGGGGGCGCTGCCGCCGCGGACGCCGCGGCCCTTGTATGTCGAGCCGCCGGCGGTGCGGCTGCCGGGATGATGGGGCGGGAATGAGTCTGCAGCCCGCGACGCCGGCCGATGCCGCGGCGCTGGCCCGGCTGCATGCCACCGCCTTTCCCCCGGCCGAGGCCTGGGGCGCCGATGCCATGGCGCTGATGCTGGAGATGCCCGGCGCCTATGGCCTGTGGCAGCCGGAGGCGGGGCTTATCCTGGCACGGGCGGCGGGCGGGGAGGCGGAGGTCCTCACCCTCGCGGTGGCGCCCGGGGCGCGGTGCCGGGGCCTGGGCGGGGCCCTGCTGGCGGCGGCGCTGCAGGGGGCGGTGCTGCGCGCGGCGGCGGCGATGTTCCTGGAAGTCGCGGCGCGCAATGCGGCGGCGCTGGCGCTGTATCGGGCGGCGGGCTTCGAGGAGGTCGGCCGGCGCCGCCGTTACTATGCGGATGGCGACGACGCGCTGGTCATGCGCCGGGTGCTCAGCCCTTCCTGAGCAGAAGCAGGGTGATGCCGTCCGGCAGCTCCTGCTGGCCCAGTACTGCATGGCCCTGTTCAGTTGCAGTCTGTGGAATATTACGGCGCGGTTCTTCGCCGCGCAGCCGCAGCAGCAGCGTTGTACCACTCGGCAGGCGATCCAGCGCGAGTCGGGTACGAACAAAGGTCATCGGGCAAGTCTCGGCGGTGATATCGAGCGTATGGTCACCAGCCAATTCTTTCTGGGTCATAAAACTCAAGGTTTCTTGCCCTTCAAACACGTAAAACGGATTGCGAAACGGCTGCTGTCGGCACTATAGCAAGCACAGTTGAAACGGGAAGACGGGTCAGATGTCTGAAGAAACCCCTACTGCCGAGTTGCTGGGACTGACTGCCGAAATCGTTGCCGCGCATGTGTCCAACAATTCGGTGGCCCTGGCTGATCTGCCGAACCTGATCCAGGAAGTATACCGCACTTTGGCCTCGGTTGGTCTGCCGATGGTGAAGGCGCAGCCGGATCGGCCGCAACCCGCGGTGCCGGTCAAGAAATCGATCACGCCCGAATACCTGATCTGCCTCGAGGACGGGAAGAAGTTGAAGATGCTGAAGCGGCATCTGCAGACCTCCTACAACCTCACGCCCGAGCAATACCGTGAACGTTGGGGCCTCGGTTCGGATTATCCGATGGTGGCGCCGAATTATGCCAAGCATCGCTCGTCCCTGGCCAAGAAGATCGGCCTCGGGACCAAGCCGCGCGGCCGTCCGCCGCGGGCCGGCCGGCGCGAGGCCGCCCCGGCCGCCGCCAAGGCCCCCTGAGGATGGCGGGCCACCCGGCCTGGGTGGCCCGTGCCGGCTCCTCGCGCGTCCGGCATGGTGGCCGGCGCGCGTCCGGGCTATGGTCCCCATCCTGATGATGACCCGCGCGGCAGGCCCCGCCTGCCGCTCCCCAGGAAGGGCAGACCGCCAGTCGCATGGATACGCCCGCTACCGCTGACCGTGAGGGCATCTCGCGCATCGAAAGGCTGTGCATCGAGCGCGGCCTGAAGATGACGGGGCAGCGCCGTCTCATCGCCCGCGTCCTGTCGGACAGCGAGGACCACCCCGACGTGGAGGAGCTGTACCGGCGCGCCGCCGCGCAGGACAACCGCGTCTCCATCGCCACCGTCTACCGGACGGTCCGGCTGCTGGAGGAGAAGGGGATCCTCGAACGGCACGACTTCGGCGGCGGGCGCGCCCGCTACGAGCCGACCGAGCACGGCCACCACCACCACCTGATCGACGTCGATACCGGCAAGGTCATCGAATTCGCCGAGGCCAAGCACGAGGCCCTGGCGCAGGAGATCGCCGCCCGCCTGGGCTTCGAGCTGGTGGACCACCGGCTGGAGCTGTTCGGCCGCCGCTTCCCCGAGCCCAAGGCCCCGGCCGCCCCGCGCCGCGGCAAGCGGCCGAACGGCACATGATCCCGGCGGCGCATCGAGGGTTGTATCCGGCGACGCATCCCGTGCTGGACGCAGGCTTCGGCGAAATCCGCGCCGGCAACCTCGGGGTCCGCATCGCCGAGACGGCGGCCGAGGTGGATGCCGCCCAGGCGCTGCGCTACCGCGTCTTCTACGACGAGATGGGCGCCCATCCGGATGCCGAGACCCGCGCCTCCGCCCGCGACCGCGACGAATTCGATGCCGTCGCCGACCACCTGCTGGTCATCGACCATGACCGGGGCGAGGGGCCGGAGGCGGTCGTCGGCACCTATCGGCTGATCCGGCGGGAGGCGGCGGCCTCCGTCGGGCGGTTCTACTCGGCGGCGGAATACGACATCGGCCCGCTGGTCGCGCTGCCGGCGCCGATCCTGGAGCTCGGCCGGTCCTGCGTCGGGGCGGATCACCGCACCCGCGGGACGCTGCAATTGCTGTGGCGCGGGATCGCCGCCTATGTCTCCCGCCACCGGGTCGCGGTGATGTTCGGCTGCGCCAGCCTGCCGGGGGTGGACCTGGATGCGCTGGCGCCGGTGCTGACCTATCTGCATGCGCATCACCTGGCGCCGCCGCATCTGCGGCCGCGCGCCCTGCCGGAACGCTTCCTGCGGATGGACCGGCTGGATCCGGCGAGCCTCGACGAACGGGCGGTGATGAACGAGCTGCCGCCGCTGGTGAAGGGCTACCTGCGGCTGGGCGGCTTCGTCGGCGACGGGGCGGTGCTGGACCCGCAGTTCAACACCACCGATGTCTGCATCGTGGTGAAGACCGAGCTGATCACCGCCAAGTATTCCAAGCACTACGAGCGGAAGATGGCGGTCCCCGGCGGCGAGGAGCCGCGGCTGGCGGGCTAGCCTCCGTTCAGTGGAGGCGGCTGGGCTGGTGCGGGCTGTCCAGGCTGAAGGTCGGGATGGCCACGTCGAAGGCTTCCCCGCTATCGCTCAGCACCATGTGGTAGGTGCCGCGCATGAAGCCGGATGGCGTGGCGAGCGGCGTCCCGGAGGTATATTCGAAGTTCTCCCCCGGATCGAGCACCGGGCGTTCGCCCACCACCCCATCCCCATGCACCTGCTGGGTGCGGCCGAGCGCATCGGTGATGAGCCAGGTGCGCTTGAGGAGCTGAACGGTCCGCGATCCCTCGTTGGCGATGGTGACCCGGTAGGCCCAGACATAGTGGTTGCGGTCGGGCTCCGACTGGTCCGCCAGGTAGAAGGTGCGGATGGAGACGCGGATGTCCCGCGTCACCTCGGTATAGCCGGGCGGGCGCGGGGCCTGCGGCGGGTCGCGATCGGCCGGCGGAGGCGACATGGGACTCAGACCTTGCGCGTGGGAGGGGTGACGGCGCCGGGGCGATGCGGCGTGGCGGCAGCGATCCTGGTCGTTCGGCCCATGGTCTTTCCCCCCGGTGTTGGGCCGCAACCTGCCATGGCTGCGGCCCGCGGCGCTACGGGTGCCGCGCTATTCGGCGGCGCGGGCCACCGCGGCATCGCCGGCGGCATCCAGGGCCTCGGCCAGATCCTCGATCAGGTCGGCCACGTCTTCCAGCCCGACCGAAAGGCGGATGGTGCCGTCGGTGATGCCGAGGCGGGCGCGTTCCTCGGCGCCGATCCGCATATGGGTGGTGGTGGCGGGATGGGTCACCAGGCTCTTCGAGTCGCCGAGGTTGTTCGAGACATCGATCACCCGCAGCGCGTTGCAGAAGCGGAAGGCCGCTTCCTTGCCGCCGGCGAGGTCGAAGGTGACGACGGTGCCGCCGCCGGTCATCAGCCGCTGCGCCAGGGCGTATTGCGGGTGGCTGGCGGAGAAGGGGTAGAGGGCGCGGGCGACCTCCACCCGTTCGCCGAGGAATTCGGCGATGGCGGCGGCGCTGCGGGCCATGGCGGTGACGCGGAGGTGCAGCGTCTCCAGCCCCTTCAGGATGACCCAGGCGTTGAAGGCGGAGATCGAGGGGCCGGTGTTGCGGATGAAGGGCTGGAGCGTGTCCTCGACCCACTTCTTGCGGCCGAGGATGGCGCCGCCCAGCACCCGGCCCTGGCCGTCCATGTGCTTGGTGCAGGAATAGACGACGACATCGGCGCCGAGGGTCAGCGGCTTCTGCAGCAGCGGGGTGGCGAAGACGTTGTCGACCACGACGATGGCGCCGGCCTTGTGCGCCAGTTCGGCGACGGCGGGCAGGTCCACCAGCTCGAGCATCGGGTTGGAGGGGGTCTCCAGCAGCACCAGGGCGGCGGGGGTCGAGAGCGCCTTCTCCCACTGCGCCAGGTCGGCGCCATCGACGAATTCGCCGGTGATGCCGTAGCGCGGCAGCAGGGTGGAGACGATCCAGTGGCACGACCCGAACAGCGCGCGGGAGGCGACGACGCGGTCGCCGGCCTTGAGGTGGGACAGCATCGCGGCATGGACGGCGGCCATGCCGGTCGCGGTGACGCGGCAGGCCTCGGCCCCTTCGAGCGCGGCCAGCCGGCCCTCGAGCATGGCAACGGTCGGGTTGCCGAAGCGGGAATACTGGTAGTGGGTCGCGGTGCCGTTGAAGGTCGCCTCGGCCTGTTCGGCACTGTCGTAGACGAAGCCGGAGGTCAGGAAGAGCGCCTCGGAGGTTTCGTCATGGTTGGTGCGGGTGGTGCCGCCGCGGACCAGCAGGGTGGCGGGGCGCAGCGGGCGATCGGGCAGGGACTTGGACATGGAGCACCTTGGCAAACGCATGGCGTCCGGCACCCTTGACGGGGCGCGAGGGGGTTCACCCCTCGACGGCCGATTTAGCGCGCATGTTTCACCTCGCCGCAAGCTGGCCGGACAAATCGCGAGGGGGCCTGACAGCCCGGGCGCAGTTAGCGACGCTGCCCCGCCCGGGTCAAGCCGGGATTAGCGGAAGCCATGGGCTTGAGCCGGGGCGGCAGGGCGGCTAATGTACCCCTGCGCTGCGGGCGTAGTTCAGAGGTAGAACGTCAGCTTCCCAAGCTGAATGTCGGGGGTTCGATTCCCCCCGCCCGCTCCAATCTCCCGATCACTGGACCACGTCACCGCGTCGCGGGCGCCGGCCAGCCGTGCGAGTTCTCCGAGCCCGGGCGATTGTTCAGCCACCAGGACCAGTCCTGCGGCAGGACCGAGAAGGGGTCGTTCTGCGCCAGCTCTCGCGCCGCCCAGACCGGCCAATGCGGGTTGGCGAGCGCCGGGCGGCCGAGGAAGACCAGGTCGATCAGCTCCTCGCGGATGACGCGGTCGGCGATCGCCGGCGTCCCGAGGTTCCAGCTCACCGCGACCGGGAGGCCGCATTCGCGGCGGACGCGGTTGCCGCGTTCCACCATGAAGGCCGCCTGGGAGAAGGGCGGCGCGCGCAGGTCGTCGGTGTTCATCCCGAGGCTGAGGTCGGCCAGGTCCAGCCCATGCTGCTTCAGCGCGCCGACCGCCCAGACGGCATCGTCGAACTGCACCCCATCCGGGTGGAAGTCGTCGGAGCCGAGGCGCATGGTCAGCGGCAGCCGCTCCGGCCAGACCGCGCGCACGGCATCCATCGCCTCCCGGTGGAAGCGCAGGCGGTTCTCCAGGCTGCCGCCATAGGCATCGGTCCGCTGGTTGGCGAGCGGGGAGAAGAAGCTGGCGCCGAGGTAGCCATGGGCGAAATGCATCTCCAGCCATTCGAAGCCGGCGGCCAGCGCTCGCCGGGCGGCCTCGGCGTAGGCGCGGTGCAGGTCGTGGATCTCGGGGATGCTCAGTTCCTGCACCGGGTAGGTGTAGCGGCCGCCATAGGTGATGGCCGACGGCCCGCGGACCTGCCAGCCATCGGGATGGTCCGGGGCGATCTGCCGCTTGCCCTCCCAGGGCTTCTGCTCGCTGCCCTTGCGCCCGGTATGGCCGAGCTGGATGGCGGGGACGGCCCCCATCTCCTTCACCAGGGCGCAGACGCGGGCCAGGCCCTCGATCTGGTTGTCGTCCCAGATCCCGGCGCAGCAGGTGCCGGTGCGGCCATCCGGGGTGATGGCGATCTGCTCGGGGAAGACCAGGCCGAAGCCGCCGGCGGCGCGCGAGCCGAGTAGCATGAGGTGGTAGTCGCCCACCTTGCCCTCCACCGACCGGTACATGGTCATGGGCGACATGGCGATGCGGTTGCGGAGGGTGACGCCCTTGAGGGTATAGGGGCTGAAGAGGTCGGGCATGGGGCCTTGCGGGTCAGGGATACCGGCGGCGGAGTGTGGCGGATCGGGCCGCCGCTGGCGAGCCGCCGGCGCTGGCGCCCCGCTCTGGCGCCCCGCCCTGGCGCCGGGACCGGCTATTGCGGGTCCTGCTTGTCGGGATTTTCCGCCTTGTCCTCGCGCAGCGCGCGCTTGCGGCGGCGCAGCTGCTTGGCGACCCGCTCCAGGGCCTGGTTGAAGGCGACCGGCGCCTCGGCCGCCTCGCCGGAGCCCTCGAAGAACAGGTCGCGCCCGGAATGGACCCGGACGGAGCAGGAGAAGCCGCCATGGCCGGTGCGGGCGAAGCGGGCGGTCATGTCCTCCGCGCCCAGGTACTTGTCCGTGGTGGCGAGAAGCCGGTCGGTCACATGCTGCCGCAGCGCGTCGCCGACATCCATCTGATGGCCATGGATGGCGATGCGGGGGCTGTCGGGCAGGGCGTCGTCGGCAAGCGGCATCTGGCGAACTCCCGTGGTGGCAGGGACTTACCGAACGCCCTCACGCCGACTGCGTTGCCGCGGCCGGCCCGGCCTCGATCTCATGCAGCTGCAACGTCCCATCCGGCAGGCCCGGCGCCCTGAGCCAATGCTGCGCCTGGCGCATCGCGTCGGCGCCCCCGGCCCAGCGTTCGGCCAGGCTGGCGGTGGAGAAGTCGAAGAGCTTGACCGGACCGGCCTCGTCGCGGCCACCCCGGTAGCCGATCCGCACCAGCCGCAGCGGCGGGGCCGGCGGCGCTTCCGCCAGCAGCGCCGCCACCTCGGGCTCGGCGCGCAGGGCCTCCGGCAGCCGTGCCGCCAGGCGGCCGACCAGTCCCCGCAGGTGATGCTCCCGCCGCTGGCCTTCCAGGATGCGTTCGGTCTGGTTGCCGAAGCCGAGGTCGGCCGCCCGGCTGATGGCGGCGCCGAACGTACGGGGCCGGCTGCCGGCGCGGGCGAAAAGCTCGATGAGGATGCAGTCCAGCGCCTGGTCGCGCGCGGCGTCCAGCACCAGGCCGAGCGGCGCATTGGCCGCCAGCCCGCCATCCGCCAGCAGCCGCCCGTCCAGCTCCACCGGCGCGAAGACCGGCAGCAGCGCGCAGGAGGCGATGACATGGCGCGGGCCGATCCGCGTCCCGGCGGCGGTATCGAAGACCACGCGCTCCCCGCTCTCGACATCCGTGGCGGCGAGGATCAGCCGCTGCTCCCCGTTGTTCAGCCGCTCGAAGTCGATCCAGTCCGGCAGCCGCGCCAGCAGCGGCGCGAGGTCGAAGAGCGCCGGTGCCCGGCCGATGCGTGGGCCGGGCGCCAGCCGCGGGCGGAACAGCCGGGGATGGCCGAACAGCAGGGTCTGCCAGGCGCTGGCCTCGTTGTAGGCGGTGCGCCAGGCGCCCGCGGCGGGGGGCGGGCCGAGCAGGAAGGTGGTGGCCGGCGTCGGTTCGGTCGCCGCCCAGTCCCAGAAGCGCCGCAGCGCCGCGGTCCGAGCACCCGGCGGGTTGCCGGCGATGATGGCGGCATTCACCGCGCCGGCCGAGCTGCCGGCGATGATCCCGGGCGGCGGCGTGCCGGCCTCCTCCAGCGCCGCATAGGCGCCGGCTTCGAAGGCCCCGAGCGCCATGCCGCCCGAGAGCACCAGGGCCCGTCGCGGTTCGGTGCTGTCCATGCGGCTGGGGCGGAGAGGGGAGGGGCCCGGCGGGAGGGGCCCGGCAGCTGGCGGGGCCCCCGGCCGGTGGGGCGCGGGCGCCATTCCGGTCTTCCTCATGCGGGTCGGTACTTCGGCATGGGGTGGAAATCGCCCGCGGGCCTGCGGGTTCCCCGCGTGGCGCGGTCACGGCCTGGGTTGGCAGGAAGGGTGGTGTCCGCGGCGGGATTACAACTGAGGTCCCATAACGTCCCGCTGCATTTTGGGCTCTCGGCCAGAAGTGAGCTTAAAGGCCATTTTCCGGCTCGCCCCGTTTCATTGCGTCCTGTCGTGTTTCAGTCGTAGTGTGGGGGTGATTGTGGGGGTGGTCAGTTGTGTTCCCTCCCGACAGGAGGGTGCACAGCTTGCCGAAACTGACCGAACGTGGCGTTGCTGCTGCGAAGGCAAGGGAGCGGGTCTACCGGCTTTCGGACGGGAAGGGCCTGCTCCTCGAGGTGCGCCCCGCTGGCGGCAAAGCCTGGCTGTACCGGTTCATGCTGCAGGGCCGCCGTCGGGACATGGGCCTTGGGGCATACCCGGCCATCGGACTAGCCGCGGCTCGGCGGAAGGCTGCCGAGGCGGCGCAGCTGGTCGAGGCCGGGCAGGATCCCATCACCCAGCGGAAGGACGCGGAGCGCATTGCCGCGGCCGAGAAGGCGGATGCCTCCATCCGGCAAGGGCGGACCTTCCGGGATGTGGCCGAGCGCCTGATCAAGGCGCAGTCCCCGGGCTGGACCAGCGAACGCACGATGGGCAGCTGGCGCCTGACGCTGGACAAGCACGCCTACCCGGCGATCGGTGACCGGCCGATCGGGGAGGTGACCCGGGAGGATGTGGTCGCCGCACTGACACCGGTTTGGACCGAGCGACCAGCGACAGCCCGGAAGCTGCAGCGCCGCCTGGCCGCAGTGCTGGACTACGCCGCGGCCCTTGGCTGGCGATCGACCGATAACCCCGCCACCGGCCGCGTCCTGCGGCTGACGAAAGCCCTGCCGAAGCAGCCGCCCGAGCAGAAGCAGCCCTCGCTTCCCTGGCAGCGCGTACCGAGCTTCCTGGCCGCTCTTGGCGCCGGCGATGACATGGCGCCCCTGGCGCTGCGCTTCGGGATCCTCACCGCCGTCCGATCGGCCGAGGTGCGCAACGCGCGCTGGTCGGAGCTGGACTTCGGCACGATGACCTGGACGATCCCGGCCGAGCGCATGAAGGGCGGCCGCGCCAAGGCCATGCCGCCGCACCGGGTGCCGCTATCGGAGGCGATGCTGGCGGTGCTGGCCCGGGCGGCGGTGGTCCAGACCGGCCAGGCCATGCAGCCGGCAGCGCTGGCGGCTCAGGGCGCGCTGAAGGGCGCCTCGCTGGTGTTCCCATCCCCGACAGGCCGGGCCCTGAGCGATGCCGCCCTGGGCGCTTGCATCCGGCGCATGAACGAGGCGGCGCCGGCGGGGGCAGCGCCGCCCTGGCGCGACGTGGACGGGCGGCAGTCCACGCCGCATGGCTTCCGGCGAGCCTTCCGCAGCTGGGTGGACGACACCCGGCCCGACGCCGGCGAGGCGGCAGAGAAGGCCCTAGCGCATGAGGACGAGAACGCTGTCCGGGCAGCCTACCGCGGGTCGGACATGCTGGAGCAGCGGCGGCCGCTCATGGAGGCGTGGGGGGTGTTCTGCGAAGGGGCGAAGGCGGCGAAGGTTGTGCGCCAGTCAGGGGGTGGAGGCTCTGGATAGAGTTTCTTGCTCGTGGCTTCCCCGTGCGCCGATTGGCTAATCTTTCAGAAAGTCATTCAGGCCCGAGGCTTGTGCCGCTTCTTCCTGCTTAACTTTTTCTTGTCCAACACGCACTGAATACCAGAATGACCGGGCCTGCCGAACACTCTCCTTATGATTATCATCCATTAAAGGGTTGTGGCCCCGCAAAATAAGCTCGGCTTCATCCACCAATATCATGGTTTCATCAAGCAATGAGAATATATCCTTATAAAGAGGTTTCTCCTCATTTTTGTTTAAGTTATGCGCGACGTAAGTATCTCTATAGTTTCTCAATCGGGAAAGTCGCGTTTGATGATCCGGGCCGCTATGCACTTCAATGCTCTCTAAAAGCTTTGGCAGCCTTTCTACGATTAGCTCGCGGTTTCGCTGTGCAAAGAGCCCCCCGGGATGCCAAGCGGCAGCTCGCTCCGCAAAAACACCAATTACTCCCGGTAGTTTTAAATGGAAAACCAAACTAGCAAAGCTTGCGCGATTATTGCCATATTTATCCCAGCACCGAACTATTTGCATCAGCAAAGACTGCATCAATAAAAAACGGATATTTGCTAACCCGTGCCCCTGATAAGTTTCATTGAAGGCAGATATGAGGGCGCGATCGGCATTAGCCTCCTCGATAAGTGCTCGTGTTTGCACGGCTGCGAGAACAGTTAACCCTAGCTGCCTAGAGATTTCCTCGCATCGATCAGCCGAAATATAGGCAGACACCACTTTCATATTCTTAATGCTTCGCTCAAATCCCAGACCGTTTCAACCGTACCCCCGCCCCCATTCTCCTAGATAAACTCCACACCGGCGGCCACCAGGGCGGTGCGGATGGCGGCAGCGGTCCTACCTGCATAGGGTTTCGCAAGGCACCCCATCTCGGTCCCCGTCCAGGCGCGAGAGCCCGCATTGCTGCAGGTAAAAACGTGCCTCGGCACAGCTAACCATCTCCCGGCAATACTGCTTCGCGCCGCAGCTCAAACCATTGTTCGCCGCTGGTAAGGAGCGGGGAGTTGCCACCGGCGCCTCTGCCGTCACGCTAGCCTGACCGTTCCGCCTGGCGGCACGCCACTCCCACGGTGGGGTGCGCTCAGCCTCAGGCAGCGCCCAAAGCCCACGGCCTGCCGCCTTCGCCTCTGCCTCGATCCGCAGCAAGTCCGCGTCTCTGCTGTATTGGCGATAGACCCAGGCGGCTCCCAGCCGAACCATCTCGGCGTTCACGTCCTGCGAGCCGGCGTAGACCCGTCCCACGGTTCGGCCGTATCGATCCGTGTCCTGCACCACAATCCGCACGTCCTTGCCGAAGACGAGCCCGGACAGCACCTGCTGCGCGCGAGTGCCGTAGGGTTGCCGGCTCTCGGGAGTGTCGATCTCGCCCAGCCTGACCTTCACCTGGCGGCGTTCGGCGGTAAGCAAAGTCAGCGTGTCGCCGTCAGCAAGACCAACGACCCGGCCGAGCAGCTCAGCACTCCGGGCAGGCGGGACGAACTGAAGAGCGAAAAGGATGAAGAAAGCGGCTGAGACGCGGCGCAGGGTACGAGGCATTCTTCAACCTGCCATATCTCCCGTGCTGGTTGTAGAGCTTAAGGAGAGCCGATCCACGACTGCGGCAGTCAGCGTTGTCTGACCGGCTAATCATCGCTCTTATCACCGCATTCCTCCGCACAACCGCAACAAGGTCATCTATTGATTGGCGCATACTTCAGGTTGTGATACGCCTGTCGATACAACTAAGCCGAGTGTGGGCACCGTGCCGCTATCTCACGTGTTCGACCATCTGGTGATACGTACAAGGAACCAACCAAAGCCCATCCGCTATGCTGGCGCCGCAGCGATTGTCGCGCTTACTTTCTGCGCCAGGTACGCGCTCGATCCCATCTTGGGTCTGAGGTATCCCTTAGCGCTCGGCGGGATCGCGGTGCTCACGACAGCGGTTTGTTTTGGAGGCTCGGCAGGCCTGTTCGCTACCGGCCTAGCCATCTGCGCAGTAAGTTGGATGTACATGGATCCGGTTGGCAGCTTTTGGGTTGCGCAACCTGATCAGTTGATCGGCCTAACAGCCTTTGCTCTCACAGGTGTTGTCACGTCACTGGTTATTGAAACATTGCACCAGAGAAGCGCACGTCTCCGCGCCGCCGAAAATCATCGCGCCTTCCTGCTGCGAGAATTTCGTCACAGGGCAAGGAACGACCTGCAGTCACTCGTTGGCCTTCTCCTCCTGCGCGCTCGAGGCGCCAGCCCGGAAGCAAAAGAGGCATTACGGGAAGCGGCCGGTCACGCTCGCGCCTTAGCCAATGTGCACCGGCGACTTGAAGTGGCAGAAGCGGATGAGTGTGGTGCCTATGTCGAAAGTGTGAGTTTCATCAAAGGACTGGTCGAGGACCTGGACCGCACGGCACTGGACGGATTGCGCCCGGTTGCACTTCGGGTTGATACCGAAAACCACATACTTGATACTGAACGTGCGGTGACGCTTGGACTGGTCCTAAACGAACTGGTGACGAATGCCCTGAAGTATGCTTTTCCTGACGAACGACATGGTACAATCATTATTAGATTTTGCCGCATTGACGAGTGCTTCGAGCTTATCGTTGAAGACGATGGGATTGGCCTTCCGCGGGACCATGACGTTGAGCCTGACAGCGCCGCCAGCCGGACCTTAGGGACGAGACTATTGCGTGGCTTGGCAGCCCAGTTGCGCGGTGGTTTTCGCCGCGGTCAGTCGCCATCTGGCGGAACCCGCTGTGTGCTGAGCTTCGCCGCTGAAGCGCCGATCCTGCGGCCTCAATCAGTCGGCTCCTGAACACTGCTGCTGTTCCATGCTTGTCCGTTAAGCAGGCCTGCAATCAGTCGCCGCGGCTGACCTTTCCCATCACATCCGCCAAGCGCTGCATCATCGCTGCCCCCGCCGCGGTTCGCACCACGTCGACACTTCGCCGGTCCAGACGATCGATTGCGCGCTGGGCAAAGTCGAGATCGCACAACCGATCGAGCGCCCGCGTGACAGCAGGCTTGCTGATGTTCAGTTCCTTCGCCAAGCCGCGCACGGTCTGCGGCTCGTCCGCCCCATAAACGGTCAGCAATACCGCCAGCTGGCGCAGGTTCAGGTCCGGTTGATCCGAGCGGACTTCGGAAAGAATTGTCAGCCGGATAATGTTTAGCAGGGGATCCGGTGTGTCAGTCATGAGCACTCCATCCGCAGCCACCAACAGCCAAGGCTATCCCCAGGTTACTGAGCTAAATCCGCGCTTCAGACCCTCGGACGTAATCCACTCGCGCGCCTGGCCTTCGCTCTCGAAGACCCAGGTCTGGGCATCTCTCGCGCTCCCGTCGCTCATACGTATCTGGCACGTGGCGCGCCACTCGCCGTTAGGCATCATGCGGACGGAGGCGATAAACGCGGATCCTCCCTCCGGGCCATCGGGCGGTCGCAGGCTCATGTGCTCGTCTTCCTGAGCCGCACCCCGGCCCCGCCGCCATTCTCCGCGATAAACTCAACGCCGGCGGCTTCGAGGGCGGCGCGAATGGCGGCGAGGGTGCGGTCGTACGGCTGCCGTGCCTCACGCTCAAAGTCGGCAATCGTTTTCCGCGCGACCTTAGCTGACGCTTCGAGCTGATCCTGCGACCAGTTCAGGAGAGCGCGGGCGGCGCGACACTGGGCAGGGCTGAGTTCCACGCGATGAGCAACCTTACTCGATTTGAGTTGACTGCTCATGCTGAGCAAGGTTACACAATAAGCGTGATGCGGCGCCGTCGCAACATAAAGCGGCCGATCGGGGTGTTGGAAGCACCCCTGATCGGCCTGACCACCCACAACGCTTGCAGGAGCGAAGCAATGGCTGGCCATCTGACTACCACGGACGCTGACAGAAGAAGACCCACCCGCCGCGCCCTGTTACTCGGCGCCGCTGTTCTGCCCGGGGCTGCTGCCGCGGCCCCGCTGGCTTCACCACTTCCGCCCAATCCCGACTCCGAGCTGATCGCCCTCTGCGCCCGGCATCCGGCCTTGTTTGACGCGGCGAGCACTTCGCCACTCATCTTCGACAAGTGCCCTGCCTGGGAGGCTTACGTGGTTTCCCGGGACGCCATTCACGATGCTCGCCCTGTCACCTTGGCCGGCATGCGGGCCAAGGCGCTGGTCGCCAAGATCGAGGCGCGGAACCTCGATGGCTCCGAGGAGCCTGCGAATACAGCGGCAGCGCATATGGCCTGGGAGCTGCTGCACGATTTGCTGCGGCTGACTGGCGGTGCTGCATGACACCCGACAGCCCGACGCCCGATATCGATGTGGCGGCCGAATACGTTGAGGCCGGTGCCCTGCTGGTACGCATGGTGGCTACCGGGCTTGGCCGTAATGAGCCGGGGATTGGCATTGTGGCGCCGCAGATGCTGCGGTTCATCGCGGATGCACTGTTGGACCGGGCTGAGATCCTGCGCTGCGAAGGCGCTGCCCCCCAGCCGGAGGCCGCAGCATGAGCGGAACCCGGCGCACCCTGCTGGGCGGCCTGGTGGCCGTGCCGGCGATTGCCGCCCTGCCCACGCCGGCGGCCTCCAGCGCCTTCGCAGCGGCATGGGGAGCCTATCAGCCCTACCGCGACGGTTCAGGCTGCCGTGGCCTTAGCGATGACGCCACCGACGCCTGGTGCGAGGCGCAGGGGGAGGCGACGGCGGCCCTAGCTGAAGCGCCGGCCGGCAGTCTGGTCGAGCTGGAGGCGAAGCTGGCAGCCGGGCTCTATTGGTTCGGCGAAAGCGGCGCGCCGAGCAGCATGACCAGCGAAGAGGCCGACCTGTTGCGGTCCTGCCTCGCCGACCTGCGGGCGATCATCGCGGGAGGGCGGTCATGAAGGGGGTCGGTAGTAACGATACCCTCAGACCAGCGAGGGGTATCACCACTGTAGATGCCCTCCCCACAGCGGAGGGTATGCTCATCGCCCTACTCCTGGTGCTCTCCGCGGCGCTGGCGTGGCTGGGACTGTCGTGAGCGCCCGTCACGCTAGCCGTCGGCCGATGACCCGCCGCGAGCGGCTGGAGGCGGCCGTCGAGGCGGCCATTGCGGCCCTCGATGCCTTGGACGGCGACCCGGACCTGGAGCCTGACGATGACGGCGAGGCGGAGCCAATCGAGTATACGGCCGGGCCCGTGACGCTCGATCGTTACCTAGTCGAGGAACTGCGCGGATGAGCAGGTCCTTAATCGCGGCCGTATGCGCTATGGTGCGCACTGGTGGGGCTAGGTTGATCCCCGAACGCCGGTTCTCCGCTCCGGCTGCCCCGCCAACCAGCAGCGCGGGGCACGTCGCGGAGACGATGCATGGACAACCAAGAACCACCACCGCCGGTGGGGTCGAATTCCGATCCTCTGGACTGCGAAGCAACTATCGAGCGCTTCCGTCAGTTGGCCGAGAAGACCCAAAACCCAATGTATGTCTGGATGGCGCTGGACTACTGCGCCTAACAGGCCAACGGCGAATACTCGACGCATTGCGACAAGCCGCTGACCATCCCGCCTTGGATAGCGGACTACCTGCTGCAAGCGTCACACGAGCTTCAGAACCTCTCAAGCGGTTTCGACGAACGCATCGAGCCGCCGCCAGTCCGCGGCATTCGCTCTGGAGAGGCTTGGCAGGACTACATCGCATCGGACGAGTGGAAGCAGCACACGGCCGCGAGAACAATCCCATTGGACAAGGCTATGAAGCTTGTACCCTCTGCCCTGCAGCTCACGCGAAAAGGGTGGAGTGCGTTCGATTCATTGGCTGCTACAACTGCAAAGATGCACGAATATCGTTGGTATCAAGCCGCGCGGGCAGCAGGCATTCCAGCGAAGCAAGCATTGCACGCGATCGCGGAAACGCTCGGGCTCACCGAAACGCGACATGTCTCCCGGCGGATCGAGGAAGGGCGGGATTTAACCGAGGATCCAGAGGTGACGAAACCTACCCCCTAGGTTTCGACATGTCGAAACCCACCCCCCAGGTTTCGACATGTCGAAACCAACACCCCTGGTTTCGACATGAAAACGCTGTTCCATATGGCCAATATTCGTCGTTATTAAGAGGTCCCTTCACGTCACGGGACGCTCCGAAATGCAGACCAACCAGCCACATTCCGCGCCGCTTCTGCATAGCCCCGCGCCGCTCACGCACAGCATCGAGCGCGCCATGGCCCTCACTGGGTTCTCCCGGAACAAGGTCTACAACGCGCTCAATGCCGGGAAGCTGGAGGCCGTGAAGGCCGGGCGCCGCACCCTGATCCTGGACGCCAGCCTGCGTCAGTGGATCGCCTCGCTGCCGCGCTACGCGGCCTAAAGCAACACAGCCCGCGCGGCGGGGCTACCACCGGCGGACTGCAGATAGGCTAGACGGGACCTCGACAACCCCTTCTAGCCAATGCTGTCGGCTGCTCGCAAGCCCCATCCGCGCCCTCAATCGAGGGAAGCGCATGTCCTCCACCACCATCACCAAGCCCACCGACTACCGCCCACTTCAGTCCTATTCCGCGCCGGCCCTGTGCCCCGCTCGCCTGGACCGTCTCGCGGACTTCGAGTTGCAGATGGGCCATCACGTTGCCGCTGAGCAGCTGGCCGCGCGTGCCGCCGAGCTGCGGGGGGCCGCGCAGTGAACGTGATCCATCCCCGCCCCGGCGTGACGGTCACTGCCGTCGGCACCAACCTCAACAATCGTGACGTCATCAGCGAGACCATCGTCCGGTTGCAGCAGGCCGGCGAAGGCTTCCGCACCCCGCTCCTCCGCGCCGCACGGGATGGCGTCATCAACCTAGTCATGGCGCACGGCGGCCAGCGCATCTCGTCGAAGGCGCTGAAGTTCCAGCGGCCGACCGTGATCCTGCTGCTGGACGATTTGCCGAGTGCGACCGGCCCCGACGGATGGCCGCAGGCGGTCAAGCTGTTGCGCTGGGCGCGTCGGGGCATGTTCCATGCGACCGGCGGCCAGGACTTGCACTACCTGGCCGCCACGGTGGCCGCGGTGGGCACCGGCCGGCTCCTCATGGTCGAGATGCGGTCGGGGCACCATCAAGCTTGGTACGACCTGGCGAAGCGTGTCACGCCGAACCTGCAAGTGCTCAACCTGCTGCCGAGCAACGGCGGCGTGCACCCGATCGAGGGCCCGCCGCCGGGTTCGGCGGTGCAGTGATGGACCATCTGAACAGCGACCTGGGCGACGGCACCGACACCGCCTGGACCAGCGAGCGCGATGCCGAGACCGATGATGGGCGGGTCACCCTGGCCACGCTCGCCAGTGCCCGCTGCTGGGTCGCCTGGCAAGTCCAGGATGAGAAGGACCGGAAGGCCACCAAGGTCCCCTTCAACCCGCTGAGCAGCCCCGGCGCCAGGGACGACAAGGCCAGGGCCAACGCTCCCGCCACATGGGGCACCCGGGCGCAGGCCGAGGCACGTCTCGCCAAGCTCGCCTTGCCCTACGGCACCGGCGGTGTCGGCATCGAGTTCACCGAGCTGTCCACCAACGTCTTTACTGGCGGCCTGGACCTCGACAGCTGCCGTGATCCCACCACCGGCAAGCTCGCACCGTGGGCCGAGGAAGTGCTGGTCGCGTTCGACACCTATGCCGAGGTGTCGCCCAGCCAGACCGGCGTGAAGCTGTTCTTCACCGTTGCCAGCAGTGACTTCCTGCCGCTGCGGAAGGCAATGGGCGTTAGCAAGCCGGCAGCTGATGGAAAGCCGGAGGAATACAAATTCAGCCGGACCTGGAAATGGACGGCCGAAGCAGGCCGCGAGCATCCGCCGGCGATCGAGCTTCATCTCCGTAACCGGTTCTTTGCCGTCACCGGGGAGCGGCTGCCGGAAGCGCCGGAAGAGTTCCGGCTGATCCCGGCCGCCAATCTCCTGAAGCTGATCACCACGGACGGGCCCGCGTTCGCCGCGGCCGACCCCGCACGGGGCAGCAAGGATGCCGGGGCGGCCGGGGCGAAGGTAAAAGGGCCTACTGACAGGTCCCGCAGCGCCACCGCCTTCCGCAAGGGCAAGCAGCTCGTCCGCGACGGTGCCACTTTCGAAGCGATGTGCGCCGCCCTGCGGGAGGATCCCGAGACTGCGGCCTGGATGCGGGAGAAAGGCGACGCCAACGCCGGCCGGGAAGCGCGCCGGATCTTCGAAGCCGCCGGCGCCAGCGGGCCGCTGATCAAGCTCCGCGGTGGTCAGCTGCACAACGAGGCCACCGCCGGCGAGGATGCCCTCCTGGCCGCCGGCAAGCCGATCTATCAACGCGGCAACGACCTGGTCCGGCCGGCAGAGCAACTGGTACCGGCCTCGAGGGGACGCACCACCCGCTCGGCCTGCCTGATCGGGGTGACGGCGCATGGGCTGGTCGACCACCTCTGTGGCGCGGCCACCTGGGAGCGTTTCGACGCACGAGCCAATGAGTGGCTCGAGGTGAACCCGCCCATGGCGGTGGCGCAGACCATCCTCAGCCGCGCCGGCGACTGGCGCTTCCCCCGCATCGCCGGCGTCATCACCACACCGACGCTCCGGCCAGATGGCAGCATCCTCGCCGCGCCGGGCTATGACGCCGCAACCCGCCTCTACCACCTCCAGGATCCGGATCTGCAGTTGCACCCCGCGGTGAATGCGCCGACCCGGGCCGACGCCGAAAAGGCACTGAAGCTGCTGAACGCCTTGCTCGACGAGTTTCCCTTCGTGGATACCGTCAGCCGATCGGTTGCCCTTTCCGGGCTAATCACCCCGGTGGTGCGGGGTGCCCTGTCAGTGGTGCCGCTGCACGCCTTCAAGGCCTACACGGCCGGCACCGGCAAGTCCTATCTGGCCGACGTGGCGAGTGCGATCAGCACCGGCCGCCCCTGCCCCGTCGCCAGCGCGGCTCCGGACGAAGCCGAGACAGAGAAGCGGCTGGTAGGCCTGCTGCTCGCCGGCTTCCCGATCAGCAGCTTGGACAACGTCAACGGTGAGCTCGGCGGCGACCTCCTCTGCCAAGCGATCGAACGCCCCCTGGTCCGCATCCGTCCCCTGGGCCGCTCCGACATCGTCGAGATCGAGAGCCGCTCCACCATCTTCGCCACCGGCAACAACCTGCGGGTCCGCGGTGACATGGTCCGCCGTACCATCCTCTGCAGCCTCGACGCCGGGGTCGAGCGACCAGAGCTGCGGGAGTTCAAGGCGGACCCGATCGCCACGGTCATGGCCGATCGCGGCCGGTACGTCTCGGCCTGTCTGATCATCGTGCGGGCTTACGCCGCGGCCGGCCGGCCGGACCTGTTGAAGCCGATTGCTTCCTTCGAGGACTGGTCGAACGCGGTGCGGTCCGCCTTGGTGTGGCTGGGCGCCGAGGATCCCGCGGCCTCGATGGAGGCGGCGCGGGAGGATGATCCCGAGCTTGCCGAAATAAGGGAGGTCATCGGCCTCTGGCATACCGCCTTGGGCAGCGATGGCTATACGGCGAGGGAGGTGGCGGCGCGAGTTGGGCTCAAGGAAGAGAGCCAGATGGGCGAACCGACCGACTACCGGTTCCCTGACCTGCGCGACGTGCTGATCCGCATGTTCGGCGAGCGTGGCGAGATCAATACCAAGCGGATGGGCAAGTGGCTGCTGAGCCATGAGGGGCGGATCGTTGGCGGCCTGCGGCTCAAGCGTAGTGCCGGCGAAGCCCACGGCGGGGTTGTGCGGTGGGTGGTCGCACCCCCACCGCCACCGGGCTGGAGCCACCGCCCATGAACGCCGCTCACGGTTCCGTTGGAGGGTTTGTAGGGTTTGGAGGGTTTGTTTCCGGTACCCCGCGCGAACTGTCACGTTACGATACCGGATTACGCAACGAGTGCGCTGACAGTTTGGGGGTACGGGCTGAAAGCAACCCTCCAAACCCTACAAACCCTCCGCATGATCCCGAGAGCTGCCACGACGCACGGGTATCCTGGCTCGCGCAGGCCGCCATGGATGCATTCGAAGCGCTGCAAACCCCTGACCCGGATCTAGACGCCGAACGCGCTATCATCTGGGGAGGCGAGCCATGACCGCTCCAACCCTCGCCACCATCCTCGCCGCATTACCTCCGGACCATGCCGACCTCGTCCGCCGCCACCTTGCCGTGCCGCGCTGGCAGGCCCGGGCTCTGCGGCTGGCCGCGCGTGATGACGCCATCCGCTATGCCGCCGAGCTTGTCGCGCCCGGGCTCTGCCGCGCCCAGGCTGCTACGGCCCTGGCGACCGCTCTGGAGCGCTACATCACGTGTGGTGCGTGGGCGAGGGAGCGAGACTTGGCCGAGCCGCTGGACCCTTACCCGCGGCGGATAGTGCTCCATCGCATCATGCAGCTGAATGACGGCAAAGCCTGGGGTCTGAGTGCGCGGACCATCACGAACGTCCTGAAGGCCGAGGCGGGTGCCGAGTGAGGCGGGCGGTGCACCTCCTGCCCCTGGTGCCGGCGGTGGTTGGGTGGGCAGGCCGAGGGCGACCGGGGGGCGTACCCCCCGGGTCTGGGTCCTTCCGCGCGTTTTTTCGACCGGGGGGCATTTCGCAGCCCGGTGCGTCCCTAGCTAAAGACTTTCAAAATTGGGTAACAGGTAACGATGACGCATTGCAGCCAGGCCGAGTTTGCGCGCCTCCAAGGCGTAAGCCGAAAGACGGTCAGCGAATGGAAGACGCGAGGCTACGTCAAGATGGTTGGCGACCACGTCGACGTGGAAGCATCCAATCTGGCGCTATCCAGCGCCGGCCGATCGCGGCTCAACCCTGTTACCCTGAAGCCGCAGACGGCGCGGGCAATCTGCAAAGGTAACGCGGCCGCGGTGCTTCCCTCCCGCGGGGGTAACGCGGTGCCGATCATCGGTGACCGGCCCTGGTCGCAGGAATTAGAATACCAGCAGGCCAGGGAGTACCCGGGAGCGCTGAACCTTCAGGGCGTGGCGGCCAATGCTGGAGATGCGTACATCATCCTCCGCGATCACCTCTCACCCGCGGCCGCACGCGAGGTTGCCGAGCGGCTGGTCGCACGCAATAGGGCAGTGGCGGTCGAGTTGCTGGACGACGACGATGACCTACCGCCAGGCTTCGCCACCTGGGCCGATCACCCCTGGTTCACGGAAGCACCGATGACCGAGGCGGAATGGCAAGAGGTCGAAGACGAGCACCGACGGGGAGGCACGCTGTCGAAGGCTTAGTCCGCCTTCCTTGATGCTATGGCGTCTAACGACCACGACTTCAAAAATGTTCCGGGGCAAATGCCGGCCAGCAATGTGAGCTCGACCCCGACCGCGGCCTCGTCGAGTTGGCAAGCTCGCCAAGGATCACGGGTCCAAATCGGTTCGAAACTGCGCCCCTGGTCCAGGTATCCGGCGAAATAGTGAAGTTGAGCCGGGGCTATGTCCGGCAGGAGATCGGTGGCGATGATGACGTGTTGTCGCATAGCGCCCTCTCGATGGCACTCTACCAACGCCTCGGTACCGGCCTGCAGTCTGCACAAGCACTATCAACTAAAGCCAGCAAAATCTAGCTTAAGCCTTTCATGTATTTGGATCTGTAATGTTAACCGGCCGGTCGATCTCGCGCCCAGGATGGCACCCATTTAATGCTTGCACGGCATCCATGTTGCGATGCAGCATGACGACAAGCGAGGGGGGAACAGGCACTGGAGTTTCGCCATGGTCGCCTTTTTCGTCGGTACAGCAGCAGTCCTCGTCTTAAGCCTTGCAGTGCGTGTTGCCATAGATGAGCTGGCGGCTCGGTGGGCCCAGGGACCTCACGACCTCCCCCGCCCGCTTCATGGATCCTGATCGGAAGAGGCTGTCGGACGACGAAGTTCGCGTCTCAGCCGCGTCGCCAAACCACATGGAACGCGGCATGATGCGTCTTCTGGACAAGGCTCGGAGGGCTTCTGACAGCAGCGCGCCGGCTCGAGTGTGTGGCCTCCAGGTGGTGTTCTCGGTTACGGGGGATGCAGCTGTCACTTGGGATCTCCGCAACCCTCTGGCCGATCCTGAGCCATAGCACGGGCTCACCGCCATTCATCACTGCGGACGGCATCGTCGGCATCGTCCCGCCCAGCACTCCTGACGATAGCGGGCAAGCTGGCCCGGCTGACGGACCCGGCAGAGATCGAGGCGGTGCTCACCCGGGCCATCCACGACGCCTTGGCAGCTTTGACGGCAGACACCGATGAAGGTGCGGCGGCGGTGATCCGGCAGGCCTCGTCCGTGGGTCGGTAGGGGGAGCACGGCTAACGCCTATTTGGTCTCCAGCCCGTAGGCCGGCAGGCTTCGGCAAAACCAGTAGTCTCTGCACCCCGCTGCGAATGTTCGATTCAGCACTTTGGCGTCTCCACTTAAAATGGTTCCAGTGTCATGCCCCCAGGCAAGGCAGAGTGTCGGCGTCAGTGGTATGAAATACCGGTCCGGCGTATCCGGAACGATAAGCTCCCCTTCGCTCAACTTTAGTAGACCCCAGCTACGTTCGCTTAGCTGATGCGTGAGTATGTCGATATCGCGTTGAATACTAAGGCCGTACATTTGCCTTGCAGGGACGCCGCCGTCGCGGACGTAGCCGGTCCACTTGCTCTCAAGTCGCTCTTCCTGATCCTTGGTCAAGCCATGGCCCTCAATGCCATCGAGTTGCACGACATCGTCCGGTGCAAAGCGATATCGCGCCCGACTATGCCACAGTGCGAAGAAGCGGCTGGCGGCACCGTGGTCTTCAGGCGCCAAGTCCAAACTTGGATCAGCAATCAGCCGCTCGGCTAAGGCTTGGAACGAATCTTCAATAGCGCGCATGTATCCCTGCTCGGCCCGCTGATCCCAAACCCGGAGAGCACAAAAAATTTGGTCGGTTGGAGCGGACCGCCAAGAAGTGCGGCGCGCCAATACGTAGATTGCAACCGTGCCATCGGCTCCGGAGAAGCGGGAAATACTAGCGGTCGGGAACACATGCTGCCTTACGGTGAGGCGATAGTTGGTGCCGCGTTGCGGCTTTTCGTATGCACGCTTCCTCATGCGCCCCTCCCTTCGCCCTCTCCGACCTTTAGCGTGACACTGCGCCCCGCTGCAGGATGACACGGGGCATGCGCTTCGGTCCTACAAACTGCATCGATGAAAGGTCTTTGCCATGGCCGTCGCCTCCGCCGGCAATCTCTCGCTCTCCCTGACGCTCACCGACAAAATCACTGCGCCGCTGGCCAAGGTGAATGCCTTGGCCAATCAACTGACCCGCCGCGCCGGCGTGCTGGCTGGGCCGAGCGGCTTCGGCCAGCTGACGGCAGCAGCAAGCCGGGTCAGTGCCGGCATTTCGCTGATCGTCCCCGCTCGCGGTGACCTCGCCGACCACGCCGGGTGGGCTGCAAATGAGTAAAAGCGCCAAAGTGAAGGCTAGCCCTCCTTTTTAGCCATCTGAGGTTGCTGCTAAAAGATATGCAATCTTAGGAATTTACACATGAAACAGTTTGGCATTCTTGTCGTCGCAGCAACTGTAATGAGCGCATGTTCCTCAGGCAGTTCACCGAGCGGTCCAAGCATGACAAATGCCCAGCGCCAGATGGCTCACTATCGGAGCGTAGGCTCGTTAGCGGAAAACACGGTGAAGGCGTGCTCAGAACAACTTTTGCAGAATTCTGACAGTGCTGCAGCTGCCGCACTTATCCCATTGCATAATTCTGCTGGTATGACGGTTGAGCAACTTTCGAACACAGCAAAGCCAACCGCAACGGACATGAAACGGATTGTCGCTTTGCAGCAAGGCGTTGCTCAGTGTTGGAATAGTTACGGCGCACCCATTCGATCAATTGATCCGACCCTCTTTAATATTGTTGAAGCCGATCTCCGCGACGATGCTTTGATCGTTGCTGACTTGATGCGGGGTCAACTAACTTTAGGAGATGCCAATCGGCGGATGCAATCCGAAGACGTCAGCATCAGAGCGCAAATTGATGCTCACATGCGCCAGACCGCAAATGGCTTTGCGCAGCAACATCAAGCTGAACTTGCCCTGGCCTCTGCCCGAGCGCAGGCAGACAATACCTACATTCCGCAGTTGCAGAGCCCGACCTACTCGCCGCCAGCAGCAATGAACTACAACTATCAGCCTCCGCAGATTTACTCTCCACAGGTTGGTGGCGGATCGACATTCATTCATTGTCGTCAACTTGGCAGTTACGTGACCTCCTGCAGATAGTGGCAGCGCAGCACCAAGCGTCAGTGCATATCGCTGGCGCCAATCGGCCTGGCCACGTGCAGAATTCTCCGCAGGAGATTGCAGGCCATCGCTGCGATGTTCGAGGCTCATCAGGAGCCCTCGAGCATGTCCGCCCTGCCATCACCCCTTGCTGTTCGCCTCGCCCACCTCAGCGGGCTCACCCGGAAGTCCAAGGTCACCCAGGCCAAGGCGGCGAAGACTAACGCGTCGCTGCCGTCCGAGCGGTCGACGCGGGCTCAGGTGGCCACGCCGGCGCCGGCCAGCCGCTTCCTGCACCTCAACGCGAACCTGCCGCCCGTGCAGGTGGCGGCCATGTCGTCCAAGCGTGCGGCTGAGCCGACGGCGCAGGAGCTGGCCGCGCGGATCCTCAGCGCCGGGAAGCCCGGTGCCGCACCCGCACCGCGGACCGAGGCAGAGAAGATCGCCGCGGGTGTCCTGGCCACCGCCCGCAAGCTACAGCCCGGCCGCTTTTGAAGGGATCGAAGCCATGAAACTCGAAGAAGTCCTGGCCCTCCATCCGAAACACGCCGACGCCGGCATGCTCCGCGAGGCAATTAGCAAGGCCGAAGGCCTGCGCGCTGACCTGGTTGCCCGGGCTGCAACGCTCGATAAGAGCCGCCGCGAAGGTCTGCTCAAGCTGGACGAAAAATCCATGCTGCGGGCTGAGGAAGATGCCGCAAAGGCCCGCTTGGCGGCCGATCGCATCGCTGCGCTCCTGCCCGACATGCGCGCCGACCTCTATCAGGCCGAGGGCCGCGAGGCGCTCGCAGCCCTGCGCACCGAGGCGGAGGACGTCGCCGAGGCCATCAGCGCTCTGGAGGCCTGGCAGCGCGACGAGTTCCCGAAGATCCCGCCGATACTCACCATCGGCTTTCGGCTCGAAGACGCCGCCACAAGCGCACGGCAGCGGCTGCTGGACAATATCATGGCGGCGTACGAGCGACAGGCCGTGCGCGACGCCGGCCCCCTCGACGTCGCTCTGCCGCCGCTGCCGAACCGCGGACCGCGCGCCAGTTTCCCCGGGTGGAGGTAAGCCATGACTACATTTTACGGGCCGACTGGCATCCCCTTCACGGCGACCGCGGTTGCGCCGTGCACGGACGGCGTACTGGTTACCGTCGCACCGTTCGCAAAGCTCGCCGTGACGCCGCACCCCAGCGGGGTGGAGGGCATGTCGCCGCTTATCCTGACAGACGGCGATACCCTGCGCCTACCGCCGGAGAAGGTCCGCGAGCTGGTCGACGCGCGAAAGATCCTCGACCCGGCGACCGGCTTGCTGAAGCCGGAGCCGCCGGCCCCGCCACCTCGGGTCGGCATCAGCAATCTTGGCTCTCAGTTCGTCGATACGCAGCGCTATCACCGCGAAGAGGCGGCAAGAGAGGCGAGGCTCCAGCAGGAGCGTCTGGAAAAGGAGCGGCAGCTTTCAGGCCGCGGGCGTGGCTGGCCACATCCGACCGGCAGTTTCGATCCGCTGGGCCCAATCGAAGGGGTGGATTACTGATCACCCGTCTCCCTGAGGGCCGACAGCGCATGGACTGCGGGGGATGACGCCGCAGTCCGGACGAAGCCCCCTGGCGGCCCCGCGTTCACCTTCGCTAGCTTGGCGCCTAGAACGGTCCGGAAGCTGAACGCCCTGCTGTCTGGGCGGCCGACGGTGGCCCTAGGCGGCTAGTCAGCCGCATGAGCATTGTCCGAAGCGAAGATCAGCTGACCAGCAGGGCTAGAAGTAGTTCGCAGAAGGTGACCTAATCAGGGTGCCGGGGCACCACCTTCAAGGAATGCCTCAATGCCAATGCGGCTCTATCGGGCGTCAACGCGGTATGCGAGCGCGCACATCACAGATAATTTGTGGCTTTGGATTGGTATTTTCAGCGTCGTCACGGCGGCTCTGTGTGCGGCACGTTATGCCTATGGAGGTGGCGATCATCTCGGTGATTTGTCGGCATTGTCTGGCTGCGTTCTAGGCGTCTTGGTTATGATACAAAGCCAAGTGGGCTTCGTGTCGGACTATGTTGAGCAAGACGACGACATGAACGATACGGGTGTGGCTCCGGCTGTGCCCGGTGCTGAGCTAAAAGCTACGCATCCGGCCGCATAAGGTATTCGCCGGCGGCGCAGGTTTCGGGCCGCAGGTGATCAACGGCGTGATGGTACCCGGCGCGGCAATGCCGCATGGGGATCGCAGTTATGGACACTCCTTGGCGAAGAAGGGGGGCGCCACTGACGATACCCTATGGAGTGGTGAGGGTATCGTCCGCAGTGCGCATGCACCTGGGCCGGGGAGTTGTAGGTCAATCAGCGGAGCGAGGGCTTTACGGCTACTCGCTCCCGCCGCTATCACCGTCGCCGTCTCCGCCACTCCATGCATCACTGTCCCCGCCAACTGAAGGCGATCGGCTGCCGTAGAGGCCGCGCCGGAGCAACATGGCGCCGCCAACGGCGGTAAAGACGCACACAGCACCAAGATCCCGGGCCAGTCGATAAGTCAGGCCGACAAGCACGCCAACGATGCTGGCCGCAAGCAACAGCGCGCCGCCTACCATCAGCTTGCGCGAAGGGCGGATGGGATCGGCATGGCTCAGTTGCGGCATGGGTGTTCCACCCTAAGGACAAAGGGACAGGACGCGACCTGACACCGCCCTGCATGCCATCTTTTGACGAAGTTGCGGCGAACGGAGGCAACACGCGCTCCGCTAGCATTGCCGACGTCGTATCCACCTTCGATTAGTAGATGCTTGGTATTGTCTGCGGCAAGCTTGGCTTTCTTAAGTGAAAGGCTGTCCATGAATCCTCGGTTGGTGCATGCAAAGCTAACCGAGCGGCGACTTCGATCGGCTGAGCATCGTTTCCGCTGTTATGACTTTGGCTATGATGTGCTGAGCGTCGGCGCTTGGTCGCAGCATGGCAGAGATGAGGGTCATTGGCGGCGCTCGGTCACGCTCTGTGCTGGCGGCATTCAGTTCGAGGTGACCTTCGCAATCACCTTCGCCTTGCGAACGAACCACATGACCGAAGCCTACGCTCATAGGGACGGGGCGACGCCCCTGCTGATAGGTCAGTGGTCGGACGAAGAGCTGCGGGGTGCTAGAGCGGTTTCCAGCCTGACTGAATCGCTTGTGATCCCACGGGCTGCACGATGGTGATTCAGTTGCCCCTCGGC
>NZ_CEEDBP010000031.1:0-77529 GCF_979252845.1 Belnapia sp. AC561
GGCCGGGGGCGGCGCTCTCGGCCCCGCCGATCCCGGCCGGGGGGCTCGGGCTCTGCGCCTTCGGGCTGGCCTGGCTCTGCCTCTGGCGGACCGGCTGGCGGCTGGCGGGGGTGCCGCTGCTGGTGCTGGGGCTGGGCAGCGCGGCGCTGGACCGGCCGCCGGACATGCTGGTCTCGGGCGATGGCCGGCTGATCGGGATCAGGGCCGGGGACGCGCTCTTCACCCAGCGGCTATCCGGGGCCTCGACGATGACACGGGACAACTGGGCGCGGATCTACGCGGCGCCGGGCAGCGAGGCCCTGCCGCGCCAGGGCGAGGCGGCAGAGGGGGCGATCCACTGCACCGCGGGCGCCTGCCGGGTGAGCCTGGGTGGGGGTGCGCCGCTGGCGGTGCTGTTGCGGGGCGACGTGCCGCGCGAGGCCTATTCCAGCGCCGCCGTGGTGGTCTCGGCCGAGCCGGTGCGGGGGGCCTGCACCGCCCAGGTGGTGGACCGCTTCGCCGTCTGGCGGAACGGGCCGCATGCCATCTGGCTGGACCCGGCCGGGGCGCGGGTGCTCAGCGACCGGGCATTCCGCGGCGACCGGCCCTGGGTGCCGCCGGTGCCGCTGCCGCGCGGCCTGGCTTCCGCCGCCCCGCTGGCGGCGGTGGAATAGCCGGCCTCAGTACTTCCGCAGCAGCCCGACCAGCCGGCCCTGCACCTTGACCCGGTCGGGGCCGAAGATGCGGGTCTCGTAGCGCGGGTTGGCCGCTTCCAGCGCGATGGAATTGCCGCGCCGGCGCAGCCGCTTCAACGTCACCTCGTTCTCATCGACCAGGGCGACGACGATGGCGCCGTTGTCCGCGGTTTCGCCGCGGCGGATGATGACGGTGTCGCCATCCATGATGCCGGCCTCGATCATCGAATCACCGGCGACTTCCAGCGCGTAATGTTCCCCGCTGGCGAGCAGGGCGGCCGGGACCTCGACGCTGCTGCCGCTGTCGCGCAGGGCCTCGATCGCCAGGCCGGCGGCGATGCGGCCATAGAGCGGCAGCTGGACCGCCGCACCCTCGTTCGCCGGGCGGGGGGGACCCGGCAGGTTGGGGGCGAAGCGGCCATGGATGACATTGGGCGCGAAGGCCGCCTCCCGCGTGGTGGCGGCCGTGGCGGGCGCGGGATCGATCGTCCGGCGGGGGGTGATGTTCTCCGGCAGGCGGATGACTTCCAGCGCCCGCGCGCGATGCGCCCGGCGGCGGAGGAAGCCGCGTTCCTCGAGCGCGGTGATGAGCCGGTGAATGCCGGACTTCGACTTGAGCTTCAGGGCGTCCTTCATCTCCTCGAAGGAGGGGGAGAAGCCGGTCGCGCGCAAATGCTTGTCGATGAAGATCAGCAGCTCATGCTGCTTGCGGGTGAGCATCCATCCCTCCGTCGGCGGCCCCCGGCCGCGGCTATACCTTGCGTGATGCCAACGCCTGTTTCGGCGAACAAACCACGAATCGTACAGATGTTCTACGGAAGTTCCAGAATCGGGTCAAGCTTGTCCACAGGAAAACCTCGGATCCCGCGGGACTCGCCTCAGATGCCGAGATCGAGGAGGGAAATCACCGAGACGACGGCACCTTCCGGCAGCGCCGGGGCGTGGGGCGCGCGGAGGATCAGCGCCTCCGCCCGCGCCAGGGTCTTCATCATGGAACTGTCCTGCACCGCGAAGGGCGTGGCGACGGGGACGCCGTCGGGGCCCGGCCGCAGGGTGGCGCGGAGATGGTCGAAGCGGCCGTCGTTCTCCGGCAGCGCGGCGCCGGCCAGGGCGCGGAGCGTCCGCGGCGGATCGCCGGGCAGGCCGGAGAGGCGGTCCAGCGCCGGCAGCAGGAACAGCACGCTGCAGACCATGGCGGAGACGGGATTGCCGGGCAGGCCGAGCACCGGGGTCGGGCCGAGCCGTCCCCAGATCAGCGGCTTGCCGGGCCGCATGGCGATCTTCCAGAAGTCGAGCGCGAAGCCTTGCGGGCCGAGGGCGCTCTGCACCAGGTCGTGGTCGCCGACGCTGGCGCCACCGGTGGTGACCAGCAGGTCGCAGGCGCGGGCGGCGACGGCGGCCTCGGCGATCGCCTGGCTGTCATCCGGGGCGATGGGCAGGACCAGCGGCTCGCCGCCGCCGGCGCGGACCAGGGCGGCCAGGGCATGGGCGTTGCTGCTGACGATGCCGCCGGCCGGAATGGGATCGCCGGGCAGGGCGATCTCGTCGCCGGTCGCCAGGATGCCGATCCGCGGGGCGCGATGCACCGCCAGCCAGGGGGTATTGGCCGCAGCAGCGAGGCCGATGTCGCGGGCGGTCAGGCGGCGGCCGGCGGGCAGCAGTTCCTCCCCGGCGGCGAAGTCGAGGCCCTGGCGGCGGACCCAGCGGCCGGGACGGACGGCTTCGTTCACCCGGACGCGGCCGGGGGAGGTCCCACCATCCTCCACCCTGGCATCTTCCTGCAGCAGGATGGCGTCCGCCCCGGCGGGGATGAAGCCGCCGGTGAAGATGCGGACCGCCTCGCCCGGGCCGACCCGGCCGGCGAAGGGGTGCCCGGCCGGGGCGGTGCCGGTGACGGCGAGGCTGGCGCCGAGCATCGCATCGGCGGCGCGGACCGCGTAGCCATCCATGGCGGAGACATCGGCCGGCGGCTGGGTGAGGCGGGCCATGACCGGGCGGGCGAGGACGCGGCCCCAGCCGGCCGGCAGCGGGACGGTCTCGGCCGGGGTGGCGGTGAGGGCGCCGAGGATGCGGGCCCGGGCTTCCTCGACCGATAGCATCAGGCTGCCTCGTAAGTCCCGGATTTGCCGCCGGATTTATGGGAGAGACGGACGTCCTTGATCCGCATGCCGCGGTCGATCGCCTTGCACATGTCGTAGATGGTCAGCGCCGCGACGGTGACGGCGGTCAGCGCCTCCATCTCGACGCCGGTGCGGCCGGTCAGGCTGACCGTCGCCTCGATCTCGACTGCGCCGGGTGGGGCGGGGGTGAGCTCGACCGCGACCTTCGAGAGCATCAGCGGGTGGCAGAGCGGGATCAGGTCGCTGGTGCGCTTGGCCGCCATGATGCCGGCGATGCGGGCGATGCCGAGGACATCGCCCTTGCCGATGCGGCCTTGCAGGATGCGCTCGAGCGTCGCCGGGGCCATGGCGATGCGGCCGCGCGCCACGGCGATGCGCGAGGTCTCGGCCTTGCCGGCGACATCCACCATGGCGGCCTGCCCGGCGGCGTCGAAATGGGTGAGCTCGCCGGTCATGCCAGAGCAAACCCCGGAAGGGGTAAGTTGCTCGCGGCCATCAGAGCGCGTTGACCAGCTCGGCGGCGGCGGCGGCCACGTCCGGCTGCCGCATCAGGCTTTCGCCGACCAGGATGCAGCGGGCGCCGACGGCGGCCATGCGACGGACGTCGTCGGGGGTGCGGATGCCGCTCTCGGCGACCGGGATGCGGTCGGCGGGGACCAGCGGGCAGAGCTCCTCCGAGGTGGCGATGTCGGTCTGCAAGGTCCTGAGATTGCGGTTGTTGATGCCGATCAGCCGGGTCTGCAGGCCGAGCGCCCGGTCGAGCTCGGTGCGGTCGTGCACCTCGGCCAGCACCGCCATGTCGAGGCTGCGGGCGAGATCCTCCAGCTCCTCGGCCTGGCGGTCGGCCAGGGCGGCCATGATCAGCAGGATGCAGTCGGCGCCCATCGCCCGGGCCTCGAAGACCTGCCAGGGATGGACCATGAAGTCCTTGCGCAGCACCGGCAGGGTGCAGGCGGCGCGGGCGGCCTTCAGATGCTCCGTATTGCCCTGGAAATAGGGCGCGTCGGTCAGCACCGAGAGGCAGGTGGCGCCGCCCCTGGCATAGTCCTGGGCCAGGGTCGCCGGCTCGAAGGGGTCGCGGATCAGCCCGCCCGAGGGGGAGGCGCGCTTGATCTCGGCGATGAGGCCGACGCGGCCATCGGCCACGACCTCGCAGAGCGCGGTGACGAAGTCGCGGGGCTTGGCGGCGGCATGGGCCTGGCGCTCGACCTCGGCCAGCGGGGTGGCGGCGGCGCGGGCGCGGACTTCCTCGTACTTGTCGGCCAGGATCCGGGCGAGGGTATCCGGCACGGCATGCTCGGGGATGATGAGGGTGGGGGCGTTCATGGCTTTGCCATCGAAAGAGGGGCCATCGAAAGGGGTGCCATCGAAAGGGGGGCGATCATGCGGCTGTTGCGTCCTTCAGGCGGCCCAGTACGGCAGAAGCGGCCCCGCTGTCGATGGCGCGCGCGGCTTGCGCCGCACCCTCCCGCAGGTCCCGCGTGCGCCCGGCGACGACAAGGGCGGCGGCGGCATTGAGCAGGACGATGTCGCGGTAGGGGCCGGGGGCACCGGCGAGTAACGCCGTGAGGGCCTGGGCGTTCTCCGCCGGCTCGCCGCCGCGGATGGCCTCGGGCGGGGCGCGTTCCAGCCCGGCATCCTCGGGCGCGATGGTGAATTCGCGGAGGCTGCCGGCCTCCAGCGCCACGACCTGGGTCTCGCCCGAGAGGGCGATCTCGTCGAGCCCCTGGCCATGCACCACCCAGGCGGCCTCGGTGCCGAGGCGCAGCAGCGTCTCCGCCATGGGACGGAGCCAGGCGGCGGCATAGGCGCCGGTGAGCTGGCGCCTGACCCGGGCCGGATTGGCCAGGGGGCCGAGCAGGTTGAAGATGGTGCGGGTGCCGAGCTCGACCCGCGGGCCGGCGGCATGGCGCAGCGCGGCATGGTGGCGGGGCGCCATGAGGAAGACCATGCCGGCCTGGGCCAGCACCGCCTCCAGCCGGTCCAGCGGCACGTCGAGGTTGATGCCGAGGGCGGCCAGCGCATCGGCGGCGCCGGATTTCGAGGAGAGCGCGCGGTTGCCGTGCTTGGCGACCGGCACGCCGCAGCCGGCGACGACCAGGGCGGTGGTGGTGGAGATGTTCAGGCTGCCGGAGGAATCGCCGCCGGTGCCGACGATGTCGATGGCGCCGGGCGGCGCCTCGATCGCCTGCATGCGGGACCGCATGGCGCGGACGGCGCCGGTCAGCTCGGGCACCGTCTCACCGCGCACCCGCATGGCCATGAGAAGGCCGGCAATCTGGGCCGGCGTCGCCTCGCCGGCCATGATGATGCCGAAGGCGGCTTCGGCCTCGCTCTCCCCCAGGGTCTCGCCGGTGGCGAGGCGGGCGAGGACCGGCTTCAGCGTGTTCACGCCCGGATCTTCTTCACGCTGGCACCTTGGCCTTCGCCAGGGTCAGGAAGTTCCGCAGCAGATCATGGCCATGCTGGCTGGCGATGCTTTCCGGGTGGAACTGCACGCCCCAGATCGGCAGGTCGCGGTGGGCGAGGCCCATGATCAGCCCGTCCTCGGTCCAGGCGGTGGCTTCCAGCTCGGGCGGCAGATCCTCCCGCCGCACCACCAGCGAATGGTAGCGGGTGGCGCGGAAGGGGTTCGGCAGGCCGGCGAAGACATCGCTGTCGCGGTGATGGACGTCCCAGACCTTGCCATGCACCGGGACGGGCGCGCGGACGACGGTGCCGCCGAAGGCTTGGCCGATGGCTTGGTGGCCGAGGCAGACGCCGAGCAGCGGGACGCCGGCCGAGGCGGCGGCGCCGATCAGCGGCAGGCAGATGCCGGCCTCGTTCGGGGTGCAGGGGCCGGGCGAGAGCAGGATCGCCTCCGGCTGCATCGCCAGGGCCTCCTGGCTGGTCAGCTCGTCGTTGCGCCGGACCTCGATCTCCACTCCAAGGTCGCCCAGGAAGTGATAGAGATTGAAGGTAAAGCTGTCGTAGTTGTCGATCAGCAGGATCATGGTTTGCGACTCTCATCCTGGACCATTGCCGGGTCAAGCGAGCCCGGCGCCGGTGGGGGGGCGGCGGGCGCGGCGGCGACAGGCCGGGGCGGCGGGGCTGAGGGTCCGCTGATCACGTCGAAGTCGAAATCGCTGCGTTGCATGAGGGCCTCCTGGGCTTGGGGGCCGTCACCGGGCTGGCAGGGGTCGTGGGAGAGGTCCAGGAACACGAAAGCCGCCAGCGGGTGGCGGCTTCGGGGGTCTGCGATGGGTACGCTGATCCTAGGCCGCCGGTATGTACCAGCTATACCAAAATCGAGCGGCGGGGATGGTGTTCCTGACCATGGATGGAGACTAGGCATGACCATCCCCGCAAGACAAGTCCCCTAGAAGCCGTAGAGGCGCGCCGGATTGTCGACCAGGATGGCCTGGCGCTGGGCCTCGGCCGGGGCCCATTCGGCGAGCAGGTCCATCAGATGGCCGTCGTCCGGCACTTCCTCCGGCGTCATCAGGGAGGGATGCGGCCAGTCGGTGCCCCAGACGCAGCGATCGGGCGCGGCGGCGATCATGGCGCGGGCCATGCCGGCGACATCGGCATAGGGGTGGCCGGTGGAGGAGCGGTAGCCGCAGAGCTTGGCCCAGGCACCGCCCTCCAGCAGGCGGAGCAGCGCCTTGAATCCCGCATTATCAACGCCTCCCTCGGCGGTCTTCACACCGCCCATGTGATCGATGACCACCGGGCAGGGCAGCCGGGCGAGGATGGATTCCAGCGCCACCATCTCGGCCGAATGGGCATAGAGCTGCAGGTGCCAGCCGAGGCTGGCAAGGCGCTCGCCGAGCGCCTCGAGCTGCTCGAGCGGGGTGCCGTTGCCGCTGACCGCGTTGAAGCGGACGCCGCAGGCGCCCTGCGCGCCCATCGCTTCGAGCGCGGCGAGGTCGAAGCTGTCGTCCACCACCACCACGGCGCGGGCGCGGTCGCGGCCGAGGGCGGCGACGGCATCGAGCGTCACTGCATTGTCGGTGCCGTAGACGCTGGGCTGGACGATGACGGTGCGGCTCACGCCGATGGCGGCGCACATTGCCCGGTAGGCGGCGATGGAGGCCTCGGGCGGCGTATAGCCGCGGCCGGGCGAGAGCGGGTAGCGGTCATAGGGGCCGAAGATATGCATGTGGCAGTCGGTGCTGCCGGCGGGCGGCTGCCATTGCGGCTTGCTGGTCACGGCGCGGGCGCCGGGGCAGGGGCGGGTCATGGATCGGTCCTCCGTTTCGCGGCATCGGGCAATGCCACGGCGGCGGAGTCAACCGGCGGCCGGCTCCAGCGCCGCCTGCCAGGCGGGCAGGGCAGGCAGCGAGGGCTCGGTCCAGCCGAGCTGGCGCAGGGTGATGCGGGCGGCGGCGCGGCCGTGGCGATCGGCGGCGGGGGTGAACTCGGCGGGCGGCAGGCCGGCGCGGACGGCCTCGGCCAGCCGGGCCTTCTCGGCCTGCAGCTCGGGCAGGCCGAAGGCGGTGAGCAGGGACTGGAAGGCGGCGTGGCGGGCGGGATCGAAGGGACGCGGCGCCTCCAGCGCATCCCGCAGCGGATGGGCGGGAAAGAGGTCCAGGCAGGAGACCCAGCCTTCCGGCAGCGGCCGGGTCGCCCCATGGGAGCGGCGGGCGCGCAGCAGGCCGGGCAGCAGATGGGTATGCGGGCCGATGGGCGATTTGCCGTCCGGCGGCGGAATCGGCTGATAGACCTCGATCCGGGCGAGGCGGGAGAGGAAGACCCGGTGCGGCGAGGCGGCGAGGATCGCCGGGCCGGCCGGGTTGCCCGCGCTGAACAGCGGCTGGCCCTGGCCCCGGCGCAGGGCGGCGAGCAGGGTGGGATCGGCGGTGCGGACGCAGGCGCGGCAATGGGCGAAGCCGACGCCCATGTCGAAGAGGATGGCCGCGCGGTCGGCAGGGCGCAGCGCCGCGGCATCGGGGCCGAGCTCGGTGACGGTCTCGGCGCCGCCGATCGCCGCGGCGGCTTCCGGCAGGCAGAGCCCGGCGCCCTGGCGCCAGAGGCCGGCGGCGGGGGAGGGTTCCTCCCAGGCGATGAGGCGGAGCGCCGGGTGGTCGAAGCGGATGGCGATGCCGCCGCGGGCGGTGACGCGACGGAAGCCGTCGTCGGCATCCGCGGCTTCCATCGCCTCATCCGCGTCGCGGCAGAACTCGCCGAGCGCGCCCAGGACGCCGACTCCCCAGCCGGTCTCGGGGTCGGCAAGGGCAGCGCGGAGGGCGGCGATGGGGCTCATGCGCCGAGCCTGCGGTGGACGGGCGCGGCCGTCAATCCGCAGGCGGAGCGTTCAGCGCCGCCCGGCGGCGAAGCGGACCGCTTCCTCCGCCGCGCGGAACAGGGCGCGGGCCTTCTGGTGGGTCTCCTCGTATTCCGCCACCGGGTCGCTGTCGGCCACCACGCCGGCGCCGGCCTGGACGTACATGACGCCATCCTTCACCAGGGCGGTGCGCAGGCCGATGCAGGTATCCATGCCGCCATCGGCGCCGAAATAGCCGAAGCCGCCGGCATAGGGGCCGCGGCGGGAAGGCTCCAGCTCCTCGATGATGGCCATGGCGCGGACCTTGGGGGCGCCGGTCAGGGTCCCGGCGGGAAAGCCGCCGGCCAGGGCCTCCAGCGCCGAAAGGCCGGGGCGGAGGCGGCCGCGGACCTCGGAGCCGATATGCATCACCTGGGAATAGCGCTCGACCTGGAACTGGCTGGTGACCTGGACGCTGCCGATGGCCGAGACGCGGCCGACGTCGTTGCGGCCGAGGTCGAGCAGCATGAGGTGCTCGGCGCGCTCCTTCGGATCGGCCAGCAGCTCAGCCTCCAGCGCCTTGTCCTCCTCGGGCGTCGCGCCGCGGCGGCGGGTGCCGGCGAGCGGGCGGATGGTGACCTCGCCGTCGCGCAGGCGCACGAGGATTTCCGGCGAGGCGCCGACCGCGGCAAACCCGGAAAAATCGAAGAAGAAGAGGAAGGGCGCCGGGTTGATGCGGCGCAGCGCGCGATACAGGGCGAAAGGCGGCAGGGCGAAGGGGGCGGAGAAGCGCTGGCTGGGGACGATCTGGAAGCAGTCGCCGGCGCGGATGTATTCCTTGGCCGTCTCCACCGCGGCGATGAAGCCCTCCCGCGTGAAGTTGCTGGAGGGCTCCGGCGGCTTCGGCAGGCTGACCGGGGCGGCCGGGCGGGGCAGCGGGCGGTCGAGCGCCGCCTCGGCCTCGTCCAGCCGGGCCTGGGCGCCGTCCCAGGCGGCCTGAGGGTCTAGACCGGGGGCGGGCCAGACGGTGGTGAAGAGGCTGAGCGCATCCCGCACATGGTCGAAGACGGCGATCAGCGTCGGGCGCATCAGCACCGCATCCGGCATGCCGAGCACATCCGGCTTCAGCGCCGGCAGCTTCTCCATCAGCCGGACCATGTCGTAGCCGAGGTAGCCGAAGAGGCCCACGGCGATCGGCGGCAGCCCGGCCGGCAGGGTCATCCGCGTCGCGGCCAGGGCGGCGCGGAGGCTGTCGAGGGCATCGCCATCGGCCGGCTCGAAGGCATGCGGCGCGGCCTGGGCGTGGCGGTTGAGCTCGGCGCGGCCGTCGCGGCAGCGCCAGATCAGGTCGGGCTCCATGCCCACGGCGGAGTAGCGGCCGCGGGCGGCGCCGCCTTCGACGCTTTCCAGCAGGAAGCTGTTGGGCTTGCCGGCGGCCAGCTTGAGGAAGACGCCGACCGGCGTATCCAGGTCCGCCACCCGCTCCCGCCACAGCACCTGGCCCTGCCCGGCGGCAAGACCAGCGCTGAAGGCGGCGAAGTCGGGAAGCGGCATCGGAGGGGTTCCTATTCCGGGGGTCAGGGCTGGGCGAGGCTGTCGACCAGGCGGGCATTGATCCGGACATCGGCCCGGGCGCGCAAGGCGGACATGAACTGGATCTCGAGATCCTGGGCCATGGCCTGGCTGGCTTCGCCGCTGATGCGGGCGAGGGCGGCCGGGTCGGCATCCGGGTTGCCGGGGGTGACCTCCAGCAATTGCGCGACCGCATAGCCGTCGCGGGTCTGCGCCATGGTGGGCTCGTTCGGCTTCAACTCGAACAGGGGCGCCAGCAGCTCGGGCGGGACGGTCGGGTTCTGCTGCTGGTCGCGGGTGATGGCGCCGATCTCGCGGAAGCCGAGCCCGGCCTCGCGCGCCGCCTCGGCCAGCGGCTTGCCGCCCTTGACCGCGGCGAGCAGGCCGGCGGCCTTCTCCTCCTGCGCCCGGCGCTTGGCCTCGGCCTGGAAGGCGGCAAGGACCTCGGCCGCGACGCTCTCATAGGGACGCAACGCCGGCGGGCTGATCTCCTTGAGCTCGACTGCGAGGAAGCCGGCCTCGGTCTCGGCCAGCCGGGGGGCGGCGCCGCGCTCGGTGCGGAAGACCGCCTGCAGCAGCGGGGCGCGGGCGGCCTCGATCACCGGCAGGGTGACCGGCTTGCCATCCGGGCCGAGCCCGGCGGCATCGGACTTGAAGCTGGCATAGCCGAGGTTGAAGCGCTGGGCGACCTCGGCCAGGGTGGCGCCGCCGGCGAGCGCATCCTCCACCTTGTTGGCCCGCTCGAAGGCGAGGTCGGCGGCCTTCTCCTGGCGGATGTCGTTGCGGAGCTGGTCGCGGACCTCCTCGAGCGGGCGGGTGGCGCCGGGCTCGATCGTCTCGACCTTGAGGACATGCCAGCCGAAGGGGCTGCGGACCGGGGGCGTCACGCTGCCGGCCGGCGCGGCGAAGGCGGCCTCGGCGAGTTCCGGGACCGGCAGGCCGCCGCGGTCGAGGCTGCCGAGCTCGAGCGCCTGGCCGCCGGCGGCCTCGGCCTGGGCGGTGATGGCGGCGAAATCGGCGCCGGCGGTCCAGGCGGCGGAGATCGCCTGCGCCTTGGCCTCGTCCTGCACCAGAACCTGGGCGAGGCTGCGCTTCTCCGGCGTCTCGAATTGGGCGTGCCGGGCCTCGTAGGCGGCGGTCACCTCGGCGTCGGAGACCTCGACCTCCTGGGCGATCAGCGCGGCGGTCAGCACGGCGATATTGGCGTCCCGGTATTCGGGGGTGGAGAAGCGTTCCGGGTTGTTCTCGTGGTAGCGGCGGAGCTGGGCCTCCTCCGGGCCGGGCGGCTCGGCTGCGGCGGCCAGGGGCAGGCCGACGAGGGTGGCGCTGCGCTGTTCCTGCTGCCACTGCAGCAGCGGCCGAGCCAGGGCCTCGGGCGCCGCGGCGCCGGAGCGGACGGCCAGCGCCAACTGCTGGCGGGCGAGGTCGGCGCGGACCAGGGCGAGGAAGCTGGCCTCGGTCAGGTCGTTGGTGCGGAGGAAATTCTCGAAGACGGGTCGGGAGAACTGCCCGTCCATGCCGCGGAAGCCCTGGATCCCGAAGATGAAGTCGCGCACCGAGGCATCCGGCACGGCGATGCCGAGGCGGGTCGCCTCCGCGCGCAGCACCCGGTCGAGCACGAGCTGTTCCATGGCCTGGTCGGCCACGGCGCGGCGGATGCGCGGGTCGTTCTCGAAGGCGGCGCCGACCTGTCGGGCGAGGCGCTGCATCTCGCGCCGGATGGCCGCCTGGGCCTCCTCCAGCTCGATCGGGTCGCCGCTGACGCGGGCGACGGCATTGTCCCGGCCGAAGTTGCGCACGGTATCGCCGATGCCCCAGAAGGCGAAGGAGGCGATCAGCACGATGAAGAGCAGCTTGGCGACCCAGGTGGAGGCGAGGCGGCGGAATGCGGTGAGCATCGTGATCCGTGCGGCGTTTGTGCGCGGTCCATAGCGGAGCCGCGCCCCGTTGCCAAACGAGGCGGGGCCGGATACCGGATCGGCAGCCAGGAAGGATGATGCCATGACCCCCGGAGTGCGCCCGCTGATCGCCGGCAATTGGAAGATGCATGGAAGCCTGGGCGAGGCCCTGGCGCTGGCCCGGGCGGTGCGCGACGGCGCCGCGCCGGTCACGGCAGAGCTGCTGGTCTGCCCGCCCTTCCCCCATCTCCAGCCGGTGGTGGAGGCGCTGGATGGGTCCGTCGTGGCGACCGGCGGGCAGGATTGCCATGCGGCGGCCAAGGGCGCCCATACCGGCGACGTGGCGGCGGCGATGCTGCGCGACGTGGGGGCGAGCCACGTGATCCTCGGTCATTCCGAGCGCCGGGCGAACCATGGCGAGGATGATGCCGCGGTGCGGGCCAAGGCGGAGGCGGCGCTGGCGGCCGGGCTGGTGCCGGTGGTCTGCGTCGGCGAGAGCGAGGCGCAGCGGCTGGCCGGCGAGGCCGAGCCGGTGGTGACCGGGCAGCTCGACGGCAGCCTGCCGGATGGCTTCGCGGCCGCGGCGGGCGTGGTCGCCTATGAGCCGGTCTGGGCGATCGGCACCGGGCGGACGCCGACCGAGGCGGAGATCGCCGCCATCCACAAGGCGATCCGGGCCAATCTGGTGGCACGTTTCGGCGTGGCCGGCGGGGGGCTGCGGATCCTCTATGGCGGGTCGGTGAAGCCGGGGAATGCCAAGGCGATCCTGGCGCTGCCGGATGTGGATGGCGCGCTGGTCGGCGGCGCCAGCCTGGTCGCGGCGGATTTCCTGGCCATCGCCGCGGGGGCTGCCGCTTCCGCGTGACGCCGCGGCTCATCGGTTCCGAGATCTACCGGCGGTCCACCTATGGGCCGAAGCATCCGCTGGCGATTCCCCGGGTCTCGACCGCGCTCGACCTGATCGGGGCCATGGGCTGGATGCCGGCGGGCGGCTGGATCGAGGCGCCGCGGGCGACACCCGAGGCGCTAACCCGGTTCCACTCGCCGGAATACGTCGCCGCCTTGCTGCGGGCGGAGGCGGCGCAGCAGGCGGACCCCGAGGACCGGGCGCGCTTCCACATCGGCGCGCATGGCAACCCGGTGTACCGGGAGGTCTTCTCCCGCCCCGCGACCAGCGCCGGCGGCTGCATGCTGGCGGCGCGGCTCACGGCGGAGGGCGGGGTGGTCTTCTGCCCCGGCGGCGGCACGCATCACGGCCGGCCCGACCGGGCCAGCGGCTTCTGCTACCTGAACGACCCGGTGCTTGGCCTGCTGGGCTGGCTGGACCAGGGGCTGGACAACATCCTCTACGTCGACATCGACGCGCATCACGGCGACGGCGTGCAGGATGCCTTCCACGACGACCCGCGGGTCTTCACCCTCTCCGTCCATGAGGAGGCGCGCTGGCCCTTCACCGGCGGGGTGGCGGACCGCGCCGGGGGGCAGGCGCGCAACCTGCCGGTGCCGGCCGGCTTCAACGACAGCGAGATGCTCTGGGTGCTGCACCAGGCGATCCTGCCGATTGCCCGGGCGCTGCGGCCGCAGGCGATCATGCTGCAATGCGGCGCCGATGCGCTGGAGGAGGATCCGCTCTCCCGCCTCGCGCTGTCGAACAATGCGCATTGGGGGGTGGTCAGGGCATTGATGGGGCTGGCGCCGCGCTTCGTCGTGCTGGGTGGCGGCGGGTACAATCCCTGGTCGGTCGGGCGCTGCTGGGCCGGGGTCTGGGCGGCGCTCAACGGCATCGAGGTGCCTGAGCGGGCGACACCGGCGGCGGAGGCGGTGCTGCGGGGGCTGAGCTTGGACCGTGCTGCGGGGCGGGCGCCGCCGGAGCATTGGTTCACCACGTTGCGGGATGCGCCAAGGCCGGGAGTGGTAAGGGCGGCGGTGCAGCGGGTGGTGGCGGCTGTCGTGAAGTAAGAACCGGGGAGAAGGTATTCTCCCCGGACCCCTCATCTATTTTTATAAGTTCGCACCGGCCGCGCGGCGGGTCCCAACTCACAAAAAACAATGGAGGGGTTTGGGGAGGAAATGCTTTCCTCCCCAACCTTGCCTTCAATCCAGCCTCGCCCCCGTCGCCCGCACCACATCCCCCCAGACCTGCCGCTCGCTGCTCTCGAAGGCCGCCAGTTCCTCCGGCGTGGTCGGCTCCGGCACGGCGCCCTGCTGGCGGACGACCTCGATGAAGGCCGGGGCCTGCATGGCTTCGTGCACCGCCTGGTTCAGCCGTTCGACCACCGCGGGCGGCGTCTTCGCCGGGGCATAGATCGCCTTCCACAGCCCGGAGGTGAGGTCGACGCCGAACTCCGTCATCAGCGGCGCGCCGGGGATGAGCGGAAGCGGGCGCGGGGCGAGGACGGCGAGGGCGCGGGTGCGGCCGTCGCGCATCATGCTCTCGGCGCCGCCGGCCGGGAGCGGCATACAATCCACCTGGCTCGCCATGATGGCCTGCATCCCCGGCGCCTGGCTGGTGAAGGGGACGTGCAGCATCTCGATCCCCTTGGCGCGGAGGATGCGCTCCATCGCCAGGTGCGGCGTGCTGGCGATGCCCCAGGTGGCATAGGTCAGCTTGCCGGGATCCGCCTTGGCGGCGGCGACCAGCGCCTCGAAGCTGGTGAGCTTCGGCTGGGAGGGGCCGACGACCAGGGCGAAGGGGAATTTCGCCACCAGGCTGATGGGGGCGAAGTCGGTCGCCGGATTGTACTGGAGCTGCTTGTAGGCGAAGGGGTTGATCGCCTGGGTATCGACGATGCCCATCCAGAGGGTATGGCCATCGGGCATGGACCGTGCCGCAGCGGTGGCGCCGACGCTGCCGCCGGCCCCGGCGCGGTTCTCGACCACCACGGTCTGGCCGAGCACCGGGATCAGCGCCTGGGCCATGGCGCGGCTGACGATGTCGTTCAGCCCGCCGGGGGCATAGCCGGAGATGATGCGGAGCGTGCGGTCGGGGAAGGCGAGCGCCGGGCGCGCCAGGGCGGTGGCGGCGGCCGCGCCGAGGAGGGCGCGGCGGGTTGTCCTGATCATGCGGTGTCCCTGTTGATGGGACCGGCGTTTCCCGCGGGCCTAGCCTGGCATGCCGCAACGAAAGCTCAAAGCGGCGGCAGGTCGATGATCGCCCGGGCGAATTCGGCCGGGGCCTCCTGCGGGACGTTGTGGCCGACGCGGGGGATCACCCGGCGCTCGTAGGGGCCGGTGAAGTGGCGGGCATGGCCGGCGGAGGACTCCACCGGGCCGATGCCGTCGCCGCCGCCGTGCAGGCAGATGGTCGGGACCGGGATGGCGGGCCTGGCGGCCAGGGCCGCCTCGATGGGTTCGAGCGCGGGGTCGCCCGCGGCATAGCCGAAGCGGTGGCGGTAGGACTGGATGACGGTCGCCACGTAGTCCGGGTTGTCGAAGGCGGCGGCGCTGGCCTGGAAGGTGGCCTCGTCGAAGTCCCAGTGGGGTGACCAGAGGCGCCAGAGCAGCCGGGCGATGCCCTGGCGATCGGCTTCCAGCCCGGCGCGGCCGCGCTCGGTGTGGAAGTAGTACTGGTACCACCAGCGGTGCTCCTGCTCCGGCGGGCCGGGGCGGGCGGAGCCGGCGATGTCCTGGATGTTGTAGCCGGTGCAGGTGACCAGCCCGGCGGCGCGCTCCGGCCAGAGGGCGGCGAGGATGCAGGCGGCGCGGCCGCCCCAGTCGTAGCCGGCGACCACGGCGCGGGGGATGGCCAGCGCATCCAGCAGGTCCAGCAGGTCCTTGCCGAGCGCGGCCTGCTGGCCGGAGCGGAGGGTGCCAGCGTCGCGGTAGCGGGTCGGGCCATAGCCGCGCAGCCAGGGGATGATGCAGCGCCGGCCCGCCGCGACCAGCGGTGGCACCACCGCGTCGTAGCCCTGCGGCGCATAGGGGAAGCCGTGCAGCAGCACGACGGGGGGGCCATCGGGCGGGCCGTGCTCGGCATAGGCGATGTCGAGGACGGGGGTCTGGACGGTGTGGATCATCCGCCGAGTATGGCCGGGCGTGGCGGGCGGTGCCATGCTGCGGCGATGCTCCGTCGCTCCCTGCTCGGCCTTGCCGGGCTGCTCCTCGCCGCGCCTCCCCTGGCCCATAGGGCCCTGGCGCAGACCGATCCCCAGCCGCGCCTGCCGGAGGAGCCGCTGGCCTTCATCACCCGCGACGGCCGCCGGCACGAGTTCAAGGTCGAGATGGCCCTGGCGATGGAGCATCAGATGGTCGGGCTGATGTTCCGCCCGAGCGTCGGCGCCGCCGAGGGAATGCTGTTCGACTGGGGCGTGCCGCGCGAATCCAGCATGTGGATGCGCAATACCATCACCTCGCTGGACATGATCTTCATTACCGCGGACGGGCATATCCACCGGATCGCCGAGCGGACGGTGCCCTACTCGCTGGCGGCCATCAACAGCGGCGGGCCGGTGCGGGCGACGCTGGAGCTGGCGGCGGGGACGGCGGAGCGTCTGGGGCTGCGGGTCGGCGACCGGGTGATCCAGCGGATCTTCGGGAACGCGCCCTAGACTGTCCCACGCGGCCGCTGCCGACTCCTGGAATGCCTGTCTTGCCGGCTAGAGCCGCCGCGGCGGCGGCAGGCTGCGGCCGGCCAGCGGGATGGGCGTGGCACGATAGGCCTCGAGCCCGCGGCCGCTGCCGGGATTGGCATTGGCCAGGATGGGCGCGCGGTCGGCACCGTTCGAGAGCATGAAGCCGCCGCCGGCCGGACCCGGGCGGGTGACGGGGAGGGAGGGCACCGGCGGCGTGGCGGGCAGCCCCTGTTCCACCGCCCAGGCGCTGGCGACCCGGGCGCGGTAGGGCGCGGCGAATTCCGGGGTCTGCGAATGGTAGGCGCTGGCGGCGGCCATCCAGTCGTTGCGACTGCCCTGCAGCTCGGTCAGGAATCGAGCGGCGTAGCGGGCATTGGCCAGGGGGTCGAAGGCGTCCTCGAGGCTGGCGAAGGCATTGGGGTGGTGGCGCAGGTTCACCTGCATGCAGCCGATGTCGATGGAGCGCACGCCCTGGGCCTGGAGGGCGCGCACGGCGGCAAGAGCTGCCGCCTTGTCCGGGTAGAAGCTGCCGCGGCCCTCGGCATTGATGGTCCAGGGCCAGGGCCGGGTCTCGCCGCTGGCCGGGTCGCGGCGACCGGATTCGACGCGGGCGATGGCGGCCATCAGGCGGGGCGGGAGATTGGCCTCGCGTTCCGCGGTGGCGACGGCGGCGCGGCAGCGCCGGCCGTCGTCCGGCGCGGCGAGGGGCGTGGCCGCCGCCGGGATGGCGAGGAGGAGGCAGGCAAGCAAGGCAGGGCGTGCAGGCATCGCGGTCCTCCCGTGCCCCGCTGCATGCGGGACACGGGGTTCGAGGGCAAGCGGCATGCCAGGGGCGGCAAGCCCGGCCCTCAGGTGGTGGCCCTCAGGCGGTGGCGAGCATGCCGCTGCGGCGGACCCAGCCGCGCGGCACCGGATCGACCGCCGCTTCCGGCCGGCGGTCGCGGCGGGCGGTGTCGACCGTCGCCTGGCTCGGCTCGAAGGCGACGTAGCCGCGGCCCCAGACGGTGCGGATCATCTCGGCCGCGCCGCATTCGGCGAGCTTGCGCCGCAGCTTGCAGACGAAGACGTCGACGATCTTGGAATCCGGCGCGGTGCCGTCGGCGTAGAGGTTGGTCATGAAGCGCTCCTTTGTCAGGAGCACGCCCTTGTGCAGCATCAGGGTCTCGAGGAAGTCGAATTCCCGGGCGGTGAGGTTGACCCGGCGGCCATCGACCGTCGCGGCATGCTGGGCCTGGTCGAGCACCACGTTGCCGCAGACCAGCCGGGCGCAGGCATGGCCGCTGGCGCGGCGGGCGAGGGCCTGGAGCCGGGCCATCAGCACGCGGAGGTGGATCGGGTTGTGCAGCACGTCGTCGGCGCCGGCATGCAGCAGCGCCTCCTCCTCCGCCGGTTGCGGGGTGCGGCCGCAGAGGATGGCGACCGGCACGCTGATGCCGCGGCGGCGCAGGTCGCAGATGGCCGACTGCACGTCGCCGGCCGGGCCATCCATCCGCACCACCAGCGCGTCGTAGGGACCGCTGAGGGCGAGAACGGAGGCCAGATCGTCGAGCCCATCGGCTTCGTCGCAGCGCACCCCGAGGGTGGCGAGGCCGGCCACGAGGATCGCGGGGCTGGTCGAAAGGGAGGCGATGAGGATATGCATGCGCTGCTCCGCCGGTGAGACGTGTGATCAAGAGGCCGGGAGCCCCGGGTGATCACAGGATAGTGTTCAGGATATAGAATACAATTCAATTCGCCTCCTACGTGTATGCGTAACCCGAGGTGTGGCTCTGGCGAAACACCCTGACGAAGGCTTGCTTCGGGCCAAGGCCGGCCATGCGCTTGACGCCGGCCGGGCAGGGCCCTTCTGGAGAGCATCCGCCGGGCTCGCGCGCGGGTTGTGCTCCGGTTCGTTGTAGTTGCGGTCGGATCGCTCGGGCGGGAATCCATCCCGCGCGGCGCCCGGCCCCAGGGTTGAGGAGGCCAGAGATGCTGATCCGTACGCGCCGTGGTTGGGAGATTCCGGAAAGCCAGGTGACTCCCGAGTCGCTGGTCTTCGGCCGCCGGGCGGCCATGAAGGGGGCGATCGCCGCCGGGGTAGCGCTGCCGGGCCTGGCTTCGGCCCAGGGTGCGGGCCAGGGTGGGAGCCCGGGTGCGGCCGATTTCCCGACGCCGGCGCGCAACCCGCGCTTCCCGCCGGGGCGCGAGATCACCTCCGAGCGCGAGGCGACGACCTACAACAACTACTATGAGTTCGGCACCGACAAGGCCATCTCCCGCCCGGCGCAGCGGCTGCCGCTGCGGCCCTGGACGGTGAAGGTGGATGGGCTGGTCGATAGCCCGCGCGAATTCTCCGTCGACGACCTGATCCGCACCATGCCGATGGAGGAGCGGGCCTATCGGCTGCGCTGCGTCGAGGCCTGGTCCATGGTGGTGCCCTGGACCGGCTTCCCGCTCTCGGCGCTGCTGGCCCAGGTCGGGGTGAAGTCCGAGGCGAAGTATGTCCGCTTCGAGACGGCGGCGATCCCGGCGGTGATGCCGGGGCTGCGGCAGTCCTGGTATCCCTGGCCCTATATCGAGGGCTGCACGGTGGCCGAGGCGGGCAACGACCTCTCCTTCATGGTGGTGGGCGCCTATGGCAAGCCGCTGCTGCCGCAGAACGGCGCGCCGCTGCGCATCCACCAGCCCTGGAAATACGGCTTCAAGGCCGGCAAGTCACTGGTGAAGATCAGCCTGGTGGCGGAGCGGCCGAAGACCTTCTGGGAGGCGATCCAGGCGCAGGAATACGGCTTCTGGGCGAATATCAACCCGGAGGTCTCGCATCCGCGCTGGAGCCAGGCGAGCGAGCGGGTGCTCGGCACCGGGGAGCGGGTGCCGACCCGGCTGTTCAACGGCTACGGCGAATTCGTCGCCGACCTCTACACCGGGCTGCAGCGGGAACGGCTCTGGGCCTGACGAACGGGGAAGCGGCGGCGCCGGACCGCGCGCTCCGCTTCGGGCCCAGCCTGCGTGGGCGGGCGATGGCCCGGGCCCTGGCGGCGGCCGATGGCTGGATCGCCACCCCCGAGATCCCGGTGGACTACCGCGGCCCGGCCGGCCCGCCGGCGCGGATCTTCGGGGCCGCGGGGCGCGACCGGCCGGTGCTGGCGAGCCTGCGGGCGGCGGCGGCGCGGCATCCCGGACGGATCGCGGTCGAGGATGCCGGGCGCAGCCTGAGCTTCGCCGGATTGGCGGCGGCGGTGGCACGGTTGGGCGGGCTGCTGGCGGAGGGAACGGGGCCGGTCGGCCTGCTGCTGCCCAATGGCGCCGCCTATCCGGTGGCGGTCTTCGCCTGCCTCGCCGCCGGCCGGCCGGCGGTGCTGCTGGATGCCGGCCATCCGCCGGAGCGGACCACGGCGCTGCTGCGGCTGACCGGGACGCGGCAGGTGGTGGCGCAGGCAGGCGTCGCGGCACCCGGCGCCGCCGTCCTGCCGGTGGAACGGGCCTTCGAGCCCGGGCCGGCGAGGAGCCTCGGCGACGGGCCGCTCGGCCAGGACGCGCCGGCCTTCATCCTCTGCACCTCCGGCAGCACCGGCCGGCCCAAGGCGATCGTCCATAGCCAGCGGACGGTGCTGCACCAGGTGGCGGCGCTGATCGACGGGCTGCACCTGGGGGAGGCGGATCGCTTCCTGGCGGTGACCTCGGGCGCGGCGATCGCCGGGCTGTTCAGCCTGTTCGTCCCGCTGGCGGGCTGCGCCTTCCAGGCGCTGGCGCTGGGCCCCGCGGGGCATCGGCAGTTGCGGGAAGCGCTGCTCGGCCGGCCGGTGACGGTGCTGCGGGCCGCGCCCTCGCTGTTGCGGAGCATCGCGCGGCTGCCGGAGGCGCCGGCGATGCTGGCCGGGCTGCGGGCGATCCGCACCAGCGGGGAGCCGCTGCTGCCGGGCGACGTGGCGCTGCTGGCCGGCTGCCTGCCGCGGGACTGCCTGATCCTCGGCGGCTATGGCGCGACCGAGGCGCCGGGCACCACTTGGTTCGCCCGGCCGGAGGATGCCCAGGACCCGCACCGCATCGCCGCCGGGGTGCTCGACCCCGAGACCGAGGCGATGATCCAGGACGAGCGGGGCGCGCCCTGCCCGCCGGGCGAGGCGGGGGAGCTGGTCATCCGCAGCCGCTTCACCGCGCTCGGCGAATGGCAGGACGGCGGGCTGGTGCCGGGGCGGCTGCAACCCGATCCCGCCGACCCGGCCCGGCGCATCTACCGCACCGGCGACCTGGCGCGGCTGGCGGCGGATGGCAGCTTCCTGGTGCTCGGGCGGCTCGACCGGATGGTGAAGGTCAACGGCCAGCGGGTGGAGCTGGCCGAGGTGGAGACGGTGCTGCGGCAGAGCCCGGAGGTGGCGGAGGCGGCCGTGGTGGCGCGGACGGACGCCGGGCGGGTGCTGCTGCTGGCCTATGTCGTGCCGGCGCCCGGCGCGGCGGAGGGGCTGGCCGAGCGGCTGCGGGCGCGGCTGCGGCAGGCGCTGCCGGGCCCGATGCAGCCGGCCCGGCTGGTGCCGCTGGCGGCGCTGCCGCGGCTGCCCGGCGGCAAGCTGGACGAGGCGGCGCTGCCCGCCGCCTGAAGCGGCGTCAGTCGAGCCGCGCGCCGGAGATCTCGACCAGCCGTGCCCAGCGCGGCGTCTCGGTCCGGATGCGCTCGGCCAGGGCCTCCGGTGCCTCGCTGGTGATGACCTGATAGCCGAGCGGGCGGAGCCGCTCGATGAAGGCCGGTTCGGCGGCCAGGGCGCGGACCGCCTCAGCGAGCCGGGCGATCACCGGCGCCGGGGTGCCGGTGGTGGTCATCACCGCGTTCCAGCTCTGGATATCGAGGTCGCCAAGGCCGAGCGCGGCGAGGTCGGCCATGCCGGGGACTTCCGGCAGGATTGGCACGCGCCGGGCGCTGCTGACCGCGAGCGGCTTGAACTTGCCGGCTTCCACATGCGGCATCAGCGCCGGCATGACGTCGAACATCATGTCGATGGTGCCGGCCAGCAGGTCGTTGATGGCGGGGCCGCCGCCGCGATAGGGCACGTGGGTGATGCGGGCGCCGGTCGCCTGGTTCACCGCGGCGATGGTCAGGTGGCTGGTGGTGCCGGTGCCGGAGGAACCCATGCGGATCTCCTCCGGATGCGCCCGGCCCCAGGCGACGAGGCTGGCGAAGTCGGTCCAGCCGCGCTTCGCGGCGGTCTCGGCATTCACCACGCAGAGCACCGCGCCGGTGGTGATCATGGAAACCGGGGCGAGGTCCTTCTGCGGGTCGAAGGCCATGGCCTTGTAGAGGCTGGGCGCGGCGCAGAGGGTGGTGGCGCTGATGAGCCCGAGGCTGGTGCCGTCGGGGATGGCCTTGGCCAGGGCATCGGCGCCGATGTTGCCGCCGGCGCCGCCGCGATTCTCAACCACGACATTCTGCCCGAGCGCCGGGCCGAGCCTCTCGGCCAGCAGCCGGCCGAGGATGTCGACCGCGCCGCCGGGCGGGAAGGGCACGATCAGCCGGATGGGACGGCCGCCGGCGATGGGCTGGGCCAGGGCCGGGGCGACGGCGGGGGCGCCGAGCAGGGCGGCGGCAAACAGGAATGGGCGGCGTCCTGGCATGGATCGGTCTCCTTGTGCCGGCAGCCTATACGCGGCCGCGGGCCTCGGCGATGACCCGCAGCACTTCGGGGGTGAGGTCGTAGCTGGGCAATTCCTCGACCAGCGCCCAGGCGACGGCGGCGACGTCGTCGCCGGGCCGGGCCTCGCCGCCGGACCGGCGGGCGCAGTAGTCGATGATGGTGTAGTGGTAGCGGACGCCCTGGTCGTCGGTGGTGATGGCATCGATCACGGCGGCGAGGGTCAGGGGGCCGACCTCGAGGCCGGTCTCCTCCATCAGCTCGCGGCGGGCGGCGGCCTCGGCGCGTTCGCCCAGGTGCTGGGCGCCGCCGGGCAATGACCAGCTGCCGATGCGGGGCGCCTTGCCGCGGCGGGCGAGCAGCACCCGCTCGGCCTCCGGCGGGCCGTCGAAGACGATGATGCCGATGCCGACCCAGGGCCGGTCGGGGTATTCGCGGCCGGTCACCGGACGGGGGCGGGCGGCGTTGCGGGGGCCGCGGGCGGCGCTTCGCGTTCCAGCAATTCCTCAAGCCGGGGAATGAAGGCCTTCTCCTTCCAGACGCCGGTCTGATAGGCCCAGCCGGTCCAGCGGGCATTGAGCGTGGCGCCTTCCGCCCCGCCCTCGGCACGCAGCTTGATCCAGAGGTTCTCGCCCTCGCGGCTCGGCCAGACCGTCACCGTCATTCCGTCGGCCAGCGTGAAGCGGGTCTCGCCGAGGGCGGTGCCTTGGACGGTCGCCTCCGGCTTCACGTCGAGGAAGGTGAGGTATTCGAAGCAGCGGGCGACCTCGTCCAGCGCCACCTCGTCGAAGGAGGGCGGGTCCGCGGGGATCAGGATGCGGAGCCTGGCCTCCGGCTCCTCGCCGCGGCCGAGCACCACCTCGGCCTCGTTCACCCGGCGGACCACCACGCGGCGGACGCGGTCCTGGGCGATGTTGGCGATGTCGCGGTCGACCCAGAGCTGCGGGTCGGCATCGACCGCCAGCCGCCCCTCGGCCAGCCAGGCCTGGGCCTCGGCGGGGCGGCGGACATAGATCGTCTCCGGCACGTTGCCCTGGGTGCGGACCCGGCGGCGGCCGATGACCAGCTCGGCGATCGGCAGGTCGCGCGGGCCGAGGATGCGGAGCAGGACGGCGGTGCTGCCGGCCCGCGTCGGGTCGTCGACGCCGAGGCGGTCGAGCTGGCCGGCGTCGGCGGTGCGGGCCTCGATCAGCCGCAGCTCGGTCAGGCCGACCAGCAGCTCGCGCACCTTCTCGGCGCGGACGGGATAGTTGCCGCGGTCGGGCAGCACCCAGGCATCCCCCTGGCGGACCAGCACCAGGGTGGCGTCGGGCTTGCGGACCTCGATCTTCTGGGCCTCGCGCAGCTTCGCGGCGAGGCCTTCGAAGGCCAGCGTCCCGGCGGTGGCCTCGCGCTCGCGCAGGGTGTCGGGCGTCAGCACCAGGGCGGCGCCGACCGAGACGACGGCGGCGCCGCCGAGGATGAGGAGGGTCCGGCGTTCCATGCGGTGGCCCTCCTCAGGCCCGCGCCGCGGCGCGGCGGCGGGTGCGGACCACGGCGAGGCCGACCGCGAAGGCGGTCAGCAGGGCCGGGACCAGGGCGATGTTGACGATACGCAGCGTGGTCTCCAGCCCCTCGATGTCGCGGCGCAATTCCAGCTGCACGGCGCGGAGCTGGCGGCGGGTGCGGATGATCTCCTCCCGCGCCGCGTCGATCTCGGCGCGCTGCTCGGGGGTGATGACGGACTGGTTCTGGTTGCGCTCGCCGGGTGGCCCCGCCGGCGTACCCTGGCGGAGGTCGCGGAGCTTGCGTTCGGTCGTCTCCAGCGTCTGGGTCAGCGTGCGCTCGGTCTGGCGGTACTGGGCATCGGCATTGCGGCGGATGTCCTCGACCAGCTCGAAGGGCCTGAGGCTCTCGCCGCGCGAGCGGAGCGAGATGAGGGCATCGGAGCCGCCGAGCGTATCGACCAGGTTGGTGACCAGGGCGCCGTTGCCGCTGATCGGCGTCGCCACCTGCTGGCCGAAGAAATCCTGCACCCGGACCCAGAAGCGGTCCTCCAGCACGTCGCTGTCGTTGAAGACGACGATATTGGCCGCGCCCTCGGTCCGCGCCAGGTGGGCGGGGAAATCGGCCGGGCGTTCCTGGCCCTCGGCGACGGCGGGTGGGCCATCGGGGAAGGCGGTGGGGAGCTGGCCGCGCAGCCGGGCGGCGAGGACGTGGCGGGTATTGTCGGCGCGGAAATCGGCCAGCAGCCGGGTCGGGCTCGGGTCCTGGCGGACCCGGGCGGCATCCACCACCATGGCCTGCGGCGAGGTGGTCAGCAGCGGGGTGAATTCGACCGTGCTGCCCTCCTTCTTGCGCAGCTCGCCGGCGGAGGCGACGGTGATCTGCTCGAGCTGGGCCAGCGCCACGTCGGCGCGGTTCAGGCTATCGGACTGCAGGTTGTACCAGGCGACGTAATCCACCGCCTGCACCCGGTCCTGCGGCCCGGCGCGGACCCGCCAGGCGCCGCGCAGGTCGAGCACCACCTTGTCCGAGGGCGCCTCGACGCCCCAGGCATTCAGCAGGCGCTCCAGGGACGACGCGGTCTCGGCCGGCGGCTGGCCATTCGGGCCGGGGCGGCTCGCCTGGCTTTCGGAATGCGGGTCGGTGAGGACGAAGAGCTTGCCGCCGCGCATGACGAATTGGTCGATGGCGTATTGCGCGGCCTCGCCGATGCCCTGCGGATGGGCAACGACCAGGACCTGGACGTCGGGCTCGATCACCTGGGCATCGAGCGGGATGTCCTTCACGGTGAAGAACTGGCGGAGCTGGGTCATCACCACCGCCGGCTGGCCGAGCTGCGGCTGGCGCATCATCATCGCCCGCGGGTCGCCATTCAGCGGCAGGGCGCTCATCACCCCGATGGTCGGGCGGCGCGGGTTGGACAGGTCGTAGACCAGCCGGGTGAGATCGTATTCGAGGAAGCGCTCGCGGTCCGGCTGGAAGAAGGCGACGGTCTTCTCGTCGTCCACCAGGTTGGTGCCGGCGAGGCCGAAGTAGACCTGCTCGCCGGACTGGTCGACCGGGACGCCCTGCAGGCCATAGGCCATGGCGCGGTCCTCGGTCTCCGAGAAGGGCTCGGGATCGAAGACCTCGAGCTTCACCTTGCCGGTGGAGAGCGAGGCGTATTCGGCCAGCATCTCCCGCACCCGGTCGGCATAGGCGCCGTACATCGGGATCTCGGCGCCGAGGCGCTTCGAGTAGAAGAGGCGGAGGGTGACGGGGTCGGCGAGGCCGCCGAGCACCTGACGGGTGCCCTCCGAGAGGGTGTAGAGGCGCTGGCTGGTGAGGTCGATCCGGGCGCGGGTCAGCAGCCGGTCGGCCAGCATGTTGACGCCGATGGCGAGCACGGCGGCGGCCAGCAGGCCGAGCACGGAGGTGCCGAGGCGGCGGCTGCGGGGGCGCGGCGGCGGCGGGGCCGGCTGGAACAGGGGTGCGGTGTCGCTCATGCGCCTAGTCCGCCTTCCGATGGTCGAGCACGACGGCATTCACGAACAGGAAGAAGCCGATGAAGCTGGCGAAGAACAGGATGTCGCGGGCCGCGATCACGCCGCGGGTGAAGCCGCCGAAGCGGTCCGCGACGGACAGGGCGCGGGCGACCTCGGCGAGCTGCGGGATGCGGCTGTCGAGGAATTCGGTCACCACCGGGCTGCCGGCGGCGGCGAAGACGAAGCAGAGCGCGACCGCGAGGACGAAGGCGACCACCTGGTTCTTGGTGCCGGCCGAGATGGCGGCGCCGAGGGCGAGATAGGCGCCGGCGACCAGCAGGCAGCCGACATAGCCCGAGAGAATGACGCCGTTGTCCGGGCTGCCGAGGATGTTGACGGTGATCCAGAGCGGGAAGGTCAGCGCGAGCGCGATGCCGCAGAAGGCCCAGGCAGCGAGGAACTTGCCGACGACCGCCTGCCATTGCGGCAGCGGCAGGGTCAGCAGCAGCTCGATCGTGCCGAGCCGGCGCTCCTCCGCCCAGAGCCGCATGGTCAGCGCCGGGACGAGGAAGAGAAACAGCCAGGGGACGAAGGAGAAGAAGGGGATCAGGTCGGCCTGGCCGCGGCCGAAGAAGTTCCCCAGCGTGAAGGTCAGGGCGCCGGCCAGCACCAGGAAGATGACGATGAAGACATAGGCGACGGGGGTGGCGAAGTAGCCGGCCAGCTCCCGCCGGGCGACGATCAGCGCGGGCGCCATCAGGCGGCCTCCTCATGTGGCCTGCCGAGGGTGAGGCTGCGGAAGACCTCCTCCAGGCTGCGGCCGCTGTCCTCGAAGACCGTCGGCGCGGCATCCACCACGACCCGGCCTCGGGCGATGATGATGGCGCGGGTGCAGACGGCGGCGACTTCCTCGAGGATGTGGGTGCTGATGACGATGGCCTTCTCGGGGGCCATGCGGCGGATCAGCTCGCGCACCTCATGCTTTTGGTTGGGGTCGAGGCCGTCGGTCGGCTCGTCCAGCACCAGCACGGGCGGGTCGTGCAGCAGCGCCTGGGCGAGGCCGACGCGGCGCTTGAAGCCCTTGGAGAGGGTCTCGATCGGCTGCAGCCGGACACCCTCGAGCTGGGTCAGGTGCATCGCATGGTCGACCCGGTCGGTGAGCTCGCTGCCCTTGAAGCCGCGGATGCGGCCGGTGAAGGCGAGGAAGCCGGTGACGCTCATCTCCGGATAGGTCGGCGCGCCTTCCGGCAGGAAGCCGAGGCTGCGCTTGGCGGCGACCGGCTGGTCCACCACATCGGCGCCGCAGATGCGGGCGGTGCCGGCACTCGGCGGCATGAAGCCGGCCAGCATGCGCATGGTGGTGGACTTCCCGGCGCCATTGGGCCCGAGGAAGCCGAGGACCTCGCCCCGGTCCACGGTGAAGGAGACGTCGTCGACGGCGGTGAAGCCGCCGAAGCGTTTGGTGAGGCGCTCGATCTCGATCAGCGCGGCCAAGGCGTACCCCCTGAGAAAGCCCCAATGCGCTCGGGCTTACTCGGAAGTGACCGGTTGCAAAACCCCCCCGGCGTTTAACCCGCCCGCAAGGTCTCCATCGCCGCCTCCCGCCCGAACAGCCGCAGCAGCAGCCGGGCCGCCGCGCCACGGGGGCCGGCGAGGCTCGGGTCCTTCTCCAGCAGCAGCGCCGCGTCGCGGTTGGCCATGGTGATGAGCCCGTCCTGCAGATCGGCCTCGGGCAGGCCGAGGCGGAAGACCGGGGCGCCGGACTGGCGGGTGCCGAGCGCCTCGCCGCCGCCGCGCAGGCGGAAATCGGCATCGGCGATGACGAAGCCATCCTCGGTGTCGCGCAGCGTCAGCAGCCGCTCGCGGGAGGCGAGGCCGAGCGCCTCGTCGTAGAGCAGCATGCAGTAGCTGGCCGCCGAGCCGCGGCCGACCCGGCCGCGGAGCTGGTGGAGCTGGGCGAGGCCGAAGCGCTCGGCGTGCTCGATCACCATGACCGTCGCCTCCGGCACGTCGACGCCGACCTCGATGACGGTGGTCGCCACCAGCAAGGTCGTCCGGCCGGCGGCGAAGTCGCGGATCGCGGCCTCGCGGACCTCCGGGTCCAGCCGGCCATGCGCCAGGCCGACCTTGCCGGGGAAGCATTGGGTCAGCTCGGCGAAGCGGGTCTCGGCGGCGGCGACGTCCAGCAGCTCCGATTCGGCGACATGCGGGCAGACCCAATAGACCCGGGCGCCGCGGTCCATGGCGCGGCCGATGGCCTGGACCACCTCGGGCAGCCGGCCGGAGGGATAGAGGCGGGTATCGATCGGCTTCCGCCCGGCGGGCTTCTCCAGCAGGCGGGAGACCGCCATCTCCCCCCATTGGGTCAGCAGCAGGGTGCGGGGGATGGGCGTCGCGGTCATCACCAGCATGTCGGCCGGGGCCTGGCCCTGGGCGCCCTTCCCGGCGAGCAGAAGCCGCTGGGCGACGCCGAAGCGGTGCTGCTCGTCGACCACCGCCAGCGCCAGGTCGCGGAAGATCACGCCCTCCTGGAACAGCGCATGGGTGCCGACGATGATCTGCACCGCGCCGCTGGCGAGGCCGGCCAGGACCCGCTTCCGCTGGGCGCCCTTGACGCTGCCGGCCAGCAGCTCGACCCGGATGCCGGCCGGGGTGCAGAGCCGGTCGAGCGTCCGGATATGCTGGCGGGCCAGCAGCTCGGTGGGCGCCATGAGCGCGGCCTGGGCGCCCGATTCCACGGCGCGGAGCATGGCCAGCACCGCCACCAGCGTCTTGCCGGAGCCGACGTCGCCCTGCAGCAGCCGCAGCATCTGGTGCGGCGCGGCGAGGTCGGCATCGATCTCGGCCAGGGCATGCGCCTGGGAGCCGGTGAGGGGATGGCCGAAGGCGGCCAGTGCCGCGGCCCGCAGGCGGCCGTCGCCGCCCAGCGCCCTGCCGGGGCGGAGCCGGACCCGGCGGCGGACCAGGCCCAGGGCGAGCTGCCCGGCCAGGGCCTCGTCATAGGCGAGCCGGGCGCGGGCGACCTGGGCGAGGCGGAGGCCCTGGACCAGCGGCCAGACCGGCTCCAGCTCCGGCATGCCTTCCGGGCCGGTGGCGGTCAGCGGGTTGATCATGGAGAAGGCCTCGCCCTCGGGCTTCACCTTGCCGGCGAAGAGGCGCTCGCTGCCTTCCGGCAGCAGCCTGCCCAGCCAGTCCATGCGGCCGTTGATGAAGCGGACGACCAGGCGGCGGCCGGCCGATTCGGCCCGCAGCTCGACGAAGGGCCGGCCGGTGCGCGAGCGGGCCGGGCGCATGCCGAGGACCAGGGCGGGCAGGATCACCTCGGTCTCGGGCGGGGCATCCTCCGGGCTTTGCACCGGCAGGCGATGGGCATAGCGTTCCGGCAGGTGGAACAGCAGGTCCAGCACCCGGTCGCCGCCGACCGCCTCCGCCAACCGCTTGGCGATGAGCGGGCCGACGCCGGGCAGGCTGGCAAGTGGGGCCAGCAGGGGCCTCAGATCGAGCCCCCCGGCGATTTCTTCCACATTCGTCACGCGGAACCGGTGATGCGGCTGCTGCGTCGGGCTGACAGGATTCCCATGCGCCTCTATATGCCAGCCCCCAGACGCATCGACGACATGCCCCACACACCCGATACGACATCAGAACCGATCCCCGACCCAGCACCGGAGCTCGACCCGCGACGGCGGCGGCTGCTGTTCCGCGCCCATCACCGGGGCACCAAGGAGGCCGACCTGATGATCGGCGCCTTCGTGCAGCGGCTGGTCGCGGGCTTCTCCGCCGCGGAGCTGGACGACCTGGAGGCCACGCTGGAATTCCCGGACGTGGACCTCTCGGACTGGCTGACCGGGCGGCGACCGGTGCCGGAGGACTGCCGCAGCCCGATGCTGGACCGGATGGTGGTGGAATGCGCCGGGTCCGGCGCCGGCCTGCCGCCGGAGTTGCGTCGCGCATGAGCGAGGCGCAGGCACCAAGCCGCGGCCTGACCATCCATGGCGCGCCGGAGGGCTTCGATGCCCTGCTGCTGGCCCGCCGCCGGGCCGAGACGGATGCGCCCATCATCCATGTCTGCCGCGACGATGCCCGCACCGCCCGGATGATCGAGGCGCTGGGCTTCTTCGCGCCCGACGTGGAGGTGCTGCGCTTCCCGGCCTGGGACTGCCTGCCCTACGACCGGGTCTCGCCCAATCCGGAGATCGTGGCCGAGCGGGTCTCGACCCTGACCCGTTTGCTGGAGCCGGGGCGGCGGCCGCGCATCGTCGTCACCACGGTGAATGCCCTGGTGCAGAAGGTGCCGCCGCGGGCGGTGTTCCGGGATGCCACCCTGCTGCTGAAGAAAGGCGGGCGGGTGAAGCCGGAGGCGCTGATCGCCTTCCTCGAGGCCAATGGCTACGGCCGCTCCGGCACCGTCATGGAGCCGGGGGAATACGCGGTCCGCGGCGGGATCATCGACCTCTACCCCTCGGGCGAGCCGGATCCGATCCGGCTCGACATGTTCGGCGACGAGATCGAGAGTATCCGCCGCATCGACACCGGCAGCCAGCGCAGCGGCGCGGCGCTCACCCAGCTCTGGCTGCGGCCGGTGGGGGAGGTCTTCCTCGACGAGCCGTCGATCGCCCGCTTCCGGGCCGGCTACCGCGACCTGTTCGGCGCGGCGGCAGCCTCCGATCCGCTCTATGCCTCGATCAGCGCCGGGCGGAAGCACCCGGGGATGGAGCATTGGGCCGGGCTCTTCCATGAAGCCATGGAGACCCTGCTGGACTACCTGCCCGAAGCTTCCGTCAGCCTGGACCACCAGGCGGAGGACGTGCTGGCGGCACGGCTGGAGATGGTGGCCGACCACTACGAGGCCCGGCGCGCCCCGGTCCGCACCCAGGAGGGCGAGGTGCCCTACCGCCCGGCGCCGCCGGGGACGCTGTACCTGACCCGGCGCGGCTGGGATGCGATGCTGGCCGATGGGCCGCTGTTCCGGCTTTCGCCCTTCGCCCGGGTGGAAGAGGCCGAGGGCGTCGAGGCCGGCGGCCGTCCCGGTCGGCTGTTCACCGAGGCGCGGACCGCGGGGCAGAACGTCTTCGCGGCCTATGCCGAGCATGCCATGGCCATGGCGCAGGCCGGGCGCCGGCCGGTGGTGGCCGCCTGGACCCGCGGCTCGCGCGAGCGGCTGGGCAACCTGCTGCGGGAGAATGGGGTCGCGGCCGAGCCGGTCGACGACATCGGCCAGATCGGCGGGCTGGGCCAGGGGGTGGTCGCGCTGGCGGTGCTCGGGCTCGAGCGCGGCTTCGTCGCGCCGGCCACCGCCACCGGGGCGAAATTCGGGCTTTCGGTTGTCGGCGAGCAGGACCTATTGGGCGAGCGGATCGCCCGGCCGCCGCGGCGGCGCAAGCGCGCCGACCAGTTCATCGCCGATGCGACGGGCATCGAGCAGGGTGACCTGGTGGTGCACCAGGACCATGGCATCGGGCGCTACGACGGGCTTTCCACCATCGAGGTGAATGGCGCGCCGCACGACTGCCTGCGGCTGCTGTACGACGGCGGCGACAAGCTGTTCCTGCCGGTCGAGAATATCGAGGTGCTGTCGCGCTTCGGCACCGAGACGGCGGGCATCGCCCTCGACAAGCTCGGCGGCACCTCCTGGCAGTCGCGCAAGGCGAAGGCCAAGCAGCGCATCCAGGACATGGCCGGCCAGCTCATCCGCATCGCCGCCGAGCGGCAGGTGAAGGAGGGGATGCTGGCGACGCCGCCGGAGGGGGCCTGGGACGAGTTCTGCGCCCGCTTCCCCTTCGCCGAGACCGAGGATCAGCAGCGCGCCATCGCCGATGTCATCGAGGACCTGGCCTCGGGCCGGCCGATGGACCGGCTGATTTGCGGCGACGTCGGCTTCGGCAAGACCGAGGTGGCGCTGCGCGCCGCCTTCGTCGTCGCCATGGCCGGCGTGCAGGTGGCGGTGGTGGTGCCGACCACCCTGCTGGCCCGCCAGCATCACCGCACCTTCACCGCCCGCTTCGAGGGGTTGCCGATCAAGGTCGCGCAGCTCTCCCGCATGGTGACGGCCAAGGATGCGGCGGTGGTGCGGGAAGGGGTGAAGGACGGCTCCGTCAATATCGTCGTCGGCACCCATGCGCTGCTGGCGAAGTCGATCGAATTCGCCGAGCTGGGGCTGGTGATCGTCGACGAGGAGCAGCATTTCGGCGTCGCCCACAAGGAGAAGCTGAAGTCCCTCAAGACCGACGTCCATGTGCTGACGCTGACCGCGACGCCGATTCCGCGCACCCTGCAGCTGGCGCTGACCGGCGTGCGGGAGATGAGCATCATCGCCACGCCGCCGGTCGATCGGCTGGCGGTGCGGACCTTCATCATGCCCTGGGACGGGGTGGTGCTGCGGGAGGCGATCCAGCGCGAGCGCTTCCGCGGCGGGCAGATCTTCTGCGTGGTCCCCCGCCTGGAGGACATGGCCAAGGTCGCCGACCGGATGCGGGAGATCGTGCCGGAGGCGCGGATCATCGAGGCGCATGGCCAGCTGGCGCCGACCCGGCTCGAGCAGGTGATGACCGAGTTCGGCGACGGCAAGCACGACATCCTGCTCTCGACCAATATCGTCGAATCGGGCCTCGACATGCCGGCGGTGAATACGCTGATCATCCACCGCGCCGACATGTTCGGCCTGGGGCAGCTCTATCAGCTGCGCGGCCGGGTCGGGCGCGGCAAGCAGCGCGGCTATGCCTACCTCACCTGGCCGCAGAGCCACCGGCTCTCGGCCGCGGCGCAGAAGCGGCTGGAGGTGATGCAGACGCTGGATAACCTCGGCGCCGGCTTCACCCTGGCGAGCCACGACCTCGACCTGCGCGGCGCCGGCAACCTGCTGGGCGACGAGCAGTCCGGCCATATCCGCGAGGTCGGCATCGAGCTGTACCAGCAGATGCTGGAAGACGCGGTCGCCGACATCAAATCGGGCCAGGGGAAGAAGAAGTCCGAGGCCGACTATGCCCGCGACTGGACGCCCAACATCAACCTCGGCCTGCCGGTGCTGATCCCCGAGGAGTACGTGCGCGACCTGCCGGTGCGGCTCGGGCTGTATCGGCGGATCGGCAGCCTGGGCAGCGAGGCGGAGGTGGAGGCGATGGCGGCCGAGCTGGCCGACCGCTTCGGCACCCTGCCTGCCGAGGTGGAGAACCTGCTGCAGGTGGTCGCCATCAAGGCGCTCTGCCGGGCGGCGGGGGTGGAGAAGCTGGATGCCGGGCCGAAGGGCGTGGTGCTCGGCTTCCACCGCAACCAGTTCCGCAACCCCGGCGGGCTGATCAGCTGGGTGACGGCGCAGAAGGGGCTGGTGAAGCTGCGGCCGGACCACAAGCTGGCCTTGCTGCGGGAGATGGAACTGCCGCAGCGGATCCGGGTGGCGAAGGAATTGCTCGGGGCCCTGGTGAAGGTGGTGGCGCAGGCGAAGGCGGCTTAAGCCGCTTGCGCTTGGCGGGCGGCTGCCGCATGACCGCGGCATGTCGCAAACCGAAACAATAACCACGGGCACCGGTCGCCGCACCGACCTGGATCTGCTGCGGGTCGTCGTCTGCGGCGTCGTCATCCTGGCGCATGCGTTGCTGATCTATGCCGAGGAGCCGCGCTACCACGTGAAGAGCGCGGTGCCCTGGGCGGTGGCCACCCTCGGCTACGAGGCCATGCGCATCGCCACCCTGGCGATCTTCTTCGTGCTGGCGGGCTGGTCCTCGGTCGGTTCGCTGCGGCGGCGGACCGCCGGGCGCTTTCTGCGGGACCGGTTCTGGCGGGTGCTGCTGCCGCTGGTGGCGGGCGTGCTGCTGCTGGGGCCGGTGATCAAATGGATCGAGCTGGGGCAGGGGCGGGACCTGCGGGTCAACGGCTTCCGGCTGGTGGCGCCGCCGGACTTCGGCTTCCTCGAATTTCTGCCGCGCTACCTCGGCCGGTTGCAGCTGCTGACCTGGTCGCATCTCTGGTTCCTGGCCTATCTGCTGGTCATCTCCGTGGTGCTGCTGCCGCTGCTGCAGCGGCTGGCGCGGCGGCTGCCCTCCGCGCGGGTGCCGGGGCGGGCGATGGCCTTCCTGCCGGCGGCGGTGCTCGGGCTCTATCTCGCGGCCAGCGGGGGCTACTGGCCCTTCCTGCCGAACCTGGTGCAGGACTGGGCGAACCTCGGCTATTTCGCGCTGTGCTTCCTGGGCGGCGGGGTGCTGGCGGCCTGGCCGGGCTTCGAGATGCGGCTGCGGGCGGAGGCGCCCTGGCTGGGGCTGCTGGCCCTGGCCGGCTTGGCGGTGGTGGTGCTGGCCGGGCCTTCGGCACTGGGGCGGATCGGGGTCGGCTGCTGCGCCTGGGGCTGCATCGGCGCGGGGCTGGGTTTCGCCGGCCGGCATCCGCCGGCGGCCAGCCCGCTGCTGGGCTGGCTGGGGGAGGCGACCATGCCGGTCTATGTGCTGCACCATGTCCCGGTGCTGGTGCTGGGGATGCTGCTGCTGCCGCTCGGCGGGCCGGCCTGGCTGACCGTGTTGGCCATCACGGCCGGGGCCACGGTGGTCTCGCTGCTGGCCTATCGGCTGCTGGTGCTTCCCTGGGCCGTGCCGCGGCTCCTGGTCGGGATGGAGGCGCGGCCGCGGGCCGCGGCCATGGGCCAGCCCGGGATTGGCCAGCCTCGAGCTGGTCAGCCGGGCGCGGCGAGGCCGGCGCAGAGGAAGGGCACGATCTCCGCCACCGCGCGTTCGAAGTCGCCGCTGTCGCAGGCGCCGCCGGACATGGCTTCCAGCCGGCCGGTGCGCAGCAGGGTGTAGCGATAGGCGCCCATCATGAAATAGAGCCGCCAGCAGATGGTCTCATGCGCCAGATGCGGCAGCACCCGCTGGAATTCGGCGGTATAGGCCAGGGTGGTGTCGTCGTAGACGGTGCTGAGGACATCCTTCGAGATGTCGTCCGGCTCGGTATGCAGGCGGGCATGCATGCGCATGGTGGCGCGGCCCTCCGGCGTCTGGCCGTTCAGCATGAAGGGGGTGACGAAGCTGCGGACCAGGGCCTCGAGCGGGATGGGGCCATCGCCGTGCTGGGCGCGGGCGGCGGCGAGGGCCTGGCTGCGGGCCTCCGTCACCTGCACCGCGCCGCGCATGTAGGCGGCCTTGAACAGGTCCCGCTTGGCACCGAAATGGTAATGCAGCTGGGCGAGGTTCACCCCGGCGCCCTGGGCGATGGCCCGGGTCGAGGCGGCGGAATAGCCGTGCTCGGCGAAAAGCGCCTGGGCCATGTCCAGGATCCGGTCGCGGACGCTGGGGCCTGCCTCGGCCACCGGTTTCGTCTTCTCGCCCAACGCCATGCCTTGCCATCATCCCATCGTGCCGGCGCCCTATACCGCGCCGCCGGCGCTTTGGCACGGGCCGCTTGGCCAGCGACCGTGACGGGCGCTTCGGCAAGGCGGCGCTTGACACGGAACGGCAGCGGCGCCGAGATATGGTCACTCGACCAACTTCTTGAAGGAGCTTGGCGCGGCATGAGTGCGGCACTCGACCTGTCCGGCGCGCCTGCCCCCGGTGCGGGAACCGATCCGGTTGCGCGGGCCCGTGCCCTGGCCCCGATCATCGCCGCCGCGGCACCCCGGATCGAGGGGGAGCGGGCGCTGACGCCGGAGGTGCTGGATGCGATGCATGGCGCCGCGCTGTTCCGCACCCTGCTGCCACGCGCCTGCAACGGGGAGGAGGTGCGGCCCGCCACCTTCGTCCGGCTGCAGGAGGTGATCGCCGCCGCCGATGCCAGCACCGGCTGGTGCCTCGGCCAGGCCTCAGGCTGTTCGATGGCGGCGGCCTATATGGAGCCGGAGGTGGCCTGGGAGATCTGGGGCAAGGATCCGCGCGCCGCGGTCGCCTGGGGCATGGGCAATGGCCTGGCGGAGGTGGTGGATGGCGGCTACCGCGTCACCGGTACCTGGCGCTTCGCCTCCGGGTCCAAGCATGCCACCTGGGTCGGCGGGCATTGCCGGGTGCAGGACCGCGACGGGACCCTGCGCTGCAACGCCGAGGGCCAGCCGATCGAGCGGACCATGATGATCCGGAAGGACCGGATCGCCTTCCAGGATGCCTGGAACGTGGTCGGGCTGCGCGGCACCGGCAGCGATACCTACGGCGTCGCCGGGATGTTCGTGCCGGACGAGTACAGCGTCTGCCGCGATACCGAGGCCGAGCGCCGGCTGCACGGGGCGCTGTACCAGTTCTCGACCACGCATCTCTACGCCTCCGGCTTCGCCGGCGTGTCCATGGGCATCGCCCGGGGGATGCTGGACGAATTCACCGCCATGGCCATGCTGAAGACGCCGGCGGCGACGAGCCGGGCGATGCGCGACAGCGAGGTGATCCAGAACGGGCTGGCGCAGAACGAGGCCAAGCTCCGCTCCGCCCGGGCCTTCCTGCTGGAGACGCTGGAGGAGGCCTGGGAGGCCGTCTCGGCGCGCGGACATATCACCATGGACGAGAAGGTGCTGATCCGCCTCGCCGCCACCTCGGCGATCCACCGGGCCAAGGAGGTGGTGGAATGGGCCTATCACGAGGCCGGGGCGACGGCGATCTTCCAATCCGAGCCCTTCGAGCGGCGGATGCGCGACATCCATGCCTCCGGCCAGCAGGTGCAGGGGCGGAGCGCGCATCTGGAGGTCTGCGGCCAGCATTTCCTGGGGCTGCGGCCGCAGGCGCGATTCATCTAGACCAGGGCAGGCGGGGGAAACGAGACATGGCTCTCAATGGGCTGAACCACTACACGATCCGCCCGGCGGATCTGGAACGCACCAAGGATTTCTATACCGAGGTGCTGGGGCTCGAGATCGGCTACCGGCCGCCGCTCGGTTTCGATGGGTATTGGCTCTATTGCGGCGGGCAGCCGACGGTGCATCTGATCGGGCCGCGGGAGCGGGATGCGCATATCCCGCGCAACGTCGGGCCGACCGGGCTGCTCGACCATATCGCCTTTTCCTGCACCGGCCTGGCGGCGATGAAGGCGAACCTGGCCGAGCGCAAGATCGAGCACGAGGAGCGGGTGATCCCGCGCGACCGCCAGACGCAGCTGTTCCTGTATGATCCGGATGGGGTAGCGGTGGAGCTGAACTACCCATCGGACGAAACGGCCGCGGCCTGAGGGGAAGCTTGGGGCGGCAAGCATGTCCTCCCCAAGCCCCACCTTTAATCTCTGTGAGTCCGGTACGCGCCATGCGGCGGATGCCGACTCCCAAAAATAGATGAGGGTCTGGGAGAATACCTTCTCCCAGCCTTTCTTTGTTTCAGTACCCAGGCCGGGCAACGGCCGGGCGGGGAGGAACGGGTGTCAGGATTCCGGACGGGCCGGCGCGTCGCGCTGGCGACAGCAGCGGGGCTCGCGGCGGGGCGGGCCTCGGCCCAGGGCGGCTGGCCGGAGCGGCCGGTGACGATCGTGGTCTGCTTCCCGCCCGGGGGCTCCACCGATTTCTCCGCCCGCATGGTGGCCCCTGGCCTGTCGGAACTGCTGGGCAAGCCGGTGGTGATCGAGAACCGGGCAGGGGCGGGGGGCAATATCGGCATCGGCGTGGTCGCCCGGGCCCAGCCCGATGGCTATACCTTGCTGGTCGCGTCGTCGGTCTTCGTGGTGAATGCCAGCCTCTACCGGAACGCGCCCTATGATCCCTTCCGCGACTTCGCCCCGGTCGGCACGCTGGGCGCCTCGCCCAACCTGATCTGCGTGCGGTCGGATAGCGGGATCTCGAGTTTCGCGGAGCTGATCGCCGCGGCCAAGGCGAATCCCGACCGCTTCAACTATGCCAGCCCGGGGATCGGCACGACGCCGCATCTGGCGGGGGAGGTGCTGAAGCTGCGGACCGGGGCGAGCCTGACGCATGTGCCCTTCCTCGGCGCCGGGCCGGCGGTGCAGGCGATCCTCGCCGGCACGACGGAGGTGCTGATCGCCAGCCAGGGTGGCCAGGTGGAGATCGCGGTCCGCAACGGCCAGATCAAGGCACTGGCGCAGACCGGGGCGGAACGGTCCCCCGACATCCCCGATGTGCCGACCCTGACGGAACTGGGGCTGAAGGATGCGGTCTCCGAGACCTTCAATGCCCTCTATGCCCCGGCGGCGACCCCGCCGGCGGTGATCCGGACGCTGAGCGAGGCGGTGCTGGTTGTGCTGCGCCGGCCGGAGGTGCAGCAGCGCTACCGTGCCGGCGGGGTGATCGCCCTGCCGGAGGGGGCGGATGGGCTGAAGGCGCGGGTGGCGCGGGAGGTGCCCCTCTGGCGCGACGTCATCCGGCAGGCCAGGATCGCGGCCGAATAGGAGGGACCGCATGGAATCCGCAGGCCGCGCCTGGCACCAGATCGTCATCGACGTGCTCAAGGCGAACGACGTTCGCCTCATCCCCTATGTGCCGGACAATGTGCTGAAGCCGCTGATCGCCGGCATCCATGCCGATCCCTTCTTCGAGGCCTTCACCGTGGCGCGGGAGGAGGAGGCGGTGGGCATCGTCGCCGGTGCCGTCATGGCCGGGCGCAAGGGCATGGTGCTGATGCAGACCAGCGGCTTCGCCACCCTGGCGAATGTGCTGGCCAGCCTGCCCTGCGCATACCAGATCCCGGTGCTGATGCTGGTGAGCGAGCGCGGGACGCTGGGCGAGTTCAACATCGGGCAGGCGGCGGTCTGGCGGACCATGCGGCCGACCTTGGAGTCGCTGGCGATGCCCTATCATGTCGTCACCCGGCTCGACGAATGCGAGTTCGTCGTGGATCGGACCATCCGCCAGGCGCATCTGACGCAGCAGCCGGCGGCGCTGATCCTCTCGCCGCTGCTGACCGGCGGCAAGGCCGTGACCCCGAAAGTGGTGGCCCAGTAGATGGTTGAGATCCTGACCGCGGCGCACAACGCCAAGCGCATGTACCGCTTCGACCTGACCCAGCGTCTTGTCGCCAGGTTGACCAAGAACGAGGCGGTGGTAGGCGGCATCGGCCATACCAATTTCGACCTCTGGTCGGCCGGGCACCGGGCGCAGAACTTCTACATGCTGGGCAGCATGGGCCTCGCCATCCCGATCGCCCTGGGCGTCGCGCTGGCGCAGCCGGACCGCCGGGTGTTTGCGCTGGAGGGCGATGGCTCCCTGCTGATGCAGCTCGGCTGCCTCGCCACTGTGGCCTCGCTGGCGCCGAAGAACCTGACGATCCTGGTGATGGACAACGGCGTCTATCAGATCACCGGCGGGCAGGGGACGCCGGCCGCGGGGGGCGCCGACTATGCCGCCATCGCCCGCGGCTGCGGCCTGCCGAACGCCGGCTGGGCGGCGGATGAGGCGGATTTCGAGCGGCTGGTGCAGCACTGCCTCGAGACCGACGGGCCGCATTTCATCGGGCTGAAGCTGGATGACCAGGGGCCGGTGACCCAGACCGAGCGCGACCCGGTGCAGATCCGCGACCGCTTCATGCGCGGCATGGGTGCGAAGAAGAGCAAGCTGCCGGGATAGCGCGAGGGAGGATGGGGCCATGCTGCGACGCCGTGGCTTGCTGCTGGCCCCATTCACCGTGGCTGCCGCGCCCGCACTGGCGCTGGAGTTTCCGAACCGGCCGATCCGGCTGGTGGTGCCCTTCGCCCCGGGCGGGCTGACCGATATTCCGGCCCGGCTGGTCGCCGCGCATATGACCCGGACCCTGGGACAAGGCGTGGTGGTGGAGAACCGGCCGGGCGCGGCCGGCACCATCGGGGCGGCGCTGGTGCGGGCGGCGCCGGCCGATGGCTATACCCTGCTGGCCGCCAATGCCGCGAGCAATGCCCAGGCGCCGGCGCTGCGGCGCAACGTCGGCTACAATCCGGTGGAGGATTTCGCCCCGGTCATGCTCGGCGTGATCTCCCCCTTCGCGCTGGTGGTGCGGGCGGACCGGCCGCTTCGCAGCATGGACGACCTGATTGGGCTGGCCAGGCGCGAGGGCCGCGTCACCTTCGGCACCACCGGGCCGGGCGGCACCGGGCATATCCTGGCGCTGATGCTGACGCAGCAGACCGGCGTGACCTTCGAGCCGATCCACTTCGCCGGCGACGCTCCGGCCATCCAGGAAGTCCTCGCCGGGCGGCTGGACCTGCATTACGCCGCCGCGGCCCGGCCGCAGGTGGAGGCCGGGGCGCTGTTTCCGGTGGCGACGACTGGCGCGACCCGCTGGCCGGTCTTCCCCGAGGCGCCGACCCTGGTCGAGCTGGGTTTCCGCGGCATGGACCTGGTCGGCTGGAACGGCTTGGTGGCGCCGCGCGGGACGCCGGCCGGGATCATCGGCGCGCTGAACGTCGCGGCCAACCTGGCCATCCATGATGCCGAGGTGCGGGCGCGGCTGGCCCAGGCGGGGCTGGAGCCGCAGGGCGGCGGCGCCGGGCGCTTCGGTGCCTTCATCGCCGGGGAATATGCCCGCTACCGGCAGATCGCCACCGAGTTCAACCTGTTCATGGATTGAGGAGCCCAGGATGCCCCGCTTCCCCGCCTTCGACTGCGCCGGCGTCATCCCGGCCGCGTTGCTGCCCTTCCACGAGGACCTCTCGATCGATGCCGCCAGCTACCGGGCGCATCTGCGCGACCTCGGCGGCGTGCGCGGCATCAGCGCCATCACCACCAATGCCCATGCCTCCGAGGTCGCCTCCTGCGATCCGGCCGAGCAGGAGGCGGTGCTGGCCCTGACCATGGAGGAGGTGGGCGACCGGATCCCGGTGGTGGCCGGGGTCTATTCGGACGGGACCCTGCAGGCGGTGCGGCTGGCCAGGGCGGCGGCGGCGGGTGGCGCCTCGGCCCTGCTGGTCTTTCCGCCGACGGTGCTGGCGCGCGGCACCCAGGCGCGGCCGGAGTGCCTGGCCGACCATGTGCGGGCCATCGCTGCGGCGACCGACCTGCCGCTGATCCTGTTCCAGTATCCGCTGGCCTCCGGCCTGACCTATCCGCTGGCAACCCTGCAGGAGCTGGCGGCGGAGGTGCCGACGATCCGCGCCATCAAGGACTGGAGCGGGGACCCGACCGTGGCCGAGCGGCATGTGGTGGCGCTCTCCGCGCTGCGCCGGCCGGTCAACGTGCTGAGCACCCATAGTGCCTGGCTGTTTCCCTCGCTTGTGACGGGCTGCCAGGGGCTGCTCTCGGGCTCCGGCAGCGTGATCGCCGAGCTGCAGGTGGCGCTGTTCGAGGCGGTGCAGCGCGGCGACATGGCGGCGGCGCAGGCGATCAATGCCCGCATCCGGCCGACGGCGGAGGTCTTCTACGCCGAGCCCTTCTTCGACATGCACAACCGCATGAAGGAGGCGCTGGTGCTGCTGGGCAAGCTGCCGCGGGCGGTGGTGCGGCCGCCGTTGAAGAAGATCAGCGCCGCCGAGATTGGGCGGATCGGAGAGGCTTTGGCGGCGGCGGGGTTGCTGCCGGCGCAGCGGTTGGCGGCGGAGTAAGGTAAGGCCAGGGAGGGAAGGTATTCCCTCCCCGGACCCCGCCCTTCTATTTTTGTAAGTTAAGCGCGTTTGCGCTTCTTTGCCGGTAGCGGCGTATCCAGCAACGGCGCCAGGAAGCGGCCGGTGTGGCTGCCGGGGGTGGCCGCCACGTCTTCCGGCGTGCCCTGGGCGACGATGATCCCGCCGCCGTCGCCACCCTCGGGGCCGAGGTCGAGGATCCAGTCGGCGGTCTTGATGACCTCGAGGTTGTGCTCGATCACCACCACCGTATTGCCGGTATCGACGAGCTGGTGGAGGAGCTCCAGCAGCTTCCGCACATCCTCGAAATGCAGGCCGGTGGTCGGCTCGTCGAGGATGTACAGGGTGCGGCCGGTGGCGCGGCGGGCCAGCTCCTTCGAGAGCTTGATGCGCTGCGCCTCGCCGCCCGACAGCGTCGTCGCCTGCTGGCCGAGGTGGATATAGCCGAGGCCGACTTCCCGCAGCACCCGCAGCTTCTCGGCGATGGAGGGGACGGCGGAGAAGAACTCGACGCCCTCGTCCACCGTCATCTCCAGCACGTCGGCGATGGACTTGGAGCGGAACTTCACCTCCAGTGTCTCGCGGTTGTAGCGCTTGCCCTTGCACGAATCGCAGGTGACGTAGACGTCGGGCAGGAAGTGCATCTCGATCTTGACGAGACCATCGCCCTGGCAGGCCTCGCAGCGGCCGCCCTTGACGTTGAACGAAAAGCGGCCGGGCTTGTAGCCGCGGGCGCGGCTTTCCGGCAGCTCGCTGAACCAGTCGCGGATCGGCGCGAAGAGGCCGGTATAGGTGGCCGGGTTGGAGCGCGGGGTACGGCCGATCGGCGACTGGTCGATGTCGATGATCTTGTCGAGCTGGTCGAGGCCCTCGATCTTCTCGTGCGGGCCGGGGACGGTGCCGGCGCCCATCAGCCGGCGGGCGGCGGCCTTGTACAGCGTCTCGATCACCAGCGTGGACTTGCCGCCGCCGGAGACGCCGGTGATGCAGGTGAAGGTGCCGAGCGGGAATTCGGCGCTGACGTCCTTCAGGTTGTTGCCGCTGGCGCCGATGACCTTCACCACGCGCTTGCGGTCCGCCTTGCGCCGGACCTCCGGCACCGGGATGCGCTTGCGGCCGGAAAGGTAGTCGCCCGTCAGGCTGGCCGGATTGGCGGTGACCTCGGCGGGCGTGCCCTGGGCCACCACGCGGCCGCCGCCAGCGCCGGCCGCCGGGCCGATATCGACCAAGTAGTCGGCGGCGCGGATCGCATCCTCGTCGTGCTCCACCACCAGCACGGTATTGCCGATGTCGCGCAGCCGCCGCAGCGTGCCAAGCAGCCGCTCGTTGTCCCGCTGGTGCAGGCCGATGCTGGGCTCGTCCAGCACGTAGAGCACGCCGGTGAGGCCGCTGCCGATCTGCGAGGCCAGCCGGATGCGCTGGGATTCGCCGCCCGAGAGCGTGGCCGAGGAGCGGCCGAGCGAGAGGTAGTCGAGCCCGACGTCGACCAGGAATTTCAGCCGCTCGGCGATCTCCTTCAGGATGCGCCGCGCGATCTCCTGGCGCTGCGGCGTCAGCGTCTCGAAGACGGTGCCGAACCAGCGTTCGCAGTCGCGGATGGACAGGCGGGCGGCGTCGCCGATGTGGCGGCCGGCGATCTTGACCGAGAGTGCCTCGGGCTTCAGCCGGTGGCCGTCGCAGGCCGGGCAGGGCTTGGCCGCCTGATAGCGCGAGAGGTCCTCCCGCACCCAAGGGTTGTCGGTCTCGCGGTAGCGGCGCTCGAGGTTGGGCAGCACGCCCTCGAAGGGCTTCTTCACGTCGTAGCTGCGGAGGCCATCCTTGTAGCGGAGGGTGACGATCTCCTCCCCGCTGCCGTGGAGGATGGCGTGGCGGACCTTGGCCGGCAGGTCGCCCCACTGGCTGGTGGTGGCGACCTTGTAGTGGCGCGCCAGGCTTTCCAGCGTCTGGTCGTAGTAGGGCGACTGCGCGCCGGACCAGGGGGCGACGGCACCCTCGGCCAGGGTGCGGAGGTCGTCGGGGACCACCAGCATCGGGTCGAAGAAGGTCTGGGTGCCGAGGCCGTCGCAACTCGGGCAGGCGCCCTGCGGGCTATTGAAGGAGAAGAGCCGCGGCTCGATCTCCTCGATGGTGAAGCCGCTGACCGGGCAGGCGAATTTGGCGCTGAAGACGGTGCGCTCGCCGGTGTCGGCATTCTCGGCATAGGCGATGCCGTCGGCGAGACCCAGCGCGGTCTCGAAGCTGTCGGCCAGGCGGGGGGCGATGCCGTCGCGGACCACGATGCGGTCCACCACCACCTCGATGTCGTGCTTCAGCTTCTTGCTGAGCGCCGGGACCTCGGCGATCTGATACAGGGTGCCGTTGACCTTCACCCGCTCGAAGCCGCGGCGCTGGTATTCGGCCAGCTCCTTCTTGTACTCGCCCTTCTTGCCGCGGACGGCGGGGGCGAGCAGCAGCAGGCGGGTGCCCTCCGGCAGGGCCATGACCCGGTCGACCATCTGGGAGACGGTCTGCGCCTCGATCGGCAGGCCGGTCGCCGGGCTATAGGGCACGCCGACCCGGGCCCAGAGCAGCCGCATGTAATCGTGGATCTCGGTGACGGTGCCGACGGTGGAGCGGGGGTTGTGGCTGGTGGTCTTCTGCTCGATCGAGATGGCCGGGCTCAGCCCCTCGATGCTGTCGACGTCCGGCTTCTGCATGAGCTGGAGGAACTGCCGGGCATAGGCGCTCAGCGATTCGACATAGCGGCGCTGGCCCTCGGCATAGATCGTATCGAAGGCGAGCGAGGATTTGCCGGAGCCCGAGAGGCCGGTGATGACGGTCAGCGTGCCGCGGGGGATGTCGAGGTCGAGATTCTTCAGGTTATGCGTACGGGCGCCGCGGATGCGGAGGAAGCCGGCACCGGACATGGGGACGGGGGGAGGGGTCGGGCTGGCCATAAGAGATCATGCTCCACGGGGCGCTGGGCCCGCGTTCGCCTTGTGTTCTTGGGGTGATGCCACTATAACAGGGCCACGGAAAGGGTCTTAATAGGACGCGGCCCTGGTCCTCGGGACCGGGCCGCGCTAGGTCATCCAACTCGGTTCCAGGGGTTTTGGCGGCATGGCCGGCGTAAATAAGGTGATCCTCGTAGGCAATCTGGGTCGCGACCCGGAAGCCCGCAACATGCAGAACGGCGGCAAGGTGGTGTCGTTCTCCATCGCGACCTCGGACACTTGGAATGACAAGGCGTCCGGCGAGCGGAAGGAGAAGACCCAGTGGCACCGCATCGCCATCTTCAACGAGAAGCTCGGCGAGATCGCCGAGAAGTACCTGAAGAAGGGCAGCAAGGTGTACCTCGAGGGGGCGATCGAGACCCGGAAGTACACCGACAAGGACGGCCAGGAGCGCGAGACGACGGAGATCGTGCTCGGCCGCTTCAAAGGCGAGCTTACCCTGCTGGATAGCCGCGGTGGCGGCGAGGGCGGTGAGGGTGGCGGCTATGGCGGCGGCGGCCGGGCCTCCGGTGGCTACGGCGGCGGCGGCGGCGGCGACCGGGCCCCGAGCCGGAGCGGCGGCAGCGGTGGTGGCGGCGGCTGGGACAAGCCGAAGGGCGGCGGCGGCGGCAGCGACCTGGACGACGATATCCCGTTCTGAAGCCTCGTTTCCGCATACAACCGGCCTGCCTCCGGAAGACCGGGGGCAGGCCTTGCGGCTGCGTCCTGCGGAGCTGCCGGTTCAGTCGGCGGCATGTCCTGCAAGGACCGCCGTGTCCCGCGCGTCGGGTCCCACCGTATCCCCCGTATCCCCGGCCGGCCTTCCCCGGCCCGCCCGCAAGGCGATGCTGAGCGCCAGCAGCGGCGCCACCCAGACCATGCGGGTGCCGTAGCGGTCATGCACCGGCGCGGCCAGGGAGATCACGGCGGCATTGCCGAGCCACAGGAACAGGAACAGGGCCGCCGGCCACCATACCGCCGGCCGCCGCCTTGCGACGCCCCAGATCCCGAACCCCAGCACGCCGAGCAGTCCCGCGGCCCCCAGCGCATCGGCCAGGGCGACCGGGGCATAGGGCAACAGCCGGTTGTCGAACTGCTTGCTGCCCGTCATCAGTGGCACGACCCAGGGCAGCCCGAAGCGCGGCATATCCTCGGCCAGCATGGTCGGCCCCTCGGCGTCGAATCCGTCGCCCAGGTTGAAGGTGACCATCTGCGCCAGCGTGCGCTTCGCGGTCGCCAGCAGCCATTGCGGCCAGACCTGCCGCAGGATCAGCGGGTTGAGCTGCGCCGCCTCCGGGTAGAAATCCTTCACCTCGCCCATCTGGCGCAGCGGCGAGCTGGCGAGCCAGAGGAATTCATCGGCGCCGACATGCAGCCGGTCGAGGTAGTGGCAGCTCACCCAGGGCGCGCCCTTGGCGCAATAGGGCGCCAGCGCCGCCGGCACGTCGCTGTCCTCCAGCAGCCGGGCGAAGAGGAAGACCGGCGAGCCCAGCGAGATCGTCGGCGTCCTGTAGGCGAGGAGGTTGGAGGCCACAAGCGACCCCGCCCCGATGGCCGCGGCCAGCAGCGCCACCGCCGCCAGCCGCCCGGCCGCCGCCCGGACCGGGCGCGACGCCAGCGCCAGCACCCCCAGCACCAGCGCCAGGCCGAGCAGCAGGGGCGGATGCGTCAGGTGGATGCTGGCCGCACCGCAGAGGAAGACGATCAGCGCCACCCGTTCCAGCCAGCCGAGCCGGCGCCAGTGCAGCCCGAGCAAGGCCAGCGCCAGCACGATCAGGCCGGCGAAGAGATCGGGCATCAGCCAGCTGGTCAGCCAGGGCAGCGGCCCCACCAGCAGCAGCGCCACCGCGGCCAGGACCAGGGGCCCCTGCCAGCGCCGTGGCCAGCGCGCCTGCTCCAGCGCCAGGAACCGCAGCACCAGCCAGGCGGAGAGCACCGCCTGCGCGAAGACCGGCAGCCACAGGCTGACCAGGCCGCCGGACAGCCGCAGGAAGGCGCCATAGCCGAAGGCGCGCATATGGCTCGGCCGGAAGCGGTTCATGTTGTCGAGGTAGCTCTGGGTATCGGTGAAGACCGGCGGCGTGCCGTTCAGCAGCGCCGGCGTCAGGCAGGCCGCGGTCAGCAGGGCCATGAGGAGGAACCAGACGAGCGGCGGAAGGCCCGCCCGGGTCGGGGTGGGATGGGCATGGAGGGACGAGGACAAACAAGGGCTCCCGGATCAGCGAGGCGTTAGCCGCCCTCGCTGCCTCGGGTTCCCACGGCGCCTGCACCTTCGCGGAGACGGTTTGAAACGTGCCGGACAAGCAGCTTCAGGTGTAAGCATGCGGCATGCAGCCCATCATCGCCGTGCAACGTTTCGGTCTGGGTGCCGCCGGCGGGGAGCTGGCCCGGCTCGGCAGCGACCCACGCGCCGCGCTGCTGGCGCAGCTTGATCGGCCCCCGGCCCAGGCCCGGGATGCCGGCCTGCCGGATACCGCGACCACGGTCGGCCTGGTGATGCGGCAGCGGCGTCTGGTGCAGCAGCGCCGAGTCCAGTCGGCCGAGCCGGGCGCCGGCATGGCGCCGCCGGCGATGCCGGAGGCGGATTTCCCCTCGCCCGGCCAGGTGCTGCAGGCCGATCTCGGCCACCGGATCGAGACTGCCATCGGAACGCCGGCGCCGCTGATCGAGCGGCTGGCGCTGCATTGGCTGAATCATTTCACCGTCTCGGCGACGGCCGTGCCGCTGTACGTCGGCTATTTCGGCGCCTCCTTCGAGCAGGAGGCGGTGCGGCCGCATCTGCTCGGGCGCTTCGAGGATATGCTCCTCGCCACGGCGACCCATCCGGCGATGCTCTGCTACCTCGACAACCGGGTCTCGACCGGGCCGAATTCGCCACGCGGGCTGCGTCGCAAGGTCGGGCTGAACGAGAACCTGGGGCGCGAGATCCTGGAGCTGCATACCCTCGGGGTGGATGGCGGCTATGCCCAGGAGGACGTCATCGGCCTGGCCCGCATCCTGACCGGCTGGACCATCGACGTCGGGATCAACGACACCCCCGATGCCGAGCGGCTGCGCTTCGACCCGGCGATGCACGAGCCGGGGCCGCAGATGGTGCTCGGGCGCCGCTATCCGGATACCGGGCCGGACCAGCTCAAGGCGGTGCTGCGCGACCTGGCGCATCACCCGAGCACGGCGCGGCACGTCACCCGGCGGACGGTGCGGCATTTCCTCGGCGATGCGGCGCCGCCGGCGGTGGCGGCGGGGCTGGCCAAGGTTTTCCAGGACAGCGGCGGCGACCTGCGGGCGGTGACCCGGGCGCTGGTACAGGCGCCGGCCGCCGGCGACCTGCCGCTGGCCAAGCTGCGGCCGCCGATCGAGCTGATGCTGGCGACGGCGCGGCTGCTCGGCCGGGCACCGGCGCCGCCGCAGCCGATGGCGGCATTGCGGGCCATGGGCCAGCCCTATCGCGGCGCTGCGGCACCGGCCGGCTGGCCGGAGGCGGATGAAGCCTGGGGCGCCCCGGATGCGGTGAAGACCCGGCTGGACTGGGCGCTGGAGCTGGCGGCGCGGCAGCCGGCCGGGCTGGATGCCCGGGCGCTGCTGGACCAGGCCTTCGGCGCCGCGGCCTCGGCCGAGACCCGGCGGACGGTGGCGCGGGCCGCCGATCCGCGCCAAGCGCTGGTGCTGCTGCTGATGAGCCCGGAATACCAGAGGAGATAGGCATGACCGGTTTCGCCTCCCGCCGGGCCTTGCTGCAGGGCGCCGGCACGCTGTTCGCCTGGAGCTACCGGCCGATGCTGGCGAGTGCGGCGCGGCGCGACCCGCGGCTGCTGGTGGTGCTGCTGCGCGGCGGCCTCGATGGGCTGGCGGCGGTGCCGGCGCTGGGCGACCCGGCCTTCGACAGCGCCCGGCTGGCGCCTGAGCAGCGCGAGGCCGGGGCGACGGTGCCGCTCGACGGGCTGTTCGCGCTGAACCGCAACATGCCGGCGCTGGCGCAGCTCTACCGGGACCGGGAGGCGCTGATCGTCCATGCGGTGGCGACGCCCTATCGGCAGCGCTCGCATTTCGATGCGCAGGACATGCTGGAGAACGGCATGCCGGATCTGCTGGCCGGCAGCCGCAGCGGCTGGCTGAACCGGGCGCTGGAGGCGATGCCGCGCGGCGAGCGGCTGCCGCCGCCGAAGGGCCTTGCGATCGCGCCCACCATCCCGGTCATCATGCTCGGCGCGGCGCCGGTGGAGACTTGGCAGCGCCAGGCCTTCCGCTATGCCGACGACGATACGGTGGCGCGGCTGCTCGACCTCTATGAGGCGCGGGACGGCAGGCTGGCGGCCTCGCTGCGGGATGGGGTGCAGCTCGATACGCTGACCATGGCGGATGGCGCGGCGCCGCGGGCGGCGGCGGGGCGGCCGGATTTCTCGACCGATGCCATCGCCGCGGCGCGGATCATGGCGCGGCCGGATGGGCCGCGGATCGCCAGCATGTCCTTCACCGGCTGGGATACCCATTCGGGCCAGGGCTCGATCCAGGGCGGGCTGGCGAAGCGGCTGGCTTCGCTGGACGATGCGATCGCCGCCTTCCGCACCGGACTGGGGCCGGTCTGGGCGGACACGGTGGTGGTGGTGGTGACCGAGTTCGGCCGCACGGTGCGGCTGAACGGCAGCCGCGGCACCGACCATGGCACCGCAACGGTCGCTTTCCTTATCGGCGGCGCGGTGAAGGGCGGCCGGGTGCTGGCGGATTGGCCGGGCCTGGCGGAGCACCAGCTGCGCGAAGGGCGCGACCTGGCTCCGACCACCGACCTGCGGGCGGTGATGAAAGGCCTGCTGGCCGAGCATCTGGGGCTGGAGGACCGGGTGCTTGGCGAGCGGATCTTCCCGCAGTCGGCGGGTGTGGCGCGGGTACGGGGGTTGATCGGGTAGGACGGAAAGGCGGGGGAGAAGGTATTCTCCCCAGGCCCCTCAGCTATTTCCGGGAGCCGGCATCCGCGGGGAATCCGGGAAACGGCGCCGGGTCGACGAAGCGGCGGATGGCGTTCAGCACCAGCCGGGCGGCCGCGTTGGTGTAGCCGTCCACCGGCAGGGCGCCGATGTAATTCATGGAACCGAAGGACAGCACCGCCCCGCCCTTCGGCGCCTCGAAGAAGGTGACGTCGGCGCGCATGACGTCGTCGTGCTGGCGGGGCCAGAGGGTATGGTCGTAGCGCTCCTCGTTCACCGGGGCATAGCTCGGCTCATGGACGATGGCGGTGGCGACCACCAGTGCGTGGCGCGGGGTGCCGAGGCGGACATCGGCACGGTCCAGCTCATGCCCCGCGGCGCCGCCGCCCATGAAGCCGCGCTCGCCGAATTCGCGGCCGGGGGTGGCGTCGATCCCCTCCCGGAGGAAGGCGACGCGCGGGTCGAGGATGCCGGGGGCGAAGGTATAGGGATGGCCGGTATAGTCGCCCTGGGTGCTGAAGCCGATCCCGACGATGCTTTGCGGCGGCCGGCCGAGGCGGCGCCACAGCCCACCATAGGTGCCGTCGAAGGCATGGTAGGATTCGCCGGGCTCGGCCGCCCAGAGCCGGATGCCGCCCTCGGCGCGGCGGATCTCGAGCGCCCAGGGGCCTTCCCCATGCGGGACGACCTTCCAGTAGAAGCCGTTGCCGCCGAGGTAGACGAAGCGGCCGCCGCCCTCAATGTAGTTGGCGACGGCGTCCAGGGTCTGCACCGAGTGGTATTCGGGGTGCTGGCCGGTGAGGACCACGGCATAGGGCGCCAGGGCCGCGGCACCCTCGGCGTGGAGGTCGTGGTCGGTGACCACCTCGTAGTCGATGCCGGAGCGGTCCAGCATATCCGTGATGTAGCTGTCGGCGGTGATCCAGTAGGTGCCGGAGCCCTCGGGCGAGGGATCCATCATCTGGATGTGGTTCGTCCGCTTGTCGATCATCGGCCGGCGCATGGAAGCATAGGCGATGCCGCTGCCGTCGCTGTGCCAGTTGTAGGTGGAATGGCCGTATTCGGGATGGGCGTCCGGCGATTGCCGCAGGGCGCCCCAGGCCTCGGCGCGCTCGGCCAGTGCGGCCTGGCGGCCGGGGCGGGCGAAATTGCCGTAGATGGTGTAGCTGAAGGTCGGTGCCAGGAAGGCGACGCGGGCGCGGGCGCCGGGCCTGGTGGCGCGGATGTAGAAGGGGATGTTGTCCTTCCAGCCGGCGCCCTCGAGGTGGAGCGCATAGACGCCGCTTGGCCAATCCGCCGGGATGGTCAGGCTGAGCGAGGGTGCCCAGGCCGCATCGCCCATGTCGTCGTCGTGGAAATGAATGGCGCCCCATTGCGCCGGCGCCTCGGTCCAGCGCTGGACGGCGCCGGTCCAGCGGGAGCCAGTCATGGCCCGGGTCGGCAGGTTGACGCAGCGGCCGTGCCAGCCGCCGGGGCCGGTATCGACGACGCGGTCGCCGGTGATGCCGAGGGCGAAGTCCCAGGCGGCGAGGGTGCAGCCGGCGGGCAGGGCGGTGCCGCTGGCCTGGGCCTCCAGCAGCGCGGCGGCATCCAGGCCGGCGGCGATGCGGGGCGATTCGATCTTGCCGTTGAAATGGGCGCTGGGCTCGGGCAGCCGGGCGGCGGCAATGCTGGCGGCGCCCAGCCCGCTTGGCATGGCCGGCAAGGGCGCGGTGACGGAGGCGGCCTCGGCGCGGTCCAGCCGGGGACGGCGGGGGCGCTGGGCCAGGGTCAGCGTGCCGGCGGCCGGGTCCAGCACCAGGGCGATGTCGTGCCAGGCGCGGTCGGTCAGCGGTACCCCGGCCGAGACGAGCTGGCCGTTGACGCGGCAGAAGGCGCCGTCCGGGCCGAGGCCTAGGGCGACCGAGACGCCGTTGCCCTGCCAGGCCAGGACAACCCGAGGGGTCTCCACCAGGGTTGGCCAGATGGTGGCGACGAGGCCGATGGGACGGCCGCCAGGGGGGTGGTTGGGGCCGAGGTCGACCGCCGGCACCTCGACCCAGCTGCCGCGGCGGATCGGCTGCTCCTGGCCGGGGTGGCTGCCGTCGATGGCGGAGGGCATCGGCACCTCCCGGTAGCCGGGGCCGGCCGGGTTGGGGTCGCCGCAGTGGATGCGGGCGATTCGGGCGGCATAGCTGGCGGCGCCGGCGACGCTGACCATGAAGCGGATGGTCTCGCCGGGCTTCACGCTCCAGCGGTCGGCATAGCCCGTGATGGGAAGCATGGACGGCGGCATCCTCTCGACCGGAGGGGAAAGTGTTTCGCCCGGTCGGCAGGGTGTCAATCGACGCCTGGCGATTTGGCGGATGAGGGCCGAACGCCTATATATACGGTCTGAATCCACGGTCGCCCGCGCGCCGGGGCCATCCTGCATGGCCCGGCCGCCGGCGCGACCAAAGCGCGGGGCGCATCGCCCCAGACAAGGAAGCCGATAGGCGTGAGCGAGACCGAAAACGGCGCTGGCGGGGGGACGGGTGATACCGCCCCGGTAGGCCTCGAGGAGGAGATGCGCCGGTCCTACCTCGATTACGCGATGAGCGTGATCGTGGCCCGGGCACTGCCCGATGCGCGGGACGGGCTGAAGCCGGTGCATCGCCGGATTCTCTATGCGATGCAGGAAAGCGGCTATACCGCGGACAAGCCGCACCGCAAGTCGGCTCGCGTGGTCGGCGACGTGATGGGCAAGTACCATCCGCATGGTGATGCCAGCATCTACGATGCCATGGTGCGGATGGCGCAGTCCTTCTCCATGCGGGTGCCGTTGATCGACGGCCAGGGCAATTTCGGCAGCGTCGACGGCGATCCGCCGGCGCAGATGCGCTACACCGAGGTGCGCCTCGCCAAATCCGCGACCGCGCTGCTGGAAGGCATCGAGGAAGACACCGTCGAGTTCCAGCCGAACTACGACGAGTCGGAGAGCGAGCCCAAGGCGCTGCCGGCCGCCTTCCCCAACCTGCTGGTGAACGGCGCCAACGGCATCGCCGTCGGCATGGCGACCAATATTCCGCCGCACAATCCGACCGAGGTGATCGATGCCGCGCTGGCGCTGATCGCCGACCCGGAGACGACGCTGGCGCAGCTCATGGAGATCGTGCCCGGGCCGGATTTCCCGACCGGCGGCATCATCCTAGGGCGGGCCGGCATCCGCAGCGCCTTCGAGACCGGGCGGGGCTCCATTCCGCTGCGCGCCAAATGCGAGATCGAGGAGATGCGCGGCGGCCGCCAGGCCATCGTCGCCACCGAGATCCCCTATCAGGTCAACAAGTCGACCCTGATGGAGCGGATCGCCGAGCTGGTCCGGGCCAAGCAGATCGAGGGCATCTCCGACCTGCGCGACGAGAGCGACCGCGACGGCATGCGGATGGTGATCGAGCTGAAGCGAGATGCGACGGCGGAGGTGGTGCTGAACCAGCTCTACCGCATGACGCAGCTGCAGACCTCCTTCCCGGTCAACTTCCTCGCGCTGAACAACGGCCGGCCGCAGCAGATGGGGCTGCTGGACGCGCTGCGCGCCTTCATCGCCTTCCGCGAGGAGGTCATCCTCCGGCGCAGCCGCTTCCGCCTGGCCAAGGCGCGGGAGCGGGGGCACCTGCTGATCGGCCTCGCTATCGCGGTCGCCAATATCGACGAGATCATCAAGCTGATCCGCGCCAGCCGGGACCCGGCCGAGGCGCGCGCCGGCCTGATGGCGCGGGAATGGCCGGCGGGCGATGTCGGCGTGCTGCTGTCGCTGATCGACGATGCCGGCAATATCGTGACGCCGGAGAATACCGTCCGGCTGACCGAGGCGCAGGCCCGCGGCATCCTGGCGCTGACGCTGAACCGGCTGACCGGGCTCGAGCGGGACAAGGTGACCGCCGAGCTGGAGGAGGTGGGCGGCCGCATCCGCGAGCTGCTCGAGATCCTCGGCAGCTATCCGCGGCGCATGGAGGTGATGGCCGAGGAGCTGCGCGCCGTGCGCACGCAGATCGCCGCGCCGCGGCTGACGCAGATCGTCGACTATGCCGGCGACCTGGACGACGAGAGCTTGATCGAGCCGGGGATGATGGTCGTCACCCTGACGCGCGACGGCTACGTGAAGCGCACCCCGCTCGAGACCTTCCGCGCCCAGCATCGCGGCGGCCGTGGCCGCAGCGCCGCCGGCACCCGGCAGGACGACGTGGTGGTGCGCAGCTTCATCGCCCATACGCATCAGTGGGTGATGTTCTTCACCAGCCGCGGCATCGCCTTCCGCGAGAAGATCTGGCAGCTGCCCGAGGGCGGCGCCACCGGCAAGGGCCGCAGCCTGCGCCAGGTGCTGCAGCTGCAGGAAGCCGAGCAGGTGACCGCGGTGCTGCCGCTGCCGCAGGACGAGACCCTGTGGGAAGGGCTGCACCTGGTCTTCGGCACGCTGCAGGGCAATGTCCGGCGCAACCGGCTTTCCGACTTCCGCAATGTCCGCGCCTCCGGGCTGATCGCGATGAAGCTGGATGACGGCGACAGCCTGATCGGGGTGCAGACCTGCCGCGATGGCGACGACGTACTGCTGGCGACGCATCTGGGCCGGGCCATCCGCTTCCAGGTCACCGACGATACGCTGCGGGTGTTTGCCAGCCGCGACAGCTCCGGCGTTCGCGGCATCCGGCTCGGCAAGGGCGACCGGGTGATCGGCCTGGCGGTGCTGCGGCATGTCGATGCGACGCCGGATGAGCGGCAGGCCTATCTCAAGGCCTCCGCCCAGAAGCGCCGGGCGACCGGCGAGGATGTCGATGCGCCGATGCCCGAAGCGGTGGCCGAGGAGGGCGAGGAGGTTGCCGAGATCGCCCTGCCGCCCGAGAAATTCGAGGCGATGGAGCAGGCGGAGGAATACCTGCTGGTCGCCACCGATGGCGGCTTCGGCAAGCGGACCTCGGCCTATGAATACCGGGTCACCGGCCGGGGCGGGCAGGGGATCACCGGCATCACCCTGACGAAGCGGACGGGCCGCGCGGTGGTCGCCACCTTCCCCGTGCGGCCCGGGGATGGTGTGATGCTCATCACCGACAACGGGCGCCTGATCCGGCTGCCGGCCGACCAGGTGCGGGTCACCGGGCGGCAGGCCATGGGGGTGACCCTGCTGCGGTTGGATGAGGGGGAAACCGTGACCAGTTGCTTCCCGGTCGTGGATGATCAGCCGGATGACCAGGGCGCCGCCGAGGCCGGGGACGCATCATGACGGAGCGCGTGGGCCTCTACCCCGGCACCTTCGACCCGGTGACCAATGGCCATATGGATGTCATCGGCCGGGCTGCCCGGTTGCTGGACCGCCTGGTGATCGGCGTCGCCATCAATACCGGCAAGGGGCCGCTGTTCCCGCTGGAGGAGCGCGTCGAGCTGGTGCGGGCCGAATGCGGCCCGGTCGCGGAACGGACCGGGGCGATCATCGAGGTGGTGCCATTCGAGGGACTGCTGATCGGCTTCGCCCAGCAGGTCGGAGCCGGGATGATCGTGCGCGGCCTGCGCGCCGTGTCCGACTTCGACTACGAATTCCAGATGGCCGGCATGAACCGCCGGCTGGACCAGGCGATTGAAACCGTCTTCCTGATGGCGAGCGAGACGAACCAGTTCATCTCCTCGCGCTTCGTGAAGGAAATCGCCCGGCTCGGGGGTGACGTGAGCACCTTCGTGCCGAAATTGACGCTGGAGCGGACCCTGGCCCGGGTGCGCAACCCGGCAACGGATTAAGCCACGAATTCTCGGGAGAGATCTGATGCGCCGACGCGACCTTGCCGGGCTTGCCGCCCTGGCGGCGACCAGCAGCCTTGCCACGCCCGCCCTGGCCCAGGGTGCCGAGGAGCGGCTGGTGCTGGAATTGAAGGACGGCAACGTCACCATCCAGTTCCTGCCCGACGTGGCGCCGAAGCATGTCGAGCGGATCAAGCTGCTGGTCCGCCGCGGCTTCTACGACGGGACGCCCTTCCACCGGGTGATGGAGGGCTTCATGGCCCAGGGCGGCGACCCGACCGGCACCGGCACCGGCGGCGCCCGCGACCTGCCCGACCTGCCTGCCGAGTTCACCAACAAGTACCGCTTCATCCGCGGCACTTGCGGCATGGCCCGCAGCCAGAATCCGAACAGCGCGAATAGCCAGTTCTTCATCATGTTCGCGCCGGCGCCGAGCCTCGACAACCAGTACACCATCTGGGGCAAGGTCATCGCCGGCATGGATGCCGTGGACAAGATCAAGCGCGGCGTGCCCGGCAGCGGCACCGTGAGCGGTCCGGACAAGCTGATCCGCGCCCGCATCGTCAACGCCTGACCATACCAACCAACAGGAGATCGCCATGAGCGACGAAGCCGGCACCCCGCCGACCGAGATCCCGACCGAGATTCCCCCGGCCGATGCCCCCGCGGCAATGGCCAATGAGGCCAAGGCAGCCGATCCGGCGGCGGAGAATACGCTGATCCTGGAGCTGAAGGACGGCAAGGTCACCATCCAGCTCCAGCCGGAGCTGGCGCCGCTGCATGTCGAGCGGATCAAGACCCTGGTCCGCGCCGGCTTCTACGACGGCACGGTCTTCCACCGCGTGATCGAGGGCTTCATGGCCCAGGGCGGCGACCCGACCGGCACCGGCATGGGCGGCGCCCGCGACATCGGCCATGCCGACCTGCCGGCCGAATTCTCGCCGCCGAACAAGGCCCGCTTCGTGCGCGGGACCTGCGGCATGGCGCGGTCGGGCAACCCGAACAGCGGCAATAGCCAGTTCTTCATCATGTTCGCGCCGGCCAGCAGCCTGGATGGCCAGTACACCATCTGGGGCAAGGTCACCTCCGGCATGGAAGCCGTGGACAAGATCAAGCGCGGCGGCGGCGGCAACGGCATGGTCCAGGGCCCCGACAAGCTGATCAAGGCGACCATCGCGGCGGATGCCGCTGCGGCCTGAGGCTTGTGACCGCCAAGGCTTGACACGGGCGGGCGTCCCAGGCTTTTGGGGCGCCCGCGTCGGTTTGTCCTCCGGGGCACAGTGAGCCGGTAGCTCAGCCGGTAGAGCACGGGACTTTTAATCTCGTGGCCGTGGGTTCGAGTCCCACCCGGCTCACCAGCCTGGCCCGACGGGTCCGCAGGCGCTGGTCGCCATTGCAATCCCATGATGATATCCGGCCGAAGCCCTGTGCGGAGGCGATGAGCATGACCCAGCCCTTTCAGGTGCGGCGCTGATGCGCGTCAGCCTGCCGATGTACAACCTGCCCGAGATGCGGGCGGAGAATGCCGTCTTCTGGCGGGCGCTGCGGGAGGAACTGGCGCGGCGCGGGATCACCGGCCTGCCGGATACGCCGGATTTCACCCGGCCGCCGGTGCCCGGGGCGATCGAGCCGGATACGCTCTTCACCCAGGTCTGCGGCTGGCCCCTGCAGACGATCTATGCCGGGCAGGCGCGGCTGCTGGGGGTGCCGGCCTATGCGGTGCCCGGTTGCGACGGGCCAAGCCATGCGGGGGTCTTCGTCGTCCACCGCGATTCGGGCTTCCGGCGCCTGGAGGATCTGCGGGGCTCCGATTTCGCCTTCAACAGTCTCCATTCGAATTCGGGGATGAACCTGCCGCGCCGTGCCCTGGCGGAGCTGGGGGGCGGGAGGCCCTTCTTCGGCTCGGTCGCCGAGACGCATGGCCAGCCGGGCAATATCGAGCGGGTGGCCAGGGGCGAGGTGGATGCGACCTGCGTCGATTGCGTGACCTATGCCTTCTTCCGCCGCCACCGGCCACGGCTCGGCGCGCTGACCCGGGTGCTGGCGCTGACGCCCGCAAGTCCGGCCATTCCCTTCGTCACCGCCGCGGCGACGCCGGAGCCGCTGGTGGCGCTGTTGCAGGAGGCATTGTTCGCGGTGGCACGGGCGCCGGAATGGGCCGCGGCGCGGGCCGGGCTGCTGCTGGCGGATATCCTGCCGCCGGAGCCGGCCCGCTATGCGGTGCAGCAGGCCTATGTCGCCGAGGCGGTGGCGCTGGGCTACCCGGTGCTGGCCTAGGTCGCGGCGATGCCCTCCGGCCGGTAGACCAGCAGGTCGATCTCGACCAGCGCATCCCGGGCGAGGCCGGTGGTGCCAATGCAGGTGCGGGCCGGCAGCCGGCCGGGCGGCCAATAGGCCGCGTAGGTGGCATTCATCGCGGCATAGTCGCGCTGGAATTCGGTCAGGTAGACCCGGGCCATGGCGACCATCGAGAGGTCGCAGCCGATGCCCGCCAGGACCAGCGTCAGGTTCTCCATCACCGCCCGGGTCTGCGCCTCGATGCCCTCGGGCAGCGGCCGCGCGTTGTCCTGCGGGTCGGTCGGCATCTGGCCGGTGATGAAGCCCCAGGGACCGACCGAGACCGCGTGGCTGAAGGGTGCGACCCGGTCCGGGCCCCGGTCGAGGGTGTGGAAGAACATCGGCGGGGGCAGGGACATGGCGGGGACCCAGGGGCAGGGGGTTGGATAGGGCGGCAGTCCGCGATCGGTAGGCGGCGCCGGCCCGCTGGGGCAAGCTGCGGCCGAACTGATGGAGGGGCATCATGCGCACCGGCGTCTTCTACTTCCCGACCGACTACGGCATCGACCCGGCGGAACTGGCCAGGGCGCTGGAGGACCGGGGCTTCGATTCGCTGTTCCTCTGCGAGCATACCCATATCCCGACCAGCCGGCGCTCGCCCTTCCCCGGCGGCGGCGAGTTGCCGAAGCGCTACGTGCATACCCATGACCCCTTCGTGGCGCTGTCCTTCGCCGCGGCGGCGACGAAGACGCTGCTGCTCGGCACCGGCGTCTGCCTGGTGCCGCAGCGGGACCCGATCATCACCGCCAAGACCGTCGCCAGCCTGGACCGGCTCTCCGGCGGGCGCTTCATCTTCGGCGTCGGCGGCGGCTGGAACGTCGAGGAGATGGAGAACCACGGGGCGCGCTACCCCACCCGCTTCAAGCTGATGCGGGAGCGGATCCTGGCGATGAAGGCGCTCTGGACCGAGGAGGCGGCGAGCTTCCACGGCGAGTTCGTCAACTTCGACCCGGTCTGGTGCTACCCGAAGCCGCACCGCCAGCCGCATCCGCCGATCCTGCTGGGCGGCGAGACGGATTACACCCTGAAGCGGGTGGTCGAGTTCTGCGACGGCTGGTTCCCCCGCGCCGGGGCGGGCTTCGACCCGGCGGTGGCGCTGGGCCGGTTGCGGGCGATGGCCGAGGCGGCGGGGCGGGACATGGCCGGCTTCGACGTCACCGTGTTCCGGGCGCCGCCGGATGCCGCGGCGCTGGCCGGCTACCGGGAGGCGGGGATTACCCGGGCGCTGCTGGAGGTGCCGGACCTCGACCGCGACGGCATCCTGCGGCGGCTGGATGAGCTGGCGCCCCTGGCGGCCTGACGCGGCGCCAGGGAACCGGGCGGCGGCGGCGGCATTGCGCAGGGGCACGTGCCGAGGATGCCGCATTGCCACCGCTCGATCCGGAGGAACTCCAGGCGATTCGCCAGGCGCTGGGCCTCGACCGCGCCGCCAGGCCCTATCGCAACCACTACGTGGCGCCGGCGGATGACCCGCTGGCGGCGCGGCTGGTGCAGCGGGGGCTGCTGCGGCCGGGGCGGGCGACATCGGCGGGGCTGATGCTGTTCGAGGTGACGGTGCCCGGGGCGCGGCTGGCGGGGACCAGCCTGGCGGAGCTGGAGCCGCCCCGCTGACCTGGGCTCGAAGCCGCATTGACCGCGCGACGCGAACATGCGGCACTCCCCCGGCCTAAGTACGGAGGAAATCCCATGTTTCTCGAACAGCGCATGTATACCGCGCATCCCGGCAAGCTGCCCGGCTGGCTGAAGGCCTATGCCGAGATCGGCGGCCCGGCTTCCTCCCGCACGCTGACGCCGCTGATCGGCATGTTCACGGTCGAGTTCGGCCAGATCAACCGGGTGCTGTTTGTCCGCGGCTTCGACGACATCGACGAGCGCGAGGCGGGGATGGGCCGGCGCGATGCCGACCCGGAGTGGCAGCGCTTCCTGGCCGAGACGCGGCCGCTGAACGCGCTGATGATGCAGGAAGCCAAGCTCATCAAGACCGTGCCCTTCTCGCCGCTGCAGAAGGTCGGCCAGCCCTTCGAGCGCAAGCTCGAGGGCACCGGCATGTTCGTCGACCACCGCACCTACGACTTCCATCCGGGCAAGGCGAATGCCTGGATCGATGCCTATGAGAAGCTGGGCAAGCCGGTGCAGGACCGGATGCTGGGGCAGCTGCTGTGGTTCGGCGTGACGGAATGCGGGCCGATCAACCAGGCGGTCTTCGCCTGGGCCTATAGCTCCATGGCCGACCGCGACCGCCGCCGCACAGCGATGATGGCCGACCCGGGCTGGGCCGAGTTCCAGAAGGCGACGGGTGCGCTGGGCGCGCTGAAGCAGCAGACCACGATGCTGCTGAAGCCGACCGCCAATTCGCCGATCCGGTAGGACGCCATGTCCTTCAAAGGGCTTCTCCTCGGCGCCGCGGTGGCGCTCGGCCTTGCCTCCGGCGTGCCGGCGCAGGCCGGGCAGACCTTCGATGCCATCAAGGCGCGCGGGACGCTGATCTGCGGCGTGAATGTCGGCGTCGCCGGCTTCTCCCTGCCGGATAGCCAGGGCACCTGGCGCGGCATGGATGCCGATCTCTGCCGCGGCCTCGCCGCGGCGATGTTCGGCGACCCGGCCAAGGTCCGCTTCGTCCCGCTGACCGCGGTGCAGCGCTTCACCGCGCTGCAATCGGGCGAGATCGACGTGCTGATCCGCCAGACCACCCTGACCATGTCGCGCGACACCTCGCTCGGCCTGCGGATGGTCACGGTGAACCTCTACGACGGCCACGGCTTCATGGTCCGCAAGGATGCCGGGGTCACCGAGCCGAAGGGGATGGATGGCATGACCATCTGCCTCTCGCCCGGGACGACGAACGAGCTGGTGACCGCCGACTGGTTCCGCAGCAACAACCTGCGCTTCACCCCGCTGCTGCAGGAGCGGATGCAGGACAACGCGACCTCCCTGCAGGCAGGGCGGTGCGACGCCATCGGCACGGATGCGACCCAGCTGGCGGCGCTGCGCAGCCAGTTCCAGCAGCCGGGCAATTTCGTCATCCTGCCGGAGCGCTTCAGCAAGGAGCCCTATGGCCCGGTGGTCCGCCGCGACGACCAGGAATGGTTCGACGTGGTGCGCTGGACCGTCTCGGCGCTGATCCAGGCCGAGGAGCTGGGGGTCAACAGCACCAACCTCGAGGCGATGAAGGCCAGCCCCAACCCGGATATCCGCCGGCTGGTCGGCACCGATCCCTTGCTGGGCAATGCGCTGAAGCTGGACCCGGCCTGGGCGCTGAACGTCATCAAGGCCATCGGGAATTACGGGGAGCTGTTCGAGCGGCACCTCGGCCCGAAGACCGCGATCGGGTTGGACCGGGGTCTGAACCGGCTCTGGACCGAGGGCGGGCTGATGTACTCCTGGCCGATGCGGTAGGATTGGATGCGCGGCGCCGCGCCTAGTTTGCGCCCCGGTCGGGGCGTGGCGCAGTCTGGTAGCGCATCTGCTTTGGGAGCAGAGGGTCGGAGGTTCGAATCCTCTCGCCCCGATACCTTGAACTGGGACATCCGCATGCCGCAGCTTGCCCGAATCTTCGTCGTGCCCCGCAGCGCCATGCAATCCGGCCGGGGACGCTCCCAGGGCTGGACCCTGGCCTTCGAGCCGGGCGAGCGCCAGCGGCTGGACCCGCTGATGGGCTGGGCCGGCTCGGGCGATACCAATGCCCAGGTCAGCCTGCATTTCAACACCAGGGAAGACGCCATCGCCTATGCCGAGGCGCATGGCCTGGCCTATGAGGTCGAGGAGCCGAAGCCGGTCCGGATCAAGGCCAAGGTCTATGCCGACAACTTCCGCTTCGGCCGGACCGACAACTGGACCCATTGATTGAGCTTGCGCCCGTAGCTCAGCTGGATAGAGCACGCGCCTTCTAAGCGCGATGCCGCAGGTTCGAACCCTGCCGGGCGCGCCACCCGCCTTCAGCGCGGGGGCAGGTCCACCGTCCAGCCGGCGCTGAAGCGCCCGCCGGGCGGGACCGAGAGCATGCCGGGCTTGTCGGCGATGTCGCCCTCCCAGCCCTCGGGGCTGTGGAAGCCGCACCAGGGCTCGATGCAGAGAAAGCCGGCGCCGGGCCTGGACCAGAGCCCGAGCACGTCGAAGCCATGGAAGCCGAAGCGGAGCCCGGGCGTCCCCGGCGGGCCATAGTCCAGGCGGCGGCTGGCGATCCGGTCGAGGATCAGCGCATCGGCGGCGAAAAGATCATCCGTGAGGTCGAGCCGGCGGTCCTGGACCGGGCTGGGCTCGGACCGGGCCCGCAGCAGGCCCTGGGCGAGGCGCCGGACTGGGGCGGGCTCGGGGACCTCGAACTCGATGGCATGCGGGGCGCCGTTGCTGCCGGGCAGGGGCCAGCGGAAGGCCGGATGGGCGCCGAGCGAGGCGGGCAGCGCGGTCCCGGCCGGATTGGTCAGGTGATAGTCCACGGCGAGGCGGCTGTCCTCGAGGCGGTAGTGGATCTCCAGCGCGAAGCGGAAGGGATAGACTTCCCGCGTGGCGGCGTCGTCTTCCAGCCGGAAGGCGCAGTGGTTTCCCGCCTCGGCGATCAGGGTGAAGTCGCGGTCGCGGGCGAAGCCATGCTGGCGCAGGGGATAGGTCCGGCCGGCGTGGCGATAGGCGTCGCCGGCGAGCTTGCCGACGATGGGAAACAGCACCGGCGAATGGCGCGGCCAGGCCGGGCCGGCATCCCAGAGGTAATCTCGGCCGGATGCGTCGCGCAGCAGGCTCAGCTCCGCCCCGGCAGGGTCGATCTCCGCGGTCAGCGCCGGGCTGGCGATGCGGATGCGGGCCATGCTCAGACCGGCTCCAGCGGGCGGTGGGGCGGGGGCGGCAGCGTGACGGCGATCGCATCGCCGGGGCGCACCGGGCCACCGGCCAGGACCACGGCCATGACCCCGGCCTTCCGCACCAGCCGGCCGGCGGCGTCGCGGTCCAGCACCTGGGCCAGCAGGCCGGGCTGCCAGCGCTCGATTTGGCTGCAGGGGTTGCGCAGGCCGGTGACCTCGACGATGGCCTCGGCGCCAAGCCGCAGGCGGGTCCCGGTGGGCAGGGCGAGCAGGTCCAGGCCGCGGGTGGTGACGTTCTCGCCCAGCTCGCCCGGGGTGACCGGGAAGCCGGCGGCGGCCACGGCCTCGAAAAGCTCCGACTGGAGGAGATGGACCTGGCGCAGGTTCGGCTGGCTGGGGTCGCGGGCGACGCGGGAGCGGTGCTTCACCGTGACCCCGGCATGGGCGTCGCCCTCGACGCCGAGACCCTCCAGCAGGGTGATGCGGTCCGCCAGGGGCTTGGCGAAGCGATGCCTGCCATCCAATGCCACGGCTACGACCTGTCCCATCATGCCCCCCTGATCACCGTGCGGATGGCGAAGCTCGACTGGATGCGGGCGACCCCGGGCATCCGCGACAGCGCCTCCTTGTGGATCCGCTCATAATCTGCCGCGTCGCGGGCTTCCACCCGCAGCAGGTAATCGGCGATGCCGGTCATCAGGTAGCATTCCCGCACCTCGGGACAGCCCCGCACGGCGGCCTCGAAACGCTTCAGGTGCTCGTCGGTCTGCCGTTCCAGGGTGATCTGGACGATGACCACGGTGCCGTCGCGGGGGGAGGGGTCCTCGACCAGGGCGGTATAGCCGCGGATCACCCCGCGATGCTCCAACAGCCGCAACCGGCGCAGGCAGGCCGAGGCGGAGAGCCCGATCGCCTCCGCCAGGGCGGCATTGCTCATCCGCCCGTCGGTGCGGAGCAGGCGGATCATCAGGCGGTCGGTATCGTCCAGGGACTGCATCGAATTATCTGCGAAATTCACGCAGATCATGCGGCAGAAGCGGTGGCTTGCGCAGCCCCTGCGGCTGTCTGGCGTGAAATTCGCAGAGCTTGCCCCATACCCTGACCGATACCCGACATGATGGAGATGGCGATGCGCGTGGTGATCCTGGGCAGTGGCGTGGTCGGGGTGACCAGCGCCTGGTACCTCGCGCGGGCCGGGCATGAGGTGACGGTGTTGGATCGCCAGCCGGCCGCCGGGCTCGAGACCAGCTTCGCCAATGCGGGCCAGGTCTCGCCGGGCTATTCCGCCCCCTGGGCGGGCCCTGGCATTCCGGTGAAGGCGCTGAAGTGGCTGATGATGCGGCACCGGCCATTGGTCTTCTGGCCGCAGGCCAATGGCGGCCTCTATCCCTGGCTCGCCCGGATGCTGGCGAATTGCACCGAGGAGGCCTATGCGACCAACAAGGCGCGGATGGTGCGGCTGGCGGAATACAGCCGGGATTGCCTGCGCGACCTGCGGGACGAGACCGGGATCGCCTATGACCAGCGCACCCAGGGCACCCTGCAGCTGTTCCGCACGCAGAAGCAGCTCGACGCCGTGGGCGGGGATACCGCGGTGCTGGATGCCTTCAAGGTCCCCTATGAGCTGCTGGATCCGGCCGGCTGCGTCGGGGCCGAGCCGGCCCTGGCACTGGTGGCGGGCAAGTATGTCGGCGGGTTGCGCCTGCCGGGCGACGAGACCGGGGATGCCCATGTCTTCACCCAGCGGCTGGCGGCCCTGGCCGCCGAGGCCGGGGTGGTCTTCCGCCATGGCGTGACGATCCAGCGGCTGGAGACCGAGGGCGACCGGATCAGCGGCGTGGTGACCGACCAGGGGAAGGTGACGGCGGATGGCTATGTCGTCGCCATGGGCAGCTATTCGACCGCCCTGCTGCGGCCGCTGGGCGTCGCCGTGCCGGTCTATCCGGTGAAGGGCTACTCGCTGACCCTGCCGATCACCGATGAATCCGCAGCGCCGGTGTCCACCGTGATGGATGAGACCTTCAAGGTGGCGATCACGCGGCTCGGCGACCGCATCCGGGTGGGCGGCACGGCGGAGCTGGCCGGCTTCTCGCTGAAGCTGCGGAAGCCTCGCCGGGAGACCCTGGCCCATTCGGTGGGCGATCTGTTCCCGAAGGGCGGGGATATCGCGCAGGCCAGCTTCTGGACCGGTCTGCGGCCGATGACGCCGGATGGCACGCCGGTGGTCGGCCCGACCCGCTACCGCAACCTCCACCTCAATACCGGCCATGGTACCCTGGGCTGGACCATGGCCTGCGGCAGCGGACGGTTGCTGGCGGACCTCGTCACCGGCCTGAAGCCGGATATAGACAGCCATGACCTATCCCTGACTCGGTATTCAGTCTCGCAATGAATCGCTGAGTCGAGCAGTTTACCCCATTGATAAGAAAGGTTTTTTATGGATTACCGGACGCTCGGCCGAAGCGGAATGAAGGTGAGCCGGTTCTGTCTCGGCACCATGATGTTCGGCGGCCCGACCGACGCCGCGACCAGCACTCGCCTGATCGTCAAGGCCATGGATTCAGGCATCAATTTCATCGACACCGCGGATGGCTACAACGCCGGCCGCTCGGAGGAGGTCACCGGTGCGGCAATCGCCGCCAATCGCCATGCCTGGATCCTGGCCACCAAAATAGCGAACCGAGTCGGAAAGGGGCCGAACGAGGGTGGCCTGTCCCGCAAATGGGTGGTGCAGGGGACGGAAGCCTGCCTGACGCGCCTGGGCACCGACTTCATCGACATCCTGTACCTGCACAAGGAGGATCATGGGACGCCGCTGGAGACGACGGTACGCGCCCTGGCGGACCTGGTCAGGGCCGGGAAGATCCGGCATTTCGGCGTTTCCAACTACCGCTCATGGCGGATCGCCGAGATCTGCCGCCTCTGCGACACGGAGGGCATCGACCGGCCTATCGTCTCCCAGCCCTATTACAACGCCATGAACCGCCAGCCCGAGGTCGAGCAGATCCCGGCAGCGATCCACTATGGCCTGGTGTCGTGCCCTATAGCCCGCTGGCGCGCGGCGTGCTGACCGCCAAGTACCGCCCGGGCGAAGCACCCGAGGCAGGCAGCCGTGCGGCGCGGCAGGACAAGCGCATGCTGGAAACCGAGCTGCGACCCGAGTCGATCGAGATCGCTCAAACCATCCGCACGCATGCCGAGTCGGTGGGGACGACCGCGGCACATTTCGCCATTGGTTGGGTGCTGAACAACACGCTCATCACCGGGACCATCGTCGGCCCGCGGACCGAGGCGCATCTGGACGATTATCTGGCGGCGCTGGCCTATCGCTTCACCGCGGCGGACGAGGCGCTGGTGGACCGGCTGGTCTCGCCCGGGCATCCCTCGACGCCGGGCTACAACGACCCGCAATACGCGATCGAGGGGCGGGTGGCGGCGCGCTAGCTCCCGGAGCTAGCTCTCGACCAGGGCGACGTCGAGGAGCCGTTCCAGCACTTCCGGCTCCTGCGCCCCGGCGATGGCGCTGCGGCCGGCGATGACGAAGCAGGGCACGCCGTTGATGCCCAGGCGATGGGCGCGGAGGTTGTCGGCGTGGACCGCCTCCACCTCCGCCACGGTGGCGAGGAAGCGGCGGGCGAGGGCGCCGTCCAGCCCCTGGTGATTGACGATGGCGGCCAGCACGTGGTGGTCGCCGATATCGGCGCCCTCGGTGAAATAGGCCTCGAAGATCGCCTCCACCATCGGGTCGGCGGCGCCGAAGCGCCCGGCCCAGCGGACCAGCCGATGCGCATCCAGCGAATGCGGCACCCGGCGGATGCGGTCGAAGCGGAAGTCGATGCCCTCCGCCCGGCCCAGCTCGGCGATGGTGCCGTGCAGGCGGCGGGCACGGTCCTCACCGCCGAATTTGCGCACGAGGTAGTCCTGCCGCGGCACGCCCTGCGGGGCCAGGTCCGGGTTCAGCAGAAAGGGCCGCCAGAGCAGCTCGGCCGCGACATCCGGGCGTGCCCGCAGGGTCCGGCGCAGCCGGCGGATGCCGAGGAAGCACCAGGGGCAGACGAGGTCGAAGACGACCTCGATCGGCAGGCGGGCGCGGGGCGGGGAGAGCAGGTTCACCAGCGCACCATAGGCCAAGCCGCGGGCTTTGGGCGATGCCGCACAGCAAAAACCGGCTCGATCACGGATCCGGCGGCAGCGCGCTCATCACCCCGTCGCCGCCGGCCTTCCGGGCCGCGTCGCGCAGCATCCGGGCCTGGGCCAGCAGCTCCGGCCCGGTCTCGCCGGCGCCGCTGCTCAGCACCAGGCCGATGCTGCAGGTCAGCGGCAGGGCACCGACCGGGGTCGGGATGGGGCTGCGGCGGACCGCCCGGGCCAGCCGTTCCGCGGCATTCAGCGCCTGGGCGGGGAAGATCTCGGCTAGGCAGATGCCGAAGCCGCTATCGACGCGGCCCACAAGGTCCTGGATCCGCACCTTCTCATGCATCCGGTCGGCGACGCCCAGCAGCACCGCATTCCGCACCACCAGGCCATGATGGACCTCCAGCGCCTCGAGCCCGTCGATCTCGAGGCAGAGCATGCCGACCCGGGGGCCATTGGTCTCCGTCATGCCCAGCACCGCCTCGAGGAAACGCAGCAGGGCCGGTTCGGTGACGGCACCGGTCAGTGGATCCCGATGCTGGTCGGACTCCCGACCCTCGGAGGAATCGCTCATCGCGGGCATGGCATGGTCTGGGGAATCCTCGTGGCACGATCAGCGTCGTGCTGCCTATCTTCTGCATTGCGATTGCCGCCTGATTAACCCATTCGGGCTTGTGAACCGGGCCAGGTGCCACGCGGCCCCTTGTCTCCCGCCGCCCGAACCTGTCTCCTGCCGGCCCCCGCGCCGCAGGAGCCGCCATGTCCGCCTTCGAAGCCATCACTCGCGTCCAGGGCGAACTCGCCGCGATCCGCCAGGATCTGCACGCGCATCCCGAGCTCGGGATGGAGGAACACCGCACGGCGGAGATCGTTGCGCGGAAGCTGGAGGAATGGGGCATCGAGGTGCATCGCGGGGTCGGCGGCACCGGGGTGGTCGGCGTGCTGCGCTCCGGCAACGGGGAGCAGGCGATCGGCCTGCGCGCCGACATGGATGCGCTGCCGATGGAGGAGGCCAACGACCTGCCCTACCGGAGCACCGCCGGCGGCCGGATGCATGCCTGCGGCCATGACGGCCATACCACCATGCTGCTGGGCGCGGCGCGCTACCTGGCGGAAACCCGGGCCTTCAACGGCACGGTGAATTTCATCTTCCAGCCGGGCGAGGAAGGCTGCGGCGGGGCCCTAGCCATGCTGAAGGACGGGCTGTTCGAGCGCTTCCCCTGCAACCAGATCTTCGCCATGCACAACCGGCCGGGCCTGCCGGTCGGGCAATACGCCATCCGGAGCGGGCCGACCGCGGCCGGCGGCGCCTTCTTCGACATCACCGTGGAAGGGAAGGGCTCGCATGGGGCGCGGCCGGAGGCGGGGATCGACCCCGTGCTGGCGGCCTGCCACATCACCGCGGCGCTGCAGAGCATCGTCTCCCGCACCGTCTCGCCGATGGATACGGCGGTGGTGAGCGTAACCAAGATCTCGGGCGGCGATGCCTACAACATCATCCCGCAATTCGCGACGATCTCGGGCACCGCGCGATTCTTCTCGGACAAGGCGCGGGTGCAGATCGAGACCGGCCTGCAGCGGGTGGCCGAGGGGGTCGCGGCCGGCTTCGGCGCCACCGCCCGCCTGGACTTCCGGCTGATCTTCGCCCCCACCGTCAATGCGCCGGAGCAGACCGAACGCTTCGCCGCGGCGGCGGCCGAGCTGGTCGGCGAGGACAAGGTCACGCGGACCAACCAGCCGGGCATGGGCTCGGAGGATTTCAGCTTCATGATGCAGCAGGTGCCCGGCGCCTATCTGCATGTGGGCAATGGCGACAGCGCCTCGGTCCACAACCAGCATTACAACTTCAACGACGAGGCGATCCCCTATGGGGCGGCGCTGCTGGCGCGGGTGGTCGAGCGGGAACTGCCGCGCGGCCAGGTGGGGTAAGGGCGCCTGCTGGCGGATGGGGTGGGATTCGAACCCACGGTGGGCTTGCACCCACGCCGGTTTTCAAGACCGGTGCCTTAAACCGCTCGGCCACCCATCCCTGGGGCCGGTCCTACCACGCGTGCGGCAGGGCTGGAACCGCCCTGCCGCGCCACGGCGGACCGGGCCCAACGGGCTTGTGATCACGCCGCTGTCACAGCCGGCGGAATAGACCTAAGACTGAATCCTCCGCTAACATTGGGTCACCGGACCTGACCGAATTGGCGGTTGATGGGGAAGGATGCCATGACCCGAACCGCTGCCTTTGCCTTTTCTCTCGGCCTGCTCGCGGCCGGCCCCGCGCTGGCGCAGGACCTGCCGGCGCCCGATCGGCGCGCCGCGGTCAGCATCGTCTCCGAGAACGATACCTATGGTCGCAATACGGACCGCTTCTATACCAACGGCGCCCGCTTCTCCTACAGCTCGGCGGAAGACCAGCTGCCGGGGCCCATGGCCTCGCTCGACCGGGCGCTGGCGGAGCTGTTCGGCCCGGCCCGCAGCCGTTGGGGCTTCGCGCTCGGCCAGAACATGTACACGCCGATCAACAAGCGCCTGCGCGACCCGGATCCGCGCGACCGGCCCTATGCCGGGCTACTGTACGGGGAGGTCTCGCTCGACCGGCGGACGCAGACCACGCTCGATCGCTTCAGCTTCACCTTCGGCGTGGTCGGGCCGACCTCGCTCGCCCGGCAGACCCAGGACATCGTCCATTCGCTGATCGGCGACCGGCAGGCCCGGGGCTGGAACTACCAGATCCATGACGAGCCTGTCTTCAACCTGACCTATGACCGGACCTGGCGGGAACAGCTGCTGGCGTTGCCGGCCGGGCTGGCGGTGGATGCGCTGCCGACCCTGACCCTGTCGGCGGGCACCATCCAGACCTATGCCGGGCTCGGCGCCCGCGTCCGGATTGGCCAGGGATTGGACCGTGACTTCGGCGCGCCGCGCATCCGCCCGACCATCGCCGATAGCCCAGCGCCGGTGGGCGAGGGCTTCGGCTGGTACCTGTTCGCCGGGGCGGGCGGCCGTGCGGTGGCGCGGGACATCACCCTGGATGGCAATACCTACCGCGACAGCCGCTCGGTCGATCACCGGCCCTTCGTCGGCGACCTGGAACTCGGCGGGGCGGTCTTCTGGCACAATGTGCGGCTGGCCTATACCCAGGACTTCCGCAGCAAGGAGTATGTCGGCCAGAAGAAGGAATTCATCTTCGGGGCGCTGTCGCTCTCGATTTCCTTCTGACCTCGCCGCAGTTCTGAAAAGGCCGGGGAGGCGATGCCTCCCCGGCCTTTTCCGTGCCTACTCGCCGGCGAGGCGGGCGGCCATCAGCGGTGCACCGAGCCGCATCAGCGCATTCACATCCCCCGAACGCTCGAGGCCGATGACCGCATCGGCCAGCTGGATCGCCCGGTCGCGGCCGAGCACCGCATCCACCAGGCCGTGGAATTTGGCGCGCAGCTCAGCCTCGGTCAGGAAGTTCTCCGGCTCGCCCTTGGCGATGCGGATCATGCGGACATGATCCTGGCCGCGGGCACGGACGGTGAGCTTGCCGGACATGTACTCGGGGAACAGGGCCTGGACCTCCGGGTCCTCCACGCAGTTCACCTTGGGCAGGATGGAGCGGACCACCGGATCGGTCAGGTGGGCATAGCTGTCCCAGCCCATGTGGCCATGCACTAGGCCGCAGGCGACGACGAAGGGCCCGCTGAACTGGCCATCGACGACATTCTGCGGGTTCTGCTTGTAGGCCAGCGGGGCGCCGACCAGCAGCATGCCCTTGTTCGGCAGCCCCATGGTCACGGACTCGATCTCCTCCGGCTTCAGGTCCAGCTCGGCGCGCAGCGCGATGGCGGCATCGACCGAGGCATGGCCGTAGCGGCAGGAGGGATAGGGCTTCACCGCGGTGTTCATCAGCTCGAACTGATGGCCGAGGCCCTGCAGGGCGCGCTCGGGCGTCGGGTTCGGCGCATAGGCGCGGAGGAAACCCGCCTTGCCTTCGAAGGCCTCGGCGGCGCCACGGAAGCCTTCGCGCGCCAGGGTGGCGGCGGCGAGGCCATTCATCGCGCTCCAGCCGACCTGGAAGCGCTTGGTCCAGGCACCATTGGCGAGGAACTGCAGGCTGCCGGCGGCCTGGGACAGGGCGATGCCGAAGGCGTCCTGCGTGCCCTTGGCATCCAGGCCGAAGACCCGGGCGGCGGCGGCGGCGGCACCGAAGGCGCCGCAGGTGGCGGTCGGGTGGTAGCCGCGGTCGTAGTGGTCGCCGCCGGGCAGGGCCAGCGCGAGGCGGCAGGTCACCTCGTAGCCAGCGACGATGGCCGAGAGCACGGTGCGGCCATCGGCGCCAACCATCTCGGCGGCGGCCAGCGCGGCGGGAATGACCGGGGCGCCCGGGTGCAGGGTGCCGGCGGCATGGGTGTCGTCGAAGTCCAGGCTATGGGCCAGGGCGCCATTCAGCAACGCAGCACCGGCCGGGGTATAGCGGGCGCTGTCGCCCAGCACGGCAGAGCCGCCGGCGGCGAGACCCAGCGCGCGGACCATGGCAAGCAGGGCCGGGGTGCTTTCCGCATCGTGGCGGCCGCGGACGATGTTGCCGACCAGGTCGAGCACTAGGTAGCGGGTGCGCTCCTGCACCTCGGGCGGCAGGGTCGCGAAATCGAGCGAGGCGCAATAGGCGGCGATGGTTTCGGTGACGGCGGCCATGGCGTTTCCCCAAGGTAAGTCGACTGTTCAAGTCGGGCGATCCTAAGCATCCTGGGCGGTGCTTCCAAGACCCGCACGTGGTGGTTGCAGTGGGGCCGGGGCCATGGCACCTGTCCGCCATGCTCGATCGCCGCCTGTTCCTGACGATTCCCGCGGCCTTGGTGGCCACCCCCGCAATGGCCGCCGCCGGGGGGTTCGATGGCTTCCTCGACGGGGTCCGGGCCGATGCCCGGCGTGCCGGGGTCTCCGCCGGTACCCTGCAAAGGGCGCTGACCGGCGTCCGGCCGAACGACCGGGTGCTGGAGCTGGACCGCAAGCAGCCCGAGGGCTCGCTGAGCTGGGAGCAGTACCGCGACCGCATCGTCTCCCAGACCCGGATCGACAATGGCCGGCGCAACTACGGCGAAAGCCGCAGCCTGCTTTCGGCCATCGGCACCCGCTACCGCGTGGACCCGCGGGTGATCGTCGCCATCTGGGGGATGGAGACGAATTTCGGCACCAATACCGGCGGCTTCGGGGTGATCGAGGCGCTGGCGACGCTGGCCTGGGACGGCCGCCGCTCGGCCTATTTCCGCACCGAGCTGATCGCCGCGCTGCGGGTGCTCGAGGGTGGCCATGTCACCCCGGCACGGATGCGCGGGAGCTGGGCGGGGGCCATGGGGCAGCCGCAGTTCATGCCGTCCAACTTCGAGCGACTGGCGGTGGATTTCGATGGCGACGGGCGGCGCGACATCTGGGACAGCCGCGCCGATGCCCTGGCCTCGATCGGCAACTACCTGGCCCGCAGCGGCTGGCGGGACGAGGAGCCCTGGGGCCAGGCGGTGCAGCCGCCGCCGGGCTTCGACCCGGAACGCGCCGATACCGAGACCAAGCGGCCGCTGCGCGACTGGAGCCGCCAGGGCTTCCGCCGGGCCGATGGCGGGCCGCTGCCGACCTCCGAGATCGAGACCGCGGTGGTGCTGCCGCGCAACGGGAATGGACAGCTTTTCCTCTGCCATCAGAATTTCCGCGTCATCCGGCGCTACAATCCGCCGATCAACTACGCGCTGGCGGTCGGGCTGCTCTCGGATAACTTCGGGTGAGGCAGCCGGCGGCCGGGATGGCGGCGCTGCTGCTGGCGCTGCTGGCGGCCGGCTGCAACCGGCCGGCCGCACCACCGTCCCAGCCGGCGGCGCGCTACATGCTCGGCCAGCCCTATGTCATGGGCGGTGTCTGGTCCTATCCGAAGGAGGATTTCGGGCTGGACGAGAGCGGCATCGCCACGGTGCTGCCCCGCGGCGGGCGCGGCCGGCGGACCGCCAATGGCGAGGTCTTCGACCCGGACCGGCTGGTGGGGGCGCATCGCACCTTGCAGCTTCCGGTCATCCTCTCCGTCCAGAACCTGGAGAACGGGCGGGAACTGCGGATCCGGGTGAACGACCGCGGGCCGGTGCAGCCGGGGCGGATCCTCGGCCTGTCGCCGCGGGCGGCGCAGCTTCTCGAGATCCCGGCTGGTGGTGCGGCGCAGGTGCGCATCCGGGTGGACGCGGCGCCGAGCCAAGCCCTGGCGCGGGCACTGCCGAGTGCGGAGGCCAGCGGGCCGGCCATGGCGGCGGTACCGCGGGCGGCGGTGGAGACCGAAGCCCTGGCGCCCTTGCCCGGGGCACGCGACAGCCAGCGCATCCGCCAGGCTCCGGCGCGGATCCAGGCGGAGACGGTGGCCGAGAGCGACCCGGCGCTGCCGCCCGACCCGCTGCCGGAGCAGGCGACGATGGGCTCAGCCCGGCCAGGGCGCCTGCTGATCGAGGCGGGGAATTTCTTCCGCCGCGACCTGGCCCAACGCCAGGCAGCACGGCTGGCCGGGCTGCAGGCGCGGGTCGAGCCCTTCGGGGTCGGGCGGCAGCCGCAGTTCCGGGTGCGGCTCGGGCCTTACCAGAACCTGGAGGCGGCCGATCGCGCCCTGGGCGCCGTGCTGCAGGCCGGGCTGCCCGAGGCGCGGCTGCTGGTCGAGTAGCCACAGCGTCGCAACACCTGCCGGCAAAGGCCCGGCGGGTTTCAATTCTCCTCCTGCGCACAAGCCCTTGAGCGGCTATGCTGCGGCGCCTTATGCGATGCAGCCGCCCACCGGAGTTCGCCAGCCATGCCATCCCGCCCTGCCCAATCGGGATCCACTACTGCGGGTGCCGGCCGCCGCAGCCTGCTGCTGCCGGCCGCCGCGGCGCTGACCACCGCCAGCCTGCCCATCAGCATGCCGGCCATGGCGCAGTCTCGTCCGGCGGCACCGCGCCCCGGCGCTCCGCGCGTCCCGGCGGGCCCGGCGCCGACGCCGGCGACCACGCCGCTCGGCCCCTTCGATACCATCGCCCGCCAGGCGCTGATCATCGATGCCGATACCCGTGAGGTGCTGCTGAGCAAGAATGCCGATGAGCGGATGCCGCCATCCTCGATGTCGAAGCTGATGACCATGTACATGGTCTTCTCGATGCTGAAGGCCGGCCGGCTGAAGCTCGACCAGGAGCTGCCGGTCAGCGAGCGCGCCTGGCGGATGCAGGGCAGCAAGATGTTCGTCCAGATCGGCAGTACGATCCCGGTCGAATCGCTGATCCGCGGCGTCATCGTGCAGTCGGGCAACGATGCCTGCGTGGTGCTGGCGGAAGGGATCTCGGGCTCCGAGCAGCAGTTCGCCGAGGCGATGAATGCCAAGGCGAAGGAGATCGGGCTGACCAGCAGCAATTTCCGCAACGCGACCGGCTGGCCCGACCCGGAGCACCGCATGACCTGCGCCGATCTGGCGACCCTGGCGCGGCGGATCATCACCGACTTCCCGGACTACTATAAGTACTACAACGAGCGCAGCTTCACCTGGAACGGCATCACCCAGGAGAACCGTAACCCCGCGCTGTCCAAGGTGCCCGGCGCCGATGGGCTCAAGACCGGCCATACCGAGGAGGCCGGCTATGGCCTGACCGCCAGCGCCAAGCGCGGCGACCGCCGCCTCATCTTGGTCTTCAACGGCCTGCCCAGCATGAAGGCGCGTGGCGAGGAGAGCGAGCGGTTGATGGAGTGGGGCTTCCGCGAATTCGAGAATGTCGTGCTCTTCCGCGCCGCCGAGGTGGTGCAGGAAGTGCCGGTGCATCTGGGCGAGAAGCCGACGGTGCCGCTGGTCGGCGGGCGCGACCTGGTGGTGACCATGCCGAAGGCGTGGCGGCAGCGGATGCAGGTGCGGGTGCGCTACGACCAGCCGGTCGCGGCGCCGGTGCTGAAGGGGCAGAAGCTCGGGGCGCTGGTCGTCTCCGGCCAGGGCATGGCGGGGGCGGAGCATGAGCTCTTCGCCGGGGCCGATGTGGAGCGGCTCGGGCTGCTGCCGCGCATCCCGGCGGTGATCGGCCGCTGGTTCGCCGGCAGCTGATGGCGCGCGGCCGCTTCATCACGCTCGAGGGCGGCGAGGGGGCGGGCAAGTCCACCCAGGCGCGGCGGCTCGCCCGGACGCTGGCGGCCGAGGGCATTCCGGTGCTGCGCACGCGCGAGCCCGGCGGGGCGCCCGGGGCGGAGGCGATCCGCCGCGTGCTGCTGGGCGAGGGGCCCTGGGATGGCGTGGCCGAATGCATGCTGCATTTCGCCGCCCGGCGGGAGCATGTGGCGCGGACCATCCGGCCGGCGCTGGAGGCGGGGATCTGGGTGGTCTCCGACCGCTTCGCCGATTCGACCCTGGCCTATCAATGCTTCGGCCAGAGCGTGCCGCGCGCGGTCTTCGACGCGCTGGCGGCGGTGGCCCTGGAGGGGCTGGCGCCCGACCTGACCCTGGTGCTGGAGATCGATGCCGCCGAAGGGCTGGCGCGGGCCGCCGCGCGGGGCGATGCCAATCGCTACGAGGCCATGGATGCGGCCTTCCATGCCCGGATCCGCGACGGCTTTCGGGCCATCGCCGCGGCCGAGCCGGGACGCTGCGTGCTGATCGATGCGACGGATGGCCCGGAGGGCGTCGCCGCCGCCATCCTGCAGGCGGTCAAGGCCCGGCGATGAGCGAGCCGCGCACGACCGCCGACCTGGTCGGCCATGACGATGCCGCCCGGACCTTGGAGGAAGCAGCGCTTTCGGGGCGGATGCATCATGCCTGGCTGATCGCCGGCCCGACCGGCGTCGGTAAGGCGACGCTGGCCTTCCGCTTCGCCCGCTGGCTCCTGGCCGGGATGCCGCCGAGCCCGCCAGGGGAGACGCCGCTGTTTCTGCCCGAAAGCCATGCGGTCTTCCGCCGGGTCGCCGCCGCCGCGCATGCGGACCTCTTCACCATGGCGCCGAATACCGGCGAGAAGGGCAAGAAGGAGGTGCTGCGGGCCGAGGATGCCCGGGCCGCCGTGCGCTTCATGGCGATGACCGCGGCGGAGGGCGGCTGGCGCGTGGTCGTGGTCGATGAGCTCGACCGGGCCGAGCGCGAGGTGGTGCCGAATATCCTGCTGAAGACGCTGGAGGAGCCGCCGCCACGCACCGTTCAGCTGCTGGTCAGCGCGGCGCCGGACCGGCTGCTGCCGACCATCCGCAGCCGCTGCCGCCGGCTCGACCTCGCGCCGCTGCCCGAGGCCGCGATGGTGGGGCTGCTGACCCGCTGGATGCCGGAGATGGGCGGGCCGGACCGGATCGCGCTCGCGCGTATCGCCGATGGCTGCCCGGGCCGGGCGCTGCTGCTGGCCGAGGGCGAGGGACTGGCCCTGCAGGGCATGGTGGAGGAAGTCTTCGCCGGCCTGCCGCGGCTCGATCCGCGGCGGGTGCATGACATCGCCGATCGGGTGACCACGCGGCGGGATGCCGCGGCGCTGACGACCTTCATGGCGCTGCTGCGCCGGGCGCTGGCGGCGGGGCTGCGGGCGGCGGCGCGGGGTGGGGTGCCCGCGCCCTGGACCGCCGGGCGTTCGCTTGCCGAGTGGTCCACCCTGTGGGAAAAGCTCGGCCGCCTCGCGGATGAGACGGAGCGGTTGAACCTCGACCGGAAGCAGGCCGTCCTGAGTGGCCTCGGGATGCTCTCCGTCCGCTGAAAGAAGCAGCGATGCCCACGACCTACCTGACCACCCCGATCTATTACGTCAACGACAAGCCGCATATCGGCCATGCCTATACCTCGCTCGCCACCGATGTGCTGGCGCGGTGGAAGCGGCTGGACGGGCATGAGGTCTTCTTCCTCACCGGCACCGACGAGCATGGCCAGAAGGTGGAGAAGGCGGCGCAGGACGCCGGGATGGACCCGCAGGCCTTCACCGACCAGGTGAGCCAGAGCTTCCGCGTCCTGGCGGAGCGCATGGGCTTCTCCAACGACGACTTCATCCGCACGACGGAGCCTCGCCACAAGGCGGCCTGCCAGGCGCTGTGGCAGGAGCTCGTCGCGCGCGACGAGATCTACCTCGGCGCCTACGAGGGCTGGTACGCGGTGCGCGACGAGGCCTTCTATGGGCCGGACGAGCTCACCGAGCGCGACGGGGTGAAGTATGCGCCGAGCGGCGCACCGGTCGCCTGGGTGAAGGAGCCGAGCTACTTCTTCCGGCTGTCCAAGTGGCAGGACTGGCTGCTCGACTTCTATGAGCGGAACCCGGACTTCATCGCCCCGGCCTCCCGCCGGAACGAGGTGATGAGCTTCGTCAAATCCGGCTTGCAGGACCTCAGCATCAGCCGCACCAGCTTCACCTGGGGCGTGCCGGTGCCGGGCGACCCGGCGCATGTGATGTATGTCTGGCTGGATGCGCTGACAAACTACATCACCGCGGCGGGCTATCCGGATACCGGGGCCGAACGCTGGCGCTTCTGGCCGGCCGATGTGCATTTCGTCGGCAAGGATATCGTCCGCTTCCACGCGATCTATTGGCCGGCCTTCCTCGAGGCGGCGGGCATCGCGCCGCCGAAGCGGGTCTATGCGCATGGCTGGTGGACCAACGAGGGGCAGAAGATCAGCAAGAGCCTGGGCAATGTCATCGATCCCATCGCGCTGATCGACGAATTCGGCCTGGATGCGGTGCGCTACTTCCTGCTGCGGGAAGTGCCCTTCGGCAGTGACGGCGATTTCGCCAAGTCGGCGATGATCGGGCGGCTGAACGGCGAGCTGGCGGATACGCTGGGGAACCTGGCCAATCGGACACTGTCGCTGATCCAGCGGAATTGCGACGGCAAGCTGCCCATCGCAGCCGGGCGCAACGAGGCGGATGCGGAGCTCTTCGCGCTGCTGGATGCGCTGCCGGAGGCGGTGGGCAGGTCGCTCGACGCGCAGCAGTACCACATCGCGCTGGAGACGATCTTCCATGCGGTGCGGGAGGCGAATGGCTACATCACCCGGCAGCAGCCCTGGGCGCTGAAGAAGACCGATCTGATGCGCATGGCCGTGGTGCTGCGGCACCTGCATACCGCGCTGCGGATCTTTGCCACGGTGCTGCAGCCCTTCATGCCCGGCACCATGGCCGCCATGCTGGACCAGCTTGGCGTGCCGGCCGAGGCGCGGCAGCTGGCCGCATTGGCGGAGCCCTTGCCGGAAGGCACCATGCTGCCGCCGCCGGCACCGCTGTTCCGCAAGATCGAGGTCACGGCGTAAACGATGCTGGTCGATAGCCACTGCCACCTCGATTACTTCACCGAGGCCGAGATCGACGCCTTGCTCGAGCGTGCCCGCAACGCCGGGGTCGGGCGGATGGTCACGATCGGGGTGCGCGCCTCCCAGGCGCCGGCGGTCAAGGCGCTGACGGAACGCTACCCGGATGTCTGGGGCACCATCGGCGTGCATCCGCACAATGCCGGGGAAGGGGAGATGCCGACGGTCGAGGAATTGGTCGCGCTGGCGGACCATCCCCGCATCATCGGCATTGGCGAGAGCGGTCTCGACTACTTCTACGACAAATCGCCGCGTGAGCTGCAGGCGGAGGGTTTCCGCCGGCATATCCGGGCGGCGCGCGCCGCCGGGCTGCCGCTGGCGATTCATGCGCGGCAGGCAGATGAGGACATCATCCGCATCCTGCGGGAGGAGCGCGACGCAGGCGGCGATTTCGCCTTCCTGCTGCATTGCTTCTCCTCCGGCGCCGATCTTGCGCGCCAGGCCGTGGAGATGGGCGGCTACCTATCCTTTTCCGGCATCCTGACCTTCCCGAAGTCGCCGGAGATCCGCGCCATCGCCGCGGAGGTGCCCGCCGACCGGTTGCTGGTCGAGACCGACAGCCCCTATCTCGCCCCGGTGCCGCTGCGCGGGAAGCGTTGCGAGCCGGCCTATGTGGCGCATACCGCCAAGGTGCTGGCGGGGGTCCGCGGCCTGACCCCGGCCGAGGTCGAGACGCTGACGACCGATAACTTCCTCCGTCTCTTCCCGAAGGCGGCCTGAGCCCATGCTGCGCGTCACCATCCTCGGCTGCGGGGGCTCGGGCCGCCTTCGGGAAGAGACGGAGGAAGTTATCGGT